>CAZIXQ010000001.1:0-26073 GCA_964543155.1 uncultured Enterobacteriaceae bacterium
CAGCCCCGACCGCCGTAGCCCCAGCGAGTCCCGTGATTTTCGTCGAGGCACTGCTGCATCGATACGACGGACGCATCGTCCTCGCGCTCGATGCGTGGCGGGCCGGCAGGGGCGAGCACTGCCTCGTCCTCGGCGCCTCCGGCAGCGGCAAGACGACGCTGCTCGGCATCGTCGCCGGGCTGCTCCGGCCGAGCGCAGGCCGCGTCGAGGTCGCCGGCGAGGATCTGACGCGACTTTCCGGGCCGGCGCTCGACCGGTTCCGCGGCCGGCACATCGGCTTCGTCCCGCAGAAGCTTCACCTCATCGCCAGCCTCGACGTCGAAGGGAACCTCGCGCTCGCGCAGTACATGGCCGGCGTCGCCCAGGACCGCGCGCGGGTGCGCGAGGTGCTCGCGGCCGTGGGGATGGCGGACCGCCTGCAGGCACGGCCGGCGCAGCTCTCGCACGGACAGGCGCAGCGCGTCGCGGTCGCACGCGCGGTGGTGAATCGCCCGCAAGTGATCCTCGCCGACGAGCCGACGTCGAATCTGGACGACGGCCACTGCGCCGCGACGCTCGATCTCCTCGAGTCGCAGGCGGCCGCGTGCGGCGCGACACTGGTGATCGCCACGCACGACCAGCGCGCCAAGAGCCGGTTCGCGCAGCGGCTCGAGCTCGCGGCGAGGGCGCCCGAATGAACCTGCCGCGCCTGAGCCTCGCGTACCTGAAGGCGCGGGCGCTGAACACCGCGCTCAACCTCGTCCTGCTCGCGCTCGGGGTCGGCACGATCGCGCTGCTCCTGCTGGCGAGCCACCAGATCGAGGAGCGCATGGGTCGCGACGCGCGCGGCATCGATCTCGTCGCCGGGGCCAAGGGCAGCCCGATGCAGCTCATCCTGTCGGCGGTGTTTCACATCGACGCGCCGGCGGGCAACATCCCGCTCGCAGAGGCGAAGAAGCTCGCGCAGCACCGGTCGGTGAAGCGCGCGATCCCGCTCGCGCTCGGCGATTCGTTCCGCGGGTTCCGCATCGTGGGGACCACGCACGATTACGTGACCCTCTACGGCGGCGAACCCGCGAGCGGCCGCCTGTGGCAGGCCCCGATGGAGGCCGTGCTCGGCGCCCAGGTCGCGCGTGCCACTGGCCTCGGCGTCGGGGGAACATTCGTCGGCAGTCACGGCGTCGCGGAGGGCGGGGAGGAGCACGGCGAGTATCCGTACGCGGTGGTCGGGGTGCTGAAGCCGACCGGCTCGGTGCTCGACCGACTGGTGCTGACGAACGTCGAGAGCGTCTGGTTCGTCCACGTGCATCCGGAGAAGCACGACGACCCGAAGGCCGTGCTCGCGCAGCTGCGCGAGGACGAGCAGGAGATCACCGCGCTCCTCATCCAGTACGCCACCCCGATCGCCGCCGCGACGCTGCCGCGGATGATCAATTCGACGAGCGTGCTGCAGGCCGCCTCCCCCGCCTACGAGAGCGCGCGCCTGTTCCGCATGCTCGGCGTCGGGCTCGATGTCCTGCGCGCGTTCGCGCTCGTTCTCGTGGCCGCCGCCGGGCTCTCGATCTTCATCGCGCTCTACAACGCCATGGAGGAGCGGCGCTACGATCTCGCGGTGATGCGCATGCTCGGCGCCTCGCCGGGCAAGCTCATGCGGCTGGTGCTGCTCGAGGCGCTCGTGCTCGCGCTGGCCGGGGCGCTCATCGGTCTCGTGCTCGGTCACTTGCTCGCCGAGGTCGTCGGGGCGATGCTCGCCGCGGCGCAGCAGCCGCCGATCACCGGCGCGGCATGGCTGCCGGGCGAGCTGTGGCTCGTCGCGCTGGCCGCCGGCGTCGGTCTCCTGGCCGGGCTGGTGCCGGCCTGGCGCGCGTACCGCACCGACATCGCGACGACCCTCGCGCAGAACTGAAGAAACCCCATACATTGAAGGGAGTTCGACATGAAGCTCGCGTGGACGATCCTCGGCGCAGCCCTGCTCGCCCATCCCGCGGCGGCGCAGGACAAGGGCAAGCCGCCCAGTCCGGAGGCGATCAAGCGCGACATCGCCGACCACCGCACCCTCGCCCAGGCGCACGAGAACGCCGCGAAATGCCTCGAGGCGGGTAAGTCCGAGAAGGAATGCCACGACCAACTCGCCAAGGAGTGCAAGGGGGTCGGGATCGGCAAGTACTGCGGGATGCGCCACCGCCACTGACGCTCCGTGCGTGCGCGCAACCTCCTGGCCTAAACTAGCGCCCTCACCTCGGAGACTTCGATGAAGCGACCCGTCATCGCCCTGCTCGCAGCCCTTGCCGCCGCCCCCGCGCTCGCATTCAGCCAGGGCCCGCCGGACAGGCAGGGCCACGTCCCGCCCGCCGGCGCGCCGGCGGCCTCTCCCGACGCGATCAAGCCGCTGCCGGAGCGTCAGGGCGTCGTGTCCTGGAAGACGCTCGGCCAGGTCGAGCTGGTGAAGGTCAAGGACCGGGTCGTGCCGCAGTTCAGCGATGGCGTGCTCAAGCTCAACGCCACCGAGGTCAGGCTGCAGGGCTTCATGATGCCGCTCGAGATGGGCGACCGGCAGAAGCACTTCGTGCTGACCGCCATGCCGCAGACCTGCTCGTTCTGCCTGCCCGGGGGCCCGGAGTCGCTCGTCGAGGTACGCACGAAGACGCCGGTCAAGTACACCTTCGATCCGATCGTCCTGAGCGGCAAGCTCGCGGTGCTCAAGGACGACGCGAACGGCCTCTTCTACCGCCTGACCGACGCGGTGCAGGTCTCGAAGTAGGCTGCGGGCGGTGCGCCGGCTCCTCGGTCGCCTCTTTCTCGCCGCGGCGATCGCGCTCGCGGCGCCGGGGGCATACGCGCATGCGCTGATCCATGTCGGCGAGGCGCTCGAAGGGCTGCATCACCACGAGAGCGAAGGCGACGCGCACCAGGAGCGCTACGGCTGCGCCCTCGATGCGGCGTTCGCCGGGTCCGACGCACTCGGCGCGCGCGCCGTCCTCGCCCTCCTGCCCGGCGCCGCGATCGCCGCGCCTGATTTCCCGCCGGTCAGTCGCACGCTGCCCTGCGAGGCGCTCGCGCGCTACGCGAGCCGCGCGCCACCCCTCTCCCGCTAGCCGCATCCCTCCATAGAGCTGCCGCTCGGCCCCCGGCCGTCGCGGCGATCGGCATTCGTGCGCCCACTGGGCGCAAGGGGAGAGATTTCATGCGATTCAGGAGAACGCGCCTGGCGTTCGCCGTGGCTGCGTCGTTCGCGGCCGGCGCGCAGGCCCAGACGACCCAGCCGCTCGCACCGGTGTTCGTCACCGCAACGCCGCTCGGCTCGAACCTGTTCGAGCTGGTGGACCCGGTCAACGTGCTCGAGGGCCAGGGCCTGCGCCTCAAGCGCCAGCCCACCCTCGGCGAGACGCTCGCCCAGGAGGTCGGGGTGAGCGCGAGCTACTTCGGGCCGAACGCGAGCCGCCCCGTCATTCGCGGGCTCGGGGGCTTCGACCTCCGGCTGCTCAACAACGGCATCGGCATCCACGACGCCTCGGCCTCGAGTCCCGACCACGCGGTCGCGCTGTCGCCGTTCGCCGTCGAGCGCATCGAGGTGGTGCGCGGCCCGGCGACCGTGATGTACGGCGGCTCCGCGATCGGCGGCGTGGTCAACACGATCGACAGCCGCATCGCCGAGACCGGGGCCGCGAAGCCGGTGAGCGGCGCGGCGAGTTACCGGTTCGGCTCGCAGAACAATCTCAACGCGGGCGGCGCGCGCGTCGACGTCGGCAACGAACGGTTCGTCCTGCACGCCGACCTGTACAAAACGGACAACCACGACCTCCGCATCCCGGGCAGCGCGTGGTCGCCGCAGGTGCAAGCAGCGCGCGGCGAGCCGGGGCCCTACGGGCGGCTGCCGAACAGCGCCGGCGACTCGGAGTCCTACGGCATCGGCGGGTCGTTGATCCTGGGCGAGCGCGGCTACGCGGGCCTGTCCTACAGCGAGTTCAAGACCAACTACGGCACGGTCGCCGAACCCGACGTGACGATCGGTCTCGAGCAGAACGCCTGGAACTTCGCCGGCGAGCTGCGTAACACCATTCCGGGACTCGACGCGCTGCGGGTGAAGTACGGCTACACCGACTACGAGCACACCGAGTTCGAGTCGGGCGAGCCCGGGACGTTGTTCAAGTCGAACGGCTACAACCTCCGGGTCGAAGCACTGCACGCGAAGATCGGGCCGTTCCAGGGCGCGGTCGGGCTGGAGCTTGCGAACTTCGACTTCTCGGCGCTCGGCGACGAGGCCTTCGTGCCCAGCACCAAGACCGACAGCGTGGCCGGATTCCTCTACGAGGAGCTGCCCTACGGCGCGTGGAAGTTCTCCTTCGGCGGGCGCGTCGGCAGCACGAAGGCTGAAGCCGACGAGTTCACCGCAGCCGGCCTGCCCGCCGATTCCCGCAGCTTCACGCCGTGGAGCGGCGCGGCGGGCGTGTTCTACGCGTTCAACAGGGAGTGGGGGCTCGGGACGAGCCTCCAGTACACCCAGCGCGCGCCCAGCTTCCAGGAGCTCTACGCCGACGGGCCGCACCTCGCGACCAACGCGTTCGAGGTCGGCGACCGCAGCCTGGGCAAGGTCGAATCGACGTCGGTCGACGTGACACTCAAGCAGCAAAGCGACCTCTACACCAGTTCGGTCGGCGCGTTCTACACGTCGTTCTCGAACTTCATCGGCCTCTTCCCGACCGGGATCTTCCGCAACCCGGAGGACCGCAGCGTCACGCCCGACGCGACGCCGATCGTCGACCCGGTCACGGGCGAGGAGGTCGTCCCGCTCGAGCAGTTCGACTATCAGCAGGTCAAGGCGCGGTTCTACGGAGTCGAGGCGCAGGTCGGGTTCCCGGTCTGGCGAGAAGGCGGGAACCTCCTCACGATGAAGCTGCAGGCGGACTACGTGAACGCGACCGATCGCAGCAATGGCCAGCCGCTGCCGTTCATTCCGCCTTTCCGGGCGGGCGCGACGCTCGGCTACCAGCGGGCGGCGTTCACCGCGAGCCTCGGCGGCTTCCTCGCTGCCGCGCAGAACCGGGTGCCGCAGTTCCAGACCACGACGCCCGGGTACGCGAACGTGTTCCTCAACGCGGCGTACAAGCTGGATCTCGGTCGCGTGGTTGCCCTCGAAGCGTTTCTCCAGGGCACCAACCTGCTCGATCAGACGATTCGCTACAGTACGTCGAACCTGAAGGACATCGCTCCGCTCGGACGGCGGGCGGTGATGGTGGGCGTGCGCGGGACGTTCTGAAAGGGACGAATGAAGTGATCCGGGGCGAGCGCGAACGGCAGCTCTTGAGCGCGTGCGTGGCGGTGAGCGTCGCGCTGCACGCCGCCGCGCTCGTGCTCGGGCCGCGCTTGCGGGACGCCCGCATCGTCCCACCCCAGGTGCTCAGCGTGGTGCTCGCCGAGGCGCCCCCGCTGGCGCGACCCCCGGAGGAGACGGCGCGCCTGCCTCCGCCCCCAAAACCGGAGACGCTGCGCCCGCGCGCTCCCCCGGCGCCTGCGCCGCAGCCGCGCGTCGCGGATCCCGCGCCAGCGGTCGCGCCCGCGCCGCCCGTCACCGAGATCGCACGTTCGCAGGAGATTGCGGCGCCGGCACCGGCGGTCAGCGTGCCCGCGACGCCAGTGCCGACCGGACCGGAACGGGCGAGCCTTGTACCGCCCGACTACCGGGCGGCCTACCTCAACAATCCGCCGCCGGCTTATCCCCGCAGCGCGCGTCGCAACGGCGAGCAGGGCACGGTGACCCTGCGCGTCTACGTGAACGCCGACGGCGTCCCCGCGGCGATCGAGCTCGATCGGTCGAGCGGGTCGAGCGCGCTCGACGCGGCGGCGCTCGAAAGCGTGAAGAGTTGGCGCTTCGTCCCGGCACGTCGCGGCACCGACCCGGTGGCGGCCTGGGTAATCGTGCCGGTCGTTTTCCGCCTCGCGCCCGCGCCGTAAAATAAGCCCGTCCCGGGCTGCGACCCATGTCGCGTGTGGCGCAATGCCGGTTTGCCGCGAGCGGCCGGCCTGTGCTAAAAGACCCGAGCGGCCCGCGGCGCCGCGTTAATCCTTATTTGCTGATTCGATTTGGCTTTTTCCCTTTTCGGCAAGAAACCGGACAAGAAGCCGGAGAAGCCTCCTGTCAAGGCGCGGCCCTCGCCTGCCGCCCCGGGACCGCGCACGCCCGCGGCGCCAGGACCCGACGACGAAGGCGAATCGCTCGATTTCACGAATTACGTTCCGCCGACGCCCGCTGCGCCGTCAGCGCCGCCCGCGTCCGTCGCGCCGTCGCCGGCGTCCATCGCGCCGCCCTCGATTGCGCCCAAAGCGGCGGCGTCGATTGCACCGCCTGCCGGCCTCGATTTCGCCTCGCTCGCCGCGGCGGCGGTCCCGTCGACCGCGAAAGCGCCGGCGCCGAAGCCCCCGCCCCCGCCGGCATCGATCTTCCCGGACCTGCCCGGGCTCGGTGCCCCGGCCGCAAAGACCGCCGACGCAAGGAAGAAGGGCGTCTCAAAGCCCGTCGACTCGATCCTCTGCATCGAGGTCGAGGAAGGCGATCACGAGGCGCCGCCGGCGATCGAGGAAGCGGCCGTTCTGTTCGCGAACGGTCAGGTCGCCGAAGCGCATGCACGCATCCAGAAGGCGCTCGAAGGCGAGGACCTCGGTGCGTGGAAGCTGCAGGTCTGGCTCATGATGTTCGACGTGCTGCAGCACCTCGGGCGCAAGCAGGAGTTCGAGGAGCGGGCGCTCGATTTCGTGGTGAAGCTGGAGCGCTCGCCCCCGGTGTGGGCCGACGCACTGCCGGCGCCCAAGCAGAATCCCTCGCTGCGCACCGGCGGCGCGGCGACCGTCTCGCTCACCGGATCGCTTGGCGCGCAGAGCGCGGCGGCGCTGGAACAGCTGCGCAAGGCCTCCGAGAAGCAGCCCAAGCTGCGACTGGATTTCGGAAAGCTGCAGGGCATCGAGCCGGCGGGCTGCAAGCTGCTGCTCGCCACGCTCAAGTACTTCAAGACCGCCAAGCGCGACGTCTGGCTGACCGGCGAGGCCACGCTCATCAAGCTGCTGCGCGAGAGCGCGAAGCCCGGGGACAAGTCGGTAGAAGCGAGCGTGTGGCTCCTCCTCCTCGAGCTCTACCAGATGCTCGGCCTGCAGAACGAGTTCGAGGAGACGGCGGTCGATTATGCGGTGACCTACGAGGTGTCGCCGCCCTCGTGGGAAGCGCCGCCGCCCCGGACGAAAGCCGAGCCGATGGCCGAGTCCCAGCCGGTCGCCACCCAGGTCGCCGACGACGCGTTCCACGTGAGCGGCGAGGTGGCGGGGCAGAGCGACCAGCTCTTCGCCGACCTCGGCACGTACGCCGCCGCGGCGAACCCGGTGGTGCTCGACTTCTCGACCGCGCGCCGCGTCGATTTCGTGAACGCGGGACGGCTGCTGAACGCGCTGGAGAAGCTCAAAGCCGAGGGCAAGCAGCTCGTGATCCGCGGGGCGGGCGAGATGATCATCGCGCTCTTCGCGGTCATGGGCATCCCGAAGGTCGCGCGCATCATCCCCAGGAAGTGACCGGCGCGAGCGTCGCCGCCGGCGACGCGATGCGGGTCAATCCGGCGCCAGCCGGGATCGAGGGGCCTTGACTTCTCCGGTCCCGCCCTCAGCTCACAGCTTCCCGAGTAAGCTTTCGGCCCATGCAACAATTCCACGGCACGACCATCCTGTCCGTGCGCCGCGGGGGGCAGGTCGCGCTCGGCGGCGACGGCCAGGTGACGCTCGGCAACGTCGTCATCAAGGCCGGCGCGCGCAAGGTCCGGCGCCTCTACCACGACCGCATTCTCGCCGGTTTCGCCGGCGGCACCGCGGATGCCTTCACGCTCTTCGAACGCTTCGAGGCGAAGCTCGAGAAACACCAGGGCAACCTTCTCCGCTCGGCGGTCGAGCTCGCGAAGGACTGGCGCACCGATCGCATCCTGCGCCGGCTCGAGGCCATGCTCGGCGTCGCCGACCGCGACACCTCGCTCGTAATCACCGGCGCCGGCGACGTCCTCGAGCCGGAGCACGGCATCGTCGCGATCGGGTCGGGCGGTGCGTTCGCGCAGGCGGCCGCGCGCGCGCTGGTCGAGAACAGCGAGCTCGGCGCCGAGGCGATCGTGCGCAAGAGCCTCGCGATCGCAGGGGAGCTCTGCATCTACACCAACCAGAACGTGGTCGTCGAAGTGCTCGAGTAGTGCCCGAGCACACCCGACCGTCGCATTCCCGGAGTCGGCCATGTCCGGCATGACGCCCCAAGAAATCGTCCACGAGCTCGACAAGCACATCATCGGTCAGGCCAAGGCCAAGCGCGCCGTGGCGATCGCCCTGCGCAACCGCTGGCGCCGGCAGCAGGTCGCCGACCCGCTGCGGCAGGAGATCACGCCGAAGAACATCCTGATGATCGGGCCGACCGGCGTCGGCAAGACCGAGATCGCGCGCCGACTCGCGCGCCTCGCGGACGCGCCGTTCATCAAGATCGAGGCGACGAAGTTCACCGAGGTCGGTTACGTCGGGCGCGACGTGGACACGATCGTGCGCGACCTCGTCGAGATTGCGATCAAGAATGCGCGCGAAGGCGCCACCCGCCAGGTGCGTGCGCGCGCCGAGGACGCCGCCGAGGAGCGCATTCTGGACGCCCTGCTTCCGCCGGCGCGCGACTTCGGTTTCGGCGCGAAGCCGGCCGACGCCGACGAGTCCGGCACGCGCCAGAAGTTCCGCAAGAAGCTGCGCGAGGGCGAGCTCGACGACAAGGAGATCGAGATCGAGGTCGCCGCCACCCAGGCCGCGATGGAGATCCTCGCGCCGCCCGGCATGGAGGAGCTGACGCAGCAGCTCCAGGGCATGTTCCAGAACCTCGCCGGCGGGCGGAGGAAGCTGCGCAAGCTCAAGGTGAAGGAGGCGCTGCGCCTGCTCGTCGACGAGGAGGCGGCGCGGCTCGTGAACGACGAGGAGCTCAAGGCGAAGGCGCTGGCGAACGTCGAGCAGAACGGCATCGTCTTCCTCGACGAGATCGACAAGATCGCGAGCCGCTCCGAGGTCCACGGGGCGGACGTGTCGCGCCAGGGCGTGCAGCGCGACCTGCTGCCGCTCGTCGAGGGCACCACCATATCCACACGGCATGGCATGGTGAAGACCGACCACATCCTGTTCATCGCAAGCGGCGCGTTCCACCTCGCCAAGCCCTCGGACCTCATCCCGGAGATGCAGGGACGGTTCCCGATCCGCGTCGAGCTCGATTCGCTCACCGCCGCCGACTTCGAGCAAATCCTGACCAACACCGACGCCTGCCTCGTGCGGCAGTACGAGGCGCTGCTCGCGACCGAGGGCGTAGCGGTCGAGTTCCGGCCCGACGCCGTCAAGCGCATGGCGGAGATCGCATACGCGGTGAACGAGAAGACCGAGAACATCGGCGCGCGCCGTCTCTACACCGTGATCGAGAAGCTGCTCGAGGAGGTGTCGTTCGAGGCGGGGCGGGGCGGTACGCGGACGGTCACGATCGACGCGCCCTACGTCGACGCACGGCTGAAGGACCTGGCCGCGAGCGAGGATCTCGCGCGCTACGTGCTGTAGACTCCGGCGCCATGCGCCGGCTGGCGGTCCGCTTCCGCATCGTCATTGCGCTCGTCACAGCGGCGTGCCTGATCGGCGCGCCGCTCGCCGGCTACGCGCTTCCGGCGCCGTCCAGCCCGGCTGGGCTTGCTGACATTTGCACTGCCAGCGGGGCCAAGCACGTGCCGCCCGGCGGGCCGGCGGACGACGGCGCTCCCGGGGTGCACCTGAGTCATTGCGCCCTGTGCCTCGTGGCCGGGGGCGGCTTTGCCCCCGCCCCCGCTGTGTTGGCGTGGGACGTCCCCCCCGCCGTCGCGGCGTCCGGGCTCGCGCCCGATCCTACGCCTAGCGCCGAGCCGGTCCGCGCGCCTCGCCCCCGCGGGCCCCCGGAATCTCCCGCCGCAGTCGCCTAGTGCCGCGGCATCGCGTCGCGGTTCCGTTCGTCTGCGGCCGCCCTGCGGCGGTCGCGCAAGATCTGTCGAGGAGCACGAAATGAGAAAGTCCCTTCCTGCTGCGGCGTTTGCGGCCGCGCTCGTGATGAGCCTGCCCGCGTGGAGCCAGGTTACGGTGAGCCAACCGTGGGTGCGAGGCACCGTGCAGGGCCAGAAGGCCACCGGCGCTTTCATGCAGCTGAAGAGCACCGAAGGCGCCGCGCTGGTCGCGGCCCAGAGCCCGGTCGCTGGCGTGGTCGAGATCCACGAGATGAGGATGGAGAACAACGTGATGCGGATGCGGGCGATCCCGAAGCTCGATCTGCCCGCCGGGCAGGCGGTGGACCTGAAGCCCGGCGGCTACCACGTGATGCTCATGGAGCTCAAGCAGCCGCTGAAAAAGGGCGAGACCGTTCCGATCACCCTCAAGTTTCAGGGCAAGGATGGAAAGCCGCAGGAGGTCGAAGTGAAAGCGGAGGTGCGCGACCTCACTGCGACCGGCGGCGGGCACCCGAAGCACTGAGGCGGCCCGCGCCGCCCGCGGGCGCGGGCTTCAAGCCGGCAATCCGGCGAGCGCTCGCAGGCAGCGGGGGCAAAGGCATCCGGCGAGTGCCGGGTCGATCGGGACCTGCGGAACGTCCGCGCACCAGCAGCGTTCGACGCCCGCCTTCATCCCGCACTCGAAGGTCGCGCCGCAGCGCGCGCACGCATCGCCCGATTTCGGCGCGAGGGACGCGTAGTGGAAGCCGCTGCGCGCACCGCCGGCGCGGCGCTCGAAGCGGACCGGATGGGTGAATCCCGGCCCGTCGTAGACGAAGCTGTGGAACTCGCCGCGCTCCCCGCACGGATCGATACCAGTGGGTAGCGCCGCGAAGAACGCGGCGTCCAGTTCGCGGCCTGCCCACGTGGCGTCGAGCCGCGCCGCGTCCACGCAGACCGTCAACCCGCGGTAGCCGTCCCGCACGAACGTCCGGGCCAGCTCGCGCGTGTCCGCGCCCCAGAGCGGATAGACCGCCTCGAACCCGAGCCGCGCCATCAGCGCATCGCGATACGCCTTGATCTCCGCGAGGAAAAGGTCGCCGAACGCGACGTGGCCGATGCCGTCGGCACGAAACGGCGCGAGCGCTGCGGCGAGGCGTTCCTCATACACCGCGTTGGGCGCGTCGCGCGGGACGGCGACGCGGGCAAGCGGCAGACCGAGGCTCGAGGCCTGCAGCGCGACGAGGCGCTCGGGGACGGCGTGCATCGCGAGCGTCCGGTCGTCCTCGACGACGGTCGCCGCGAGCGCACGCACCTCCCACGCCGCCGACGCACGCAGCGCGGCGAGCGCGAGGACGCTGTCCTTGCCGCCGCTGAAGGAGAGGACGATGGGAGCCCGCACGAAGCGGCGTCGCTATTTCGACGCGTCGTCGTCCGGGCCGGGATACGCGCGCGCCGCGCGGCGCAGGAACTCGAACTGCCGCGTGACGCGCGCACACGCGGCGCAGATCGCCACGTGCACGCGCAGGCGGGCGCGCTCGGCGACCCCCAGGTCCCGGTCGAGCCCCTCTGAGATGAGGCGTGAGGCCTCTTTGCAGGTGATCATGATCATGCGGCACCGCCGGCGGCGAACCACCGGCCCTCCAGGCACTCCCGCAGCGCCATCCTGGCGCGGTAGAGGAGCACCCAGCAGTTAGACGAGGTGACCCCCAGTTCCTTACAGATCTCGGCCGTTTCCAGGCCCATCACCTCGCGCAGCATGAACGCCCGGGCGGTCTTCTTCGGCAGGCCGTCCATGCAGCGCTCGAGGACCTCGAAGAACTTGCGTTGCTCGAGGGCCGCCTCGGGGTTGCCCCAGTCGGCGGGCTTTTCGCGGAAATGCCCATCCTCGCGGTACACCGCGTCCTGCAGGTCGTGGATGTCGGTCTCGTCGTCGGCCGACTCGAGGGGCTGCTCGCGCGACTGCTTCCGGATCGCGTCGATGATCTTGTGCTTGAGGATCCCGACCAGCCAGGTCCGGACCGAGGACTGCCCGGCGAAGGTCCCGCCGGCCTGCAGGGCGGCGAGCAGAGTCTCCTGCACCACGTCCTCGGCAGACGTGGCGTTGCGGAGCTGCAACATCGCGAACTTCAATAACTGGGGACGATGCTTCTGCAGTTCAACCGGGTCGATCCGGGGGGGGTCGGGCGATTTCATGGCGGGTGGCTTCCGGACCGCGGAATCTTAACCCCTGCCGCCCTCCCCCCACGAGCGCCCCTTGAAAGGGAGGGGTGGCTTCCCCACTTCCTCAGGCGTGGGGCAACGCCCCGATTGAACCCGACCATGAGGAGAAAGCAATGGCGAACGTGACCCGTTACGACCCGTTCGGCGACCTGTTCGACGACCTGATGAAGGGCTTCTTCGTCCGGCCCATCGCTGCCGAGGGGACCGCTGCCGCCCCGCGCATGAAGCTCGAGGTGAGCGAGCAGGCCGAGGCGTTCAAGGTGCTGGCCGAGATTCCCGGGGTGAAGAAGGACGAGATCCAGGTGACGATCGACGGCGACCAGGTGACGATCGGCGCCGAGGTCCGCAAGGAGAAGGACGTCAAGGAAGGCGAGCGTTTGGTGCACAGCGAGCGCTACTACGGCAAGGTCTCGCGCGCGTTCCGGCTCGGCACCGACCTCGACGAGTCGAAGGCGCAGGCGCGCTACACCGACGGCGTGCTCGAGCTCATCCTGCCGAAGAAGACCACCGCCGCGGCGCGCAAGCTGACCATCCAGTAAGCACGCCCGCGCTCCGGACAAGGGCGGCCACGCGGCCGCCCTTTCTCGTTCCCGCGGCCGGGTCTCCCGAGAGGGCGCGGTAGAATCGCGCGTCCCGCGAGACCGCCGCAATGACCGTCACGCCCACCACCGCCGCGCTGAAGGCCCGGATCCTCGCCGAGGCGCTGCCGTACATCCGCCGCTTTCACGGCAAGACGATCGTGGTCAAGTACGGCGGCAACGCGATGACCGAACCCGCGCTGCAGCGGAGCTTCGCGCACGACGTCGTGCTCCTCAAGCTGGTCGGGATGAACCCGGTCGTCGTGCACGGCGGCGGCCCGCAGATCGACACCGTCCTCAACCGCCTCGGGAAGAAGGGCGAGTTCGTCCAGGGTATGCGCGTCACCGACGCGGAGACGATGGACGTCGTCGAGATGGTCCTCGGCGGCGCGGTGAACAAGGAAATCGTGACGCTGATCAACCAGGCCGGCGGCAAGGCGGTCGGGCTCACCGGAAAGGACGGCACTTTCATCCGCGCGCGCAAGCTGCTGCTCGCCGGCGCGGATGGCGCGAAGACCGACATCGGCCACGTCGGCGAGATCGAGTCGATCGACCCGGTCGTGATCTCCATCCTCGAGGACGGCGGATTCATTCCGGTGGTCGCGCCGATCGGCGTCGGCAAGGACGGCGAGTCCTACAACATCAACGCCGATCTCGTGGCAGGGAAGCTCGCCGAGGTGCTGAAGGCCGAGAAGCTCGTGCTCCTCACCAACACGCCGGGTGTGCTGGACAGGGACGGCAAGCTGCTCACGGGCCTCACGCCCAAGCGCGTCGACGAACTCGTGGCGGAGGGCGCGCTTTCGGGCGGCATGCTGCCCAAGATCGCGTCGGCGCTCGACGCGGCGCGCGGTGGCGTGAAGAGCGTGCACATCATCGACGGACGCGTGGACCACGCGCTGCTGCTCGAGATCCTCACCGACGAAGGCGTCGGGACGCTGATCCGCAGCAAGTGACCGCGCGCCGGCGCGGTCATCCCGGCGGACGCCGGGATCCACGCCGTGTCACCGGAACGATTCGACGATGCGCATCGAGCAGCCCGTCCAGGTAACCCTCGCGCGCGTCGTGGATCGTCAGCACGCGTCGCCGTGGCGCCGGGCTGAACGACAGATGGACCCACTCCGAGTACTCGTAGATGCACTGGTCGAAGGCGATCTCCGAGTCGCGTATCGCGCGGGCGACCGCGATCGGCGGGCCGAATCCGGGGCAGGTGAAGTCGACGGCCAGACCCTGCGCGTGCTGCGAGTGCGGGACGCCGCCGACGGCGGCGTTGAGCTCGGGGCACCGGTAGCCGCTCGAGATGTCGAGCCGATGCCCGAGCAGCCGGCGCACGCGATCGAGCCCGCGCGCGAGCAGGCGAAGGTTGGGCAGAAGCGCGTCGGGGGGCGTGTTGTCGATGCCGCGCTCCCGTGCGGTGTCCGAGTGAATGAGCCGCGCGAGCGTGTAGTAGCTCGACAGGCGCGGGCTGCGGGCGCGTTTGCGCATGGGTGACGGCGGATGCTGACCTGGATCTTCGATTTAGACAACACGCTCCACAACGCGTCCCCGCACATCTTCCCGCACATCAACCGGAGCATGACCCGGTACCTGCAGGAGCACCTCGCGCTCGACGAGGCGGCAGCGGCCAGGCTGCGGATCCACTACTGGCGTACGTATGGCGCGACCCTGCTCGGGCTCATCCGCCACCACGGCACCGATCCCGACCATTTTCTCTGGCATACCCACCAGTTCCCGGACCTCGCGCGGATGGTGGTCGCCGACCGCGCGGCGCTTGCGGCAGTAAGACGGCTGCGCGGGCGCAAGATCCTCTTTTCGAATGCGCCGGCCCACTATGTCCACGCGGTGCTCGACCTTCTGGGCATCGGGCCGCTGTTCGACGCGGTGTACGCGGTCGAACATGTCCGGTACCGGCCCAAGCCCTCGCTCGACGGGTTTCGCCGGCTCCTGCGCGCGGAGCGGGTCGTGGCGCGGCGCGCAGTCATGGTCGACGACAGCCTGCCCAACCTCCGCGCGGCGCGCCGGCTCGGTCTGCGCACCGTCTGGGTGAGCGCCCAGCCGCGCGCACCGCGGTACGTCGACGCCAAAGTGACCTCGGTCCGCCAGCTCCCTCGCCTGCTGGACGACCTCGGGGGGGCGTCCTAGCGAGTACTCACCCCTAGGCCGACACGGCGCTAGAATGCGCGGCCACGGGGGGAGACGCGTCATGGCGACCAAGCCGGGCGAGCGCAGGCTGCAGATCCTGCGGGTGCTCGCCGAGATGCTCGAGGATCCGAAGGGGGAGCGGATCACCACCGCCGCCCTCGCCGCAAAGCTCGACGTCTCGGAGGCCGCCCTCTATCGCCACTTCGCGAGCAAGGCCCAGATGTTCGAGGGCCTGATCGAGTTCATCGAGTCGAGCCTCTTCGGCCTCGTCAACAAGATCACGGCCGAGGAGACGAGCGGCGTCAAGCAGCTGCACGGGATCCTGTCGATGCTGCTCGGGTTCGCGGAGAAGAACCCGGGCATGACGCGGGTGCTCATCGGCGATGCCCTCGTGAACGAGGATCCACGCCTCCAGGCGCGCATCAACCAGCTTCACGACAAGCTGGAGGCGACGCTCAAGCAGAGCCTGCGGGTGGCCGCGACGCAGGCCGGGGAGGGTGGTGGCGTGCCGACGGAGGACGACAGCGTGGCGCGGGCAAATGCGCTGCTCTGCTACGTGGTGGGGCGCTGGCACCAGTACGCGAAGAGCGGGTTCAAGCGGCTTCCCACCGCAGGATTCGACAAGCAGGCACCGTTCCTGCTCTAGCGTTGCGCGCCGCAGACGCGGCAGCCGGGATCCTTCTTCAGCCGGATGGACCGCCATTCCATCCGCAGCGCGTCGAGGAGAAGCAGCCTTCCGCACAGGCTCTCGCCCAGACCGGCGAGGATCTTCAGCGCCTCGGCCGCCTGCATCGTCCCGATGATCCCGGTCAGCGGTGCGAACACGCCCATCACCGCGCAGCGCATCTCCTCCGGCTCGGCGTCCTCCGGGAACAGGCACGCGTAGCACGGGCTGTCCGGGCGGCGCAGGTCGTAGACGCTGATCTGTCCGTCGAAGCGCACCCCGGCGCCCGACACGAGCGGCGTGCGCTGCGCGACACAGGCGCGGTTGATGGCGTGGCGGGTGGCGAAGTTGTCGGTGCAGTCCAGAACGACGTCGGCCGTCGCGATCCGGTCCGCGAGCCGTCGGCCGTCGAGGCGCTCGGTGACGGCCTCGACCCGCACCCCGGGATTCAGTCGGCCGAGGGTCTCGCGGCCCGACTCGGACTTCGGCGCGCCCACCGCCGCGGTGGCGTGCAGGATCTGTCGCTGCAGATTGGTGAGGTCGACGGTGTCTCCGTCCGCGAGCGTCATTCGTCCGACGCCGGCCGAAGCGAGATAGAGCGCCGCGGGAGACCCGAGCCCGCCGGCACCGACGACGAGCGCGTGCGCGGCGAGGAGCTTTTCCTGTCCCTCGATGCCGAGCTCGGGGAGCAGGATGTGCCGGGAATAGCGCAGGAGCTGATCGTCGTTCATACGGGCCGGAAAGAAAAAAGGGGCCGGCAGGACCGGCCCCTCGTGCGCGCAGCGAGGTTCAGTTCTTCTGCGCGGTCTCCTCGGGCTTGTCGGCCTTGGCCACGACCGGCAGTCCCTTCAGGTGGTTCATCGCCTGCTTCAGCTGGAAGTCGTCGGGCCCGCCGAGCTCGATCGGCTTGCGATCCTCCTCGGTGCTGGTGCGCGGCTTGTCGGTGGGCTCGGGCTTGGCCTTCTCCGCCGGCACGGCCGCCTTGTCCTTGTCGTTGCCGAGGTGCTTGACGAGGTCGGCCTCGCGCACCCGCGCGGAGGGCGCACCGGGCTCGTCCACCTCGATGTCCGGCGTGATGCCCTTCGCCTGGATCGAGCGGCCGTTCGGCGTGTAGTAGCGGGCCGTGGTCAGCTTGATCGCAGTGTTGTTGCCGAGCGGCATGATCGTCTGCACCGAACCCTTGCCGAAGGTCTGCGTGCCGATGATCGTCGCGCGCTTGTAGTCCTGCAGCGCGCCCGCGACGATCTCGGAGGCCGAGGCCGACCCGCCGTTCACGAGCACGACCATCGGGACGTTCTTCACCTGCGCCGGCAGCGCGCGCAGGTAGTCGTCGCGCGTTCCGCGCAGGTAGTCCTCCGGGCTCGCCACGTACTTGCGCTTCGCGTCCTCGGTGCGGCCGTCGGTCGTGACGACGGTCACCCGCGGCGGCAGGAACGCGGCGGAGATGCCCACCGCGCCGTTCAACAGCCCGCCCGGATCGTTGCGCAGGTCGAGGACGAGCCCCTTCAGCGGCCCGTCCTTGTACAGCCCGTTGATGTGCTTGACCAGGTTCTCGGGCGTGTGCTCCTGGAACTGCGAGACGCGCACGTAGCCGTAGCCCGGCTCGATCATCTTCGATTTGACGCTCTGCACGCGGATCACGTCGCGCATGAGCGTCACTTCGAACGGCTTCGCGTCGCCCTTGCGCACGATCGTCAGGCGGATGCTGGTCTTCGGCTTGCCGCGCATGCGCTTGACCGCGTCGTTCAGGCTCATGCCCTTCACCGGCGTGTCGTCGAGCTTGATGATCAGGTCGCCGGGTTTCAGGCCCGCGCGGAACGCCGGGGTGTCCTCGATCGGCGACACCACCTTCACGAAGCCGTCTTCCATCCCGACTTCGATGCCCAGCCCGCCGAACTCGCCCTGCGTGCCGACCTGGAGCTCCTTGAACGCTTCCTGGTCGAGGTACGCGGAGTGCGGGTCGAGGCCGGTGAGCATCCCATTGATGGCCTCGGTGATGAGCTTCTTGTCCTCGACCGGCTCGACGTATCCGGCCTTGATCGCGCCGAAGACCTCTGCGAATGCCCGCAGCTCGTCGACGGGCAGCGGGTACTTCGCGGCCTCACGCTGCGCTACCGCCGAAAAATTGAGCGACAGGAGCACGCCGGCCAATACGCCGACCAGCACGAGACCGAAGCCCTTGAACTTGCTGCCCATGGGGAATACTCCAGTAATGGCTGCTATCGCCGCAGCCAGGGCACGGGGTCGAATGGCCGACCCTGGAACCGAGTCTCAAAGTATAAACCCGAAGCTTCCCCGC
Organism: uncultured Enterobacteriaceae bacterium; assembly: GCA_964543155.1. Classification (GTDB taxonomy): domain Bacteria; phylum Pseudomonadota; class Gammaproteobacteria; order Burkholderiales; family SG8-39; genus JAGVSZ01. The sequence continues at coordinate 17,860 of CAZIXQ010000001.1, forward strand.
CTCCGCTCGCCCCGACGATCGCGACCGCCTCGCCGGCGTGAACTGCGTCACCGACCCGCCTCAGTACGGATTCGTTGTTCCCGTAGATGCTCAGGTAGCCGTCCCCGTGGTCGAGGATGAGCAGGTTGCCGTAGCCCCGCATCCAATCGGCGAACACCACCCGACCCGGTGCGACCGCCTTTACATCGGCGCCGCCCGGTGCGCGGATGAACACGCCTTTCGTCGACGGCGCGGCTGCGGTCTCTGAGGCCCCGAAACGGGCCACAAGTTCCCCGCGCACCGGGTAGGGGAGCCGCCCCTTGAGGGCGCCGAAAGCCCCTGTTGCCGGTGCGTCCGGCCCTGCGGATCGGGGCGAGGGGGGCGGTGGGGCGCGCGGGGTCGGCTTGGGGGCCGGTCGGGCGAGCGCCTCGACGAGCCGGGCAAGCCGCGACTCGTTCCGCTGGGCCGTCTCCAGGTCGCGGCGCTGCTTGCGAATCTGGTCGGCGTGACGGGCCAGCACGGTGCGGCGCTCGGCCGCCCTTGCGACCAGGGCGTCCCGTTCGGCGCGCGAGCGCTGCGCGACGGCGGCCAGCGCCGCAATCCGCTCGCGCGCGGCCGCCTCGAGCTCCGCGAGCCGGTCGAGGTCTGCGCGCGTGCGGGCGATCATCTCGGCCTGGGCGCGGGCGAGGTAGGTCCGGTAGACGAGCTGCCGCGCGATGCGATGCGGGTCGTCGCCCGATGCCACCACCCGCAGATACGCACCTTCCCCCGCCACGTAGCGCGCCGCGAGCGCGCGGCCGAGCTGTTCCCGCCGCGCCTCGAGCCGATCCTTGAGCGCGCGCGACTGCGCGCCGAGGCGTGCCAGCTCCCCGCCGAAGCGCTCCTGCTCGCCGCCGAGTTCGCGCAGCGCGCGGTTCGCTTCGGAGATTGCGGTCTCGGAGTCGCGCAGGGCGTCGGCCGCCTCCGCGCGCGCGCCCTCGGCGGCGGCGAGCTCCTTCTTCAGCGCCTCGACGCGGGCGCGCTGCGCGCGCAGCTCCTCGTCCTTCGTCTGCGTGCTCGCGAGGGGCGGCGCGCCGAGCACGACCGCGAGCGCGGCCGCGGCGAGCGGCCGGGCACGCGATCGGGTCAAGCGCGCGCCTTGCCCTGGCTCGCGACCGCCTTCACCGCCGCATCGACCATCGACGGGTCGCCGAGGTAGTAGTGGCGCAGCGGCTTCAGCGCGTCGTCGAGCTCGTAGACGAGCGGAATGGCGGTGGGGATGTTGAGCCCGATGATCTCGGTCTCGCTGACGTCGTCCAGGTACTTCACCAGCGCACGGAGCGAGTTGCCGTGCGCCGCGATGAGCACCCGGCGGCCCGACCGCAACGCCGGCGCAATCGTCTCGTGCCAGTAGGGCAGGAAGCGCGCGACGGTGTCCTTGAGGCACTCGGTGCGCGGCAGCTCCGCGGGGGCGAGTGCGGCGTAGCGCGGGTCCGTGCCGGGATGCCGGGGATCGGCCGGCTCGAGGGCGGGCGGGGGGGTGTCGTAGCTGCGCCGCCAGACGAGCACCTGGTCCTCGCCGAACTTCTGCGCCGTTTCCGCCTTGTTGAGCCCCTGCAGCGCGCCGTAATGGCGCTCGTTCAGGCGCCACGAATTGTGGATCGGGATCCACATGCGGTCCATCTCCTCCAGGGCGATCCAGAGCGTCTTGATCGCGCGCTTCAGCACCGAGGTGTACGCAACGTCGAAGTCGTACCCGTTGTCCGCGAGCAGGCGGCCGGCGCGGCGCGCCTCCTCCCGCCCGTGGTCGGTCAGGTCGACGTCGGTCCAGCCGGTGAACCGGTTCTCCCGGTTCCAGAGGCTCTCGCCGTGGCGGAGGAGGACGAGCTTGTGCATGCGGATGCCGTTGCGGCGCAGGAACGACGACGAGGAATTCTATAATATGGCGCTTTACTTATGGACCACACCGCCTCGTGAAGCGCGAGTCGCACGACATTTTCGAACTGATCGGCCGCCAGGAGCAGATCGACCAGGCAGCGCGGGCGATCAAGGCGATGGCGCACCCGCTGCGGCTCAAGATCCTCTGCGTGCTCGGCCACGACGAGGTGAGTGTCCAGGACATCGTTGATGCGGTCGGCACCTCGCAGAGCAACATTTCGCAACATCTCGCGATCCTGCGCGAGAAGGGTGTGCTGAGAGCGCGCAAGGACGCGAATCGCGTCTATTACCGCGTGGGCGACCAGCGCACCCTCGCGCTCATCGGCATGATGCGCGAGGTGTTCTGCGGCATTCCGTCGGGCAAGTAACCTCCACCATGAAGTTCATCACCGAGAACATCTTCCTCATCGCCATCGCGTTCGTGAGCGGCGCGATGCTCGTCTGGCCGCTCGTGCGTCGCGGCGTCGGCGGCGCCGCGGTCGGCACGCTCGAAGCGACCATGCTGATCAACCAGAAGGACGCGGTCGTGATCGACGTGCGCGAGCCCGCAGAGTTCGCGCAGTCGCACATCCTCAACTCGCGCAACGTCCCGCTGGGCGAGATCGAGGCGCGCCTGAAGGAGCTCGAGCGCTACAAGGACAAGCCGGTGATCGTCGCCTGCGCGACCGGCAACCGCTCGGGCTCCGCGGCGGCCGTGCTGCGCAAGCATGGCTTCGCCAGCGTCGTGAATCTCTCCGGCGGCATCGCCGCATGGCAGCAGGCGGGATTGCCCACCGGCAAGTGATGGCGAAGGTCCTGATGTACGCCACCGGGTGGTGTCCCTACTGTCGCCGCGCGGAGGCGTTGCTGCGCGCGAGGGGCGCGCAGATCGAGAGGATCGACGTCGATGCGCACCCCGAGCGCCGTGCGGAGATGCAGCGCCGCAGCCGCCGCCACACGGTGCCGCAGATCTGGATCGGCGACACGCACGTCGGCGGCTGCGACGAGCTGTACGAGCTCGAGCGCGAAGGCAGGCTCGAACCGCTTTTGGCGGCGGCCTAGCACGGCCGCCCCTCCCGGCGCGCTAGACTGCGCGCGAACAACCTCGAAGTGCTCCGGAGCCCTCATGACCGATTCGCAGCAGCCCGTCTTCAGCATCGAGAAGGTCTACGTCAAGGACGCCTCGATCGAGACTCCGAATAGCCCGCAGGCGTTCCTCGAGCCCACTCAGCCCCAGGTGGAGGTGCAGCTCCAGAACGCCGCGCAGCGGCTGAACGACGCGCTCTTCGAGGCCGTGGTGACGGTGACCGTCACCGCCAAGTCGGGCGACAAGACGCTGTTTCTCGTCGAAGCCGCGCAGGCGGGGATCTTCCAGATCCAGAACGTGCCGGCCGCGGACCTCGAGCCGATCCTCGGCATCGGATGCCCGAACATTCTCTTTCCGTACGCGCGCGAGGTGATCGCCGAGCTGATCGGGCGCGCGGGGTTCCCGCCCATCCATCTGCAGCCGGTCAACTTCGAGGCGATGTACGCTGCGCGTGTCCAGGCGCAGGCCGAGAAGCAGGGCCCGCGCATCGAGATCGCGCATTGAGGGCGGCCGTGCGCATCCCGATCGCCGTCGCCGCGCTCGCGCTTCCCCTCGCCGCCGGCGCCGAGTTCCGTTCGATCGGCGAGGCTGCCGCGGTCCTCTACGACGCGCCGTCCACGCGCGCGACGAAGCTCTACGTCGCGAGCCGGAGCCTGCCGGTCGAGATCATCTCCACCGACGGTGCGTGGGTGAAGGTGCGTGACCCGCTCGGCGGGCTGTCCTGGGTCGAGCGCAAGGCGCTTGCCGAACGGCGCACCGTGATCGTCACTGCGCCCATTGCGGACGTGCGCCAGCGCGCCGAGGACGGGGCGCCGATCGTCTTTCAGGCACAGCAGCACGTCGTCCTCGAGCTGGTCGAGGCCGGCGCGACCGGCTGGGTGCGCGTGCGCCATCTCGACGGCGCGACCGGCTTCGTGCGCGTGAGCCAGGTCTGGGGCGTGTAGGGCTGCTCCCGGCGCGCGCCGCGATGCGACTGGCGATCCTCGGCGCAGGCGCTTGGGGCAACGCGCTCGCGATCGCGTATGCCGGGGCCCACGCGGTCACCCTCTGGGCGCGCGATGCCGCCCAGCGCGAGTCGCTGCGCACGACCCGCCGCGGGCGCTACCTTTCCGAAGTTCCGCTCCCCGACACCGTGGCGGTGGGCGATGAACCGCTCGCTGCCATCCGCGCCGCCGACACCGTGATCATCGCAACACCCAGCGCGGGCCTGCGCGAGGCGGCTGCGCTGGTTCGGCGCGCTTCCGCGTTGCCGCCGGTCGTGTGGGTGTGCAAGGGTTTCGAGCCATCGACCGGAAGGCTTCCGCACGAGGTAGTCGCGGACGTTCTGGGCGGACATGCCCCGGCGGCCGCGCTCTCCGGCCCCAGCTTCGCGCTGGAGGTGGCGCGCGGCCTGCCGACGGCCGTGACGCTTGCCGCGGCGGACGCCGCCCTTGCGCAGCGCCTCGCCCGTGCGCTGCATCAGCCCCGGTTGCGCACCTACTTCACCGACGATCTCGTCGGCGTCGAAGTCGGCGGTGCGGTGAAGAACGTAATGGCGATCGCAACCGGGATCTCGGACGGTCTCGGTCTCGGCCTGAACGCGCGCGCGGCACTCATCACGCGCGGGCTCGCGGAGGTCGCGCGGCTCGGGGTCGCGCTCGGCGGGCGCGCCGAGACCTTCATGGGCCTGGCCGGCGCGGGCGACCTGATCCTCACCTGCACCGGGGACCTCTCGCGCAACCGGCGCGTCGGCCTCGCGCTCGGCCGCGGCGAGCGACTGGAAGCGATCCTTGCCGGGCTCGGGCACGTGGCCGAGGGCGTCCACACCGCGCGCGAGGTGGACGCGATTGCCCGCGCACGGGCGATCGACATGCCGATCACCCGCGAAGTCTGCGCGGTGCTGTTCGAGGGACGCGCCCCGGCCGACGCGGTCGCGCACCTGCTCGCGCGCGACCCGAGAGGCGAATAGCGGCGTCAGGCCTCGTACTTGAAGGAGAGCTGCACGCGCGTGCGGTAGGCGACGACCTTGCCGTCCTCGACCTTCATGTCCATCTTCGTGACCTCCGCAATGCGCAGATCGCGCAGCGACCGGGCTGCGGTCTCGACGGCCTGCTTGGCGGCGTCTTCCCAGGACGTCTTGCTGCTGCCGATCACGTCGATGACGCGATAGACGCCTTCGGCGCGGTTCTTCTTGGCCATGCTGTCCTCCTTCGGGTGCGCGGCCCGGGATCGGGCGGCGCACTCATCATACGCCCGCCGCGCCGGTGAATCCGGCCTGGCGCCAGGCCTCGTAGACCGCGAGCGCCACCACGTTCGAGAGGTTGATGCTGCGCATGCCTGGCCGCATCGGGACGAGCAGGCGGCGCTCCGCAGGAAACTCGTCGAGCACGGGCGCCGGCAGCCCGCGGGTCTCGGGCCCGAACAGGAGCACGTCGTCGCGCTGAAAGCGCGCCTCGGAGTAGAGGCGGTGCGCCCGGGACGTGAACGCGAAGATGCGCCGGCCGGCGAAGTGCGCGCGCGCGGCTGCCCAGCCGTCGTGCGCGATCGCGCTGCGCACCTGCGCGTAGTCGAGGCCGGCGCGGCGCAATGCGCGATCGTCGAGGCGAAAGCCGAGCGGCCGAACGAGGTGGAGCCGGCAACCCGCGTTGGCGCAGAGGCGCAGGACGTTTCCCGTGTTCGGCGGGATCTCGGGCTCGTAGAGGACGACGTCGAACATCGACTCAATCGCGCCGCGCGCGTGCGACGACCCAGCACTCGACGCGCGCCGCGCCCGCGCGCTTGAGCGTCGCGGCGAGCTCCTCGAGGCTCGCGCCTGTCGTCATCACGTCGTCGACGACGGCGAGCGACTGGCCGACGACCGGGCCGGTGCAGGCGAAGGCGCCGCGGACGTTGGCGACGCGCGCGTCGTGCGGCAGATCGGCCTGCGGCGGGGTGTCGCGCACGCGCACGACCCGGTCGGGTGCCACGGTCGCCCCGGTCTCGCGCGCCAGCGCCCGCGCGATCTCCATCGCCTGGTTGAACCCGCGGCCGCGCAGCCGCGGCGGCGCGAGCGGCATCGGCACCACCGCGTCGACCGGCCGGCTCGCAACGCGGGCGGCGAGGGCGACGCCGAACGCGCGTGCGAGCGGCAGTCGCCCGCCGTACTTGAGCGCAAGCACGAGGCGATCGACCGGGAACCCGTAGCGCCACAGCGCGATGGTCGCGTCGAAGCTCGGCGGATCGGCGAGGCACCGCCCGCACACCGCGCCGCCCGGACCCGGCCCGGCGCAGCGGGGGCACACCTCGCCCAGCGCCGGCATGTCGCCCGCGCACCCCGCGCAGAACGGCGCGTCCCCGCTCGGTGCGGCGCAGAGGATGCAGTCCTGCTCGAACAGGCGGCGAAACAGGCGAAACGGTCGGAAGTCCATGAATTTGACAGCCGTGCGCGTGGCGCGGAGACTCGGGCCGCGCCGCGCGGGCGCCGGTCGGCAGGGCGGCGCGACAGGAGGCTAGACAGGATGCAGCAGACGGTCAACGTCGCCGGCCCGAGCGGGTCAGGTGCGGCGCGCTGGACGCGCTCCAGCGTGGAGCGGCTGTTCGACGACCCCCTGCTCGATCTCGTGTACCGGGCGCAGACCGTGCACCGGCAGCACTTCGCGCCCGGGAAGGTCCAGCTCTCGACCCTGCTCTCGATCAAGACAGGCGGGTGCCCGGAGGATTGCGGCTACTGCCCGCAAGCGGCGCGCTACGCCACCGGGGTGAGCGACGAGCCGATCCTCGATACCGCCAGCGTCGTCGCCGCCGCGCAGCGCGCGAAGGACGCCGGCGCGTCGCGCTTCTGCATGGGTGCCGCTTGGCGCGGGCCCAAGGCGCGCGATCTCGAGCCGGTGCTCGCGATGGTCCGCGCGGTCAAGGCGCTCGGGCTCGAGACCTGCGCCACGCTCGGGCTGCTGCGCGAAGGGCAGGCCGAGCAGCTCAAGGACGCAGGACTCGACTACTACAACCACAACCTGGACACCGCGCCCGAGGTCTACGACCGCATCGTCGCCACGCGTCGGTACGAGGACCGCCTCGACACGCTCGAAAAGGTCCGGCGCGCCGGGCTGCGGGTCTGCTGCGGCGGGATCGTGGGCATGGGCGAGTCGCGCGCGGAGCGCGCCGGCCTGATCGCTGTGCTGGCCGGCCTCGATCCGCCGCCGGAGTCGGTGCCGATCAACGCGCTCGTGCGCGTCGGCGGCACGCCGCTCTCCGCCGCGCCGGATCTCGACTGGAGCGAGTTCGTGCGCACGATCGCGTGCGCACGCATCACCATGCCGGCGAGCCACGTCCGCCTCTCGGCGGGCCGCCGCGAGATGCCCGAAGCGGTGCAGGCGCTCTGCTTCTTGGCGGGCGCGAACTCGATCTTCTACGGCGATCGGCTCCTCACCACGGGGAACCCGGACGCGCAGGAGGACAGCGCATTGCTGGTGAAGCTGGGCATCGCGCCCGAGTAGAACGAGACGCGTTGATGCAAGACTGGCTCGACCGCCGGGCTGCGCGGCGCTGGTTCGAGCATGCCGGCGCGGCGCCCGTATCCGACCCGCTCGCGCGCGAGGTGGAGCGACGAATGGGCGAGCGCCTCGTGTACCTCCGGCACGAACCCGGGCGCATCCTCAACGTCGGCGCCGGCGGCGCGGAGCACGCGGTCCTGCGCAGCCGCTACCCCCGCGGGGAGATCGTCGCGGTCGACTTCGCGTTCGCGCCGCTGCGGCGGGCGCGCGCCGCGCGCCCGCTCGCCGCGCGCGCCCTCGCGCGGCTGCGCGGCGCGGACGAGCACCTCGTGTGCGCGGACCTCGCTGCGCTGCCCTTCGCGCCGGGCGCCTGCGAGATGGTCTGGTCGAACCTGGCGCTCGCGTGGTCCGACCTCGCGGTGGCGCTGCGCGAGTGGCATCGCGTGCTCGCGGTCGGCGGCCTGCTCATGTTCTCGAGCTACGGTCCCGACACGCTGCAGGAGCTGCGCGCGGCGTTCGCCGATACGGCGCCGCACGTGCACCCGTTCCCGGACATGCACGACGTCGGCGACGCGCTCGTCGCGGCCGGTTTCGCCGACCCGGTCATGGACATGGAGCGCATCACGCTCACGTACGCGAGCGTCGAGGGCCTCGTGGCCGATCTGCGCTCGACCGGCCAGCGCAACGCGCATGCCGCGCGCCGTCGCACGCTGACCGGGGCCCGCCGTTGGGGCCGCGGGCGCGCGGCCCAGGGCCCCCCCCCCCGCCCCCGGGGCGGGCCCGCGCGCGGGGCGGGAGGCGAAG
>CAZIXQ010000001.1:26083-38930 GCA_964543155.1 uncultured Enterobacteriaceae bacterium
GCGCTCGCGCGGCCTATGCCGCGCTCGCCCGCGACGGGCGCGTGCCCGCGAGCTTCGAGATCGTCTACGGGCATGCGTGGAAGGCGGCCCCGCGCACGGCGCCGGACGGGCGCGCGATAATCAGAATTGATCGCAATCCCGCCCGGCGAAAACACGCTTGATTGTCAAGCGGTTCGGATCAAGGAACGGCGGTCGCGGCTTGCTGGTGCAGAGGGGCGTGTGGTACCTTAGCGCGCCCTGCCGGACACCCTTCTGCGGTCGCGGCGGAAGCAAGGCAGCACGAGCATGGATGAGCCGCGCATCGAGGTCAGCGCGCTCGATTCGAGCGCGGGGTTCAGCCTCACGACAAGACGCAACTGCTCGCTGCCGCCCCATGCGCTGGCCTGGTTGCTCGTCTTCACGGCCTGCCTTTCCTTCGCGATCGGGCTCGGGTTCGCGTTGGCCGGGGCGTGGCCGGTGCTGCCGTTCGTCGGGCTGGAGGTGGCCGCGCTGGCAACGGCATTCGGCGTGCACGCGCGGCATGCCGCGGATTACGAGCGGATCGTGATACGCGACGGCGTGATGCGGGTGGAAGTGGGCGAGGCGGGGCGTGTCCGGGTGCACGACTTTCACCCCGGCTGGGTGCAGGTTTGCACGCAGCGCGCACAGTGCGGCGTGCGCGTCGAGGTCCGGTCGCACGGCAGGGGACTCGAGATCGGGCGCCACCTGGACGCGCCGGCACGAGGGCTGCTCGCGGCCGAGCTCGCGGGCCGGCTAAAGCGGTACAGGGACGGAACTTCGAGTTGAACGGATCAAACGGGGAGCGAATGAACAGAGCCTGGAAAGCCCTTGCCGGTGCCGGTGCGGTCGGCGCGTCGTACGCGGGCAACGCGGCGGCGGAGTTCCTGTGGAACTTCCAGACACCGGCGACGAAGGTCGCCCAGGGGGTTTCGGATCTCCATCTGCTGATGATGGCGATCATCCTGGTCATCTTCGTGGCCGTGTTCGGGGTGATGTTCTATTCGATCTACGCCCACCGGAGGTCGGTCGGGCACAAGGCCGCCCAGTTCCACGAGAACACGACCGTGGAAGTGCTCTGGACGGTCGTGCCGACGCTCATCCTGATCCTGATGGCGTGGCCCGCGACGACGCACCTGCTGGCCGTGCGCGACACCTCGCAGCCCGACATCACGATCAAGGCCACCGGCTACCAGTGGAAGTGGGGGTATGACTACCTCAAGGGCGAAGGCGAGGGCATCCACTTCGTCTCGAACCTGACCACGCCGCAGGACCAGATCCTCGGCAAGGCGCCCAAGGGCGAGCACTACCTGCTCGAGACCGACACCCACCTCGTCGTGCCGGTGGGCAAGAAGATCCGCATGCTCACGACCGCGGCCGACGTGATCCACGCCTGGTACGTGCCGGCGCTCGCGGTGAAGCAGGACGCGATCCCGGGCTTCATCCGCGACACCGCGTTCCGCGCCGACCGGGAAGGGGTCTTCCGTGGCCAGTGCGCGGAACTGTGCGGCAAGGACCACGGCTTCATGCCGATCGTCGTCGAGGTCGTGTCGCAGGAGAAATACAGCGCCTGGGTCGGCGAGCAGAAGAAGAAGCTCGCGGCCGCGGCCGAGGACCCGAACAAGAAGTGGGAGCTCGCCGAGCTCCGCGCCCGCGGCGAGAAGGTCTACGCCGCCAACTGCGTGGCGTGCCACCAGGCAAACGGCAAGGGCGTGCAAGGGGCCTTCCCGGCGCTCGACGGGTCGAAGATCGCAAATGGCCCGCTCGCCGACAAGCTGGCGATCGTCCTTAACGGCAAGGCCGGTACTGCGATGCAGGCGTTCGGCAAGCAGCTCTCGCCAACCGACATCGCGGCGGTCATCACCTACATCTCGAACGCCTGGAGCAACAAGGCCGCCGACAGTATCGTGCAACCCGCCGAAGTGCTGGCGGCGCGCAAGTAACGGTTACGCAGGATCCCGCTTAGGAGCCGCTCGCGATGAGTGCAGTTGCCGACACCCACGCCCACCACGACGACCACGGTCACCATCCCACCGGGATCATGCGGTGGATCATGACCACCAACCACAAGGACATCGGCACGATGTACCTGTGGTTCAGCTTCACGATGTTCCTCGTCGGCGGCGTGATGGCGCTCGTCATCCGGGCGGAGCTCTTCCAGCCCGGGCTGCAGATCGTCAATCCCGATTTCTTCAACCAGATGACCACGTTGCACGGGCTCATCATGGTCTTTGGCGCGATCATGCCCGCGTTCGTCGGCTTCGCGAACTGGCAGATTCCGATGATGATCGGCGCGCCGGACATGGCCTTCCCGCGCCTGAACAACTGGAGCTTCTGGCTGCTGCCGCCGGCGGCGACGCTGCTGGTCGTGTCGCTCTTCGTGCCGGGCGGCGCCGCGGGCGTGGGCTGGACGCTCTACGCGCCACTCACCGTGCAAATGGGACCGGGGATGGACCTCACGATCTTCGCGGTCCACATCCTCGGAATGAGCTCGATTCTCGGCTCGATCAACATCATCACGACGCTGCTCAACATGCGCGCGCCGGGAATGACGCTGATGAAGATGCCGCTCTTCTGCTGGACCTGGCTGATCACGGCGTATCTCCTGGTCGCGGTCATGCCGGTGCTCGCCGGCGCGGTGACGATGACCCTGACCGACCGCCATTTCGGCACGACCTTCTTCAATGCCGCGGGCGGCGGAGACCCGGTGCTCTATCAGCACATCTTCTGGTTCTTCGGGCACCCCGAGGTCTACATCATCGCGATCCCGGCCTTCGGCGTCGTCTCGCAGGTCATTCCCGCGTTCTCGCGCAAGCCGCTGTTCGGCTACTCGTCGATGGTCTACGCGACCGCCTCCATCGCCATCCTGTCGTTCATCGTGTGGGCCCACCACATGTACACGGTCGGGATGCCGCTCGAGGCGCAGCTGTACTTCATGTACGCGACGATGCTGATCGCGGTGCCCACCGGGGTGAAGGTGTTCAACTGGCTCGCCACGATGTGGAAGGGCTCGCTCACCTTCGAGACGCCCATGCTGTTCGCGATCGGGTTCCTGTTCCTGTTCACGATGGGCGGGTTCTCCGGGCTGGTGCTCGCGCTGACCGCGGTCGACGTGCAGATGCACGACACCTACTACGTCGTGGCGCACTTCCACTACGTCATGGTGGCCGGGGCACTCTTCTCGGCCTTTGCCGGCGTCTACTTCTGGCTGCCGAAGTGGACCGGAAAGATGTACGACGAGAAGCTCGGGAAGCTCCACTTCTGGCTCTCGATGATCTTCTTCAACGTCACCTTCTTCGTGCAGCACTTCCTGGGCATCGCCGGCATGCCGCGGCGCATCCCCGACTACTCGCCGGTGTTCACCGAGTTCAACATGATCTCGAGCGTCGGTGCGTTCGGTTTCGGCCTGTCGCAGCTGCTGCTGCTCTACATCGTGATCAAGACCATCCGCAGCGGCGAGAAGGCCCCGGCACGCCCGTGGGACGGCGCCGACACGCTCGAGTGGACGCACTTGCCCTCGCCCGCGCCCTATCACAGCTTCGAGACGCCGCCGACGGTGCGTTGAGCGATGGCCATGCTCGATCGCGAGACCAGGGCTCGCAACGTCAGGACGGCGCTCGTGCTCTGGTCGATCGTGGCCGTGTTCTTTCTCGGCATCGTGCTCAAGTACTGGATGCTCCGATGAGCGCGCCCAGCCCCGCGGTCGCCGCGGCGAACCGCGTCCTGCTGCGCAAGCTCGTGGTCGTTGCGGTCCTGATGTTCGGCTTCGGGTTCGCGCTGGTGCCGTTCTACGAGAAGATCTGCGAGGTGACGGGGATCCGGAACCTGCTCCAGCCGGACGAGCTCGCCGTGGTCAACACGCAGGTCGATCGCGCGCGTGTCGTGACGGTCGAGTTCGACGCGAACACCCAGCGGCTGCCCTGGACCTTCAGGGCACTCGAGGCGCACCGCTCGGTCCACCCCGGCGAAGTCACGCACGTGGTGTACGAGATCCGCAACACGCTCGATCGCCCGGTGACCGGACAGGCGATCCCGAGCTACGGTCCCCAGCGCGCGGCGCAGTACCTGAAGAAGATCGAGTGCTTCTGCTTCCAGAGCCAGACGCTCGCGCCCGGCGAGGTGCGCAGACTGCCGGTCGTGTTCGTGCTCGACCCGGCGCTGCCGGCCGACGTCGGCACGGTGACCCTGTCGTACACGTTCTTCGAGGTCGCCGGCCGGGAGGGGCGGCCCGGCTGATGAGCGAGGAGAGCGGGCGCAAGCGGATCGCGCCGCTCACGGTGGCGAGGATGGTGCTGTCGTCGTTCTTCGGCGTGCGGCGGCGCGCCGACCACGAGGCCGCGATGGCGCACGTGACGCCGGCGCAGCTGATCGTCGCGGGCGTCATCGGCGCGGCGATTTTCGTAGTGAGTCTGGTTCTGCTGGTGAAGTTCATCGTCAGCCGGGCCGCTTGAGGGAGACAAGAGGGAGAGACGATGGCGCAGGCCCACACCACCCAACCCTGGTACTACCTGCCCGAGCCCACGCGCTGGCCCATCATGGGGTCGAGCGCACTGTTTCTCATGGCGCTCGGCACGGTGCTCTGGATCAACGGCGCGGGCGTCGGCCCGTGGGTCGTGCTCGCCGGCGCGGCCGTGCTCGTGTACATGATGTTCGGCTGGTTCGGCCAGGTGATCGGCGAGTCCGAGGGCGGCCTGTACTCGAAGAGGGTCGACCTCTCGTTCCGGTGGGGGATGAGCTGGTTCATCTTCTCCGAGGTCATGTTCTTCGCCGCCTTCTTCGGCGCGCTGTTCTATGCGCGGGCGCTGTCCGTGCCGTGGCTCGGCGAACTCGACCAGCGGCTGCTCTGGCCCGACTTCCAGGCGGTCTGGCCGACCGCGGGGCCGGGCATCAAGGAGCACTTCTCGACGATGGGCGCGTGGGGCATTCCCGCGCTGAACACCGCGCTTCTGCTCTCCTCTGGCGTCACGGTGACCTGGGCGCACTGGGCACTGAAGGAGAACAAGCGCGGCCAGCTGATCCTCGGATTGGCCGCCACGATCGCGCTGGGCGTGATCTTCCTCGGCTTCCAGGCCTACGAGTACGTTCACGCCTACCGCGATCTCAACCTGAAGCTCTCGACCGGGATCTACGGGTCGACCTTCTTCATGCTCACCGGCTTCCACGGGTTTCACGTGACGCTCGGCGTGATCATGCTGACGGTGATCCTGTTCCGCTGCATCGCGGGGCACTTCAAGCCCGATCACCACTTCGCCTTCGAGGGGGTGTCGTGGTACTGGCACTTCGTCGACGTCGTCTGGCTGCTGCTGTTCGTGCTGGTGTACTGGCTCTGAGCGCGGCCGACCGCGCGCGATACCGCGAGGCGCACACGAATAACGAGGAGGAGGGAATCCCCGCGAAGGGGATCTCTTTGAAGCGCCGCACGCCGTGCGGCGTCTTTTTTTCCGCGCGCGCCTTCAGCCGATGCCGTGCGGCTGGATGAGCCCGAAGTAGTAGCCGGCGAGCAGCAGCAGGAACAGCGCGAGCGACAGGCCGATGCGCCAGGTGAGCGCCTTCACCGTGCGCGTCGAGCGCCCCTGGTCGCGAACCAGGAAGAACAGGCCCGAGAACAGGGCCGCGAGGATGACGACGACAAATGCGAGGACGATGTAGCGCACGATGGCGAGCGAGCTGAACCGCATCGACAGTCTAGCGGAATAGGCAGATGCAGCTCCGGGAAGGGCTGGAGTGACCCCGCGGCGCGCGCGCTTCCGTCTGCGGCCGGTCTGGCTCGTGGTCGCCGCCGCCGGCTGCGCGGCGTTCGTTGCGCTCGGCAACTGGCAATCGCGCCGGGCCGAGGAGAAGCTCGCCGCGCAGCGCAGCCTCGACACGCTCGCCGCTGCCGCCCCCGTTCAGCTTCCAGCGACGCCGGTCGCGGCGAGCGAGTACGCGGGCCGGCGCGTCGTCGTCGTGGGCGAGTACGTCCCGGTGCATACCGTGCTGATCGACAACCGCGTGCACAGGGGGGTCGCGGGTTACCACGTCGTCACGCCGATGCGGATCGGCGATGGCCCGTTGCACGTGCTCGTCAATCGCGGTTGGGTGGCCGCCGGGCCGCGTCGGGACAGGCTGCCGGACGTGGGCGCGCCAGCCGGGTCGCAGCGCATCGAGGGGCTCGCAGTTGCGCAAGGCCGGCCGGCCTATGAACTTGCGCCCGACGATGCGCCCGGACCCGTTCGCCAGCACCTCGATCTCGACCGTGTCGCTGCCGTGTCGGGGTTGCGTCTCCAGCCGATCATCGTGCAGCAGACGGGCGCGGCGCCCGACGGGCTCGTGCGCGCGTGGGAGCGACCGGACGCAGGCGTGAATACCCATCGCGCGTACGCAGTGCAGTGGTACGGGCTGGCGATCCTGACCGCGGTGGTCTACGTCGCCCTGGGGTTCAAGCGTGGCGGCGACCCGGCCTGACGGCACCCCGCGCGCGAGCCGCTGGCCGCTCGTCTGGGTGGCGGTCGCGTCCGTCGCGCCCTTCCTGCTCGCATACCTGACGTTCCATTTCTGGGCGCCGGAGGGGCGCATGAACTACGGCGAGCTGATCGAGCCCGCTCGCCCGCTGCCTGACGTCCCCCTCACGCTCGCGGACGGCGAGCCGTTCCGGTTCGACACCCTGCGCGGCAAGTGGGTCCTGCTGGTCGTCGCGCCTGGCGCGTGCGACGAGCCGTGTCAGCGCGGCCTGTATCACCTCCGGCAGCTGCGCCGCGCCCAGGGCAAGAACATGGAGCGCATCGAGCGCGTCTGGCTGATCACCGACGATGCCCGAATCGATCCGGCGCTGTCGCAGGCGTTTGAAGGAACCCGTTTCGTCCGCGGCGCGGGAAGCGAGCTCGCCCGCGTGCCGGCGTTCATGGGCGCGCCGGCCGGAACCCTGTACGTCGTCGACCCGCTCGGCAATCCCATTCTCCGCTATCCCCCGGATGCCGATCCCAGCCGGATCCTGCGCGACATCGGACGGCTGCTCAAGGTGTCGCAAGTCGGCTAGTGGCGACTTTGCGCCGGAGGCCGCGTGATAAGATGCGGCCTCTTTGGCCGCCCCGCTCCATGCTGCTCGCCCGAACGTTTCGCGCCGATCGACTCCGCCAGTTCTACGAGCTGACGAAGCCGCGCGTCGTTTCCCTGATCGTCTTCTGCGCGGTCATCGGCATGCTGCTCGCAGTCCCGGCGGGAAGCTGGATGCCGCTTCCGGTTCTGGTTGCCGCCACTGTCGGCATCGCGCTGGTTGCCGGCGCCGCCGCCGCGGTGAACTGCCTCGTCGAGCAGCGAATCGATTCGATCATGGCGCGGACACGCGCCCGGCCCCTCCCGCGCGGGGAGCTCACCTCGATCGAGACGCTGCTCTTCGCCGGCGCGGTAGGCGGGGTCGGCTTGTGGCTGCTCTACCATCTCGTGAATCCGCTGACGATGTGGCTGACGCTCGGCACCTTCGTCGGTTATGCGCTGATCTACACGATCGTGCTCAAGCCGTTGACGCCGCAGAACATCGTCATCGGCGGCGCATCGGGCGCGATGCCGCCGGTGCTCGGCTGGGCCGCCGCGACCGGAGAGGTTGCGCCCGACGCCCTGCTGCTGTTTCTCATCATATTCGCGTGGACGCCGCCGCACTTCTGGTCGCTCGCGCTGTACCGCGCCGAGGAGTACGCGCGCGCGGGGCTGCCGATGCTGCCCGTCACGCATGGGCGCCGGTACACGCAACTGCACGTGCTGCTCTACACGCTCATCCTCGCTGCCTGCAGCCTGATGCCGTTCGTGAGCGGAATGAGCGGGTGGCCCTACCTGGTCGCCGCGCTGGTCCTCGGCGGCGTGTTCATCGTGTACGCGGTTCGCATCTATGTCGACTACAGCGACGCTCTCGCGCGGCGGACGTTCCGCTACTCGATCGTCTATCTCTCCACGCTCTTTGCCGCGCTTCTCGTTGACCACTACCTGCCTCGGTAGGGTTGCCGCGTGCCTGGCAGCCCTGCTGCTCGCTGCCTGCGCGCCGGAGAAGCCGTCGTTCAAGAGCGTCGACGTCACCGGCGCCGAATTCGGCCGCGAGTTCGCGCTGACCGATCACACCGGCAAGGCGCGGACGCTCGCGGACTTCAAGGGCAAGGTGGTGGCGGTGTTCTTCGGCTTCACGCGCTGCCCGGACGTCTGCCCGACCACGCTCGCCGAGATGAAGCTCGTGAAGGAACGGCTCGGCGCCGATGGCGACAAGCTTCAGGTCCTGTTCGTCACGGTCGATCCCGAGCGCGACACGCCCGAGCTGCTCGCGAAGTATGTCCCGGCGTTCGATCCAACCTTTCTCGGCTTGCGTGGGGACGCGGAGGCGACGGCGAGGACGGCGAAGGAATTCAAGGTGTTCTACCAGAAGTCACCCGGCTCGAGCCCGGACAACTACTCGATGGACCATACGGCGGCGATCTTCGTCTACGATCCGCAAGGCCGGCTGCGGCTGTTCGCGAAGCACGGCATGGGCGCCGACGCACTCACCCAGGACGTCAGGCTGCTGCTCGCTGGGCGCTGAGCGCACGGTCAGCGGTCGTCGACGTGCTCGAGCCGCGCCCCGGCGCTGCGCGTCGCCCGCAGGACCTCGGCCAGCCCGGTCACCGGATCCGCCAGCACCACGCGACTGCAGGGCGTGAGAGCGAAAACGCCCGGGAATCGGCCCCGTCGTTTCGACGACGCGCTCAGCGCTTCAGGATGCTTCGATGCTCTGGCGCATCCGCTGCATTGCCTTCGCTTCGATCTGGCGGATGCGTTCGGCCGATACCTTGAACTCTGCAGCGAGGTCGTGCAGCGTCGCGGGGTCCTTCTCGCGCAGCCAGCGCGCCTCGATGATGCGGCGGCTGCGGGGGTCGAGCGCCGCGAGCGCGGACGCAAGGCCGGTGCGCCGCAGACGCGCGGACTCCTCGTCTTCGAGCGTCTTCGACGGCTCGTCCTTCGGATCGGCGAGGTAGGCGATCGGTGCGTAGGTATCGTCGTCGTCACCGGCCGGCTCGAGCGCGATCTCCTGCCCGGCTAGGCGGGTCTCCATCTCGGCCACCTCTTCGGGCTTCACCCGGAGGACCGATGCGACGTTCTCGATCTCGTCCCGGGTGAGCGGCTCCAGTCCCGGCTTCATGCTGCGCAGGTTGAAGAACAGCTTGCGCTGGGCCTTCGTCGTGGCAATCCGGACGAGCCGCCAGTTGCGCAGGATGAACTCGTGCATCTCGGCCTTGATCCAGTGGATCGCGAACGACACCAGGCGCACGCCGCGCTCGGGGTCGAAGCGCTTGACCGCCTTCATCAGGCCGATGTTGCCCTCCTGGATGAGGTCGGCGTGCGGAAGCCCGTAGCCGAGGTAGCCGCGCGCAATGGCCACGACCACCCGCAGGTGCGACAGGACGAGTTGCCCTGCTGCGTCGAGATCGTTGTCCGTCCGGAACTTGCGAGCGAGCCGGGTTTCCTGCTCCGGGGTCAGGAGCGGAAAACGGTTCACCGTCTGGATGTAGTGATCCAGGCTCCCCGCAGCCGACGGGACAGGAAGGGCCAGCACATTGCGCATAGTGTCCATCACCTCCAAAGTGATTTTAGCACTCGAAACCTTGGAGTGCTAATTGCCCGAGGAGTTCAGTCGGACATTCTTCGACTCTTTTCGCCTGTCGCCGTTTCTCTACCTGGGTTCGATCTCGGCTAAGTGTTTACTCACTGACAACCATGCTCCGACCCAGCCCAATCCACTGGCGAAGATCAGGACCGCCACCAGGTCGCCGACACCCGGCAATCCGAGGCGAAAGTGGGCCCCGTAGGTCGCCGCCAAGCGCACCACCTCGACGTTGAGCACCTCCACGCTCGCCGCGACGATGCCGAGCGCCGCCAGCCCGCCGGCGAGCCCCGTGAGCACCCCCTGATAGAAGAAGGGCCGGCGGATGTATGCATCCGTGGCGCCGATCAGTTTGCTCACCTCGATCTCGTCGCGCTGCGTCAGGATCTGGAGACGCACCGTGTTGAACGTGACTGCGACCAGGCCGAACGCGAGCAGCGCCGCAAGCACTGCCACCGCCACACCGCCCAGCCGGAGCGCCGCCTCCAGCCGCTGCACCCAGGCGGTGTCGAGTTGCACCTGCGCCACCTTCGGCATGGCGCGCAACGCCGCGGCGAGGCGCTCGGCGGTACCGGCGTCGCCGGGCACCAGGGCCGCCACGAAAGCGTCGGGCAGCGGGTTCGACCCGAGCGACGCGACGATCTCCGCCAATCCGTCGGCACGCTTCATCTCGGCCAGGGCCTGATCCTTCGGCACGAATCGGAAGGAACGGATGCCGCTTTCCCGCTTCAGCGTTGCCTCG
Organism: uncultured Enterobacteriaceae bacterium; assembly: GCA_964543155.1. Classification (GTDB taxonomy): domain Bacteria; phylum Pseudomonadota; class Gammaproteobacteria; order Burkholderiales; family SG8-39; genus JAGVSZ01. The sequence continues at coordinate 36,421 of CAZIXQ010000001.1, forward strand.
ATTCTCGAAGCGTCGGCACCCGTGGCGTCGCTCGCGAGGAAGACCGAAAGCTGGGGGTCTGCGCCCAGGTGGCCCGCCAGCCGCTCGAGGTTCACGACGAGGACCCACGCGCCAAGCGGCAGGGCGAGCGTGACGCCGATCACGAGAGCGTTCAGCGCGGTCGCGAAGGGCGAGCGCGCGAGCCGCAGCGCGGTCGCCCGCAGGCTCAGCGCGTGGTGCCGAAGCCAGGCCTTCACGCGCCGCCGGGCTCCGGGCGCGCGTCGACCACGCGCCCGTGGCTCAGATGGATCACGCGAGCCGCGAAGCGCTCGACGAGCGCGGCGTCGTGGGTCGCGATCACGATGGTCACCCCCACCTGCTGGAATGCCCTGAAGATCTCCATGACCGTGCGGGCCGCATCGGGATCGAGGTCGGAGGTCGGCTCGTCGGCGAGCAGCATCGAGGGCCGGTTTGCCACCGCGCGCGCGATGCAAAGGCGTTGCTGCTCACCCCCGGAGAGCGCGATCGGCATCGACTTCTCGCGGCCGGCGAGCCCGACCTTGTCGAGCGCGGCGCGCGCCCGCCGCGCGGCGTCTCCCGGGGCGCTTCCGCACACCAGGAGCGGCAGCATCACGTTGTCGATGACGCTGCGGTCGTGCAGCAGCTTCTGGTCCTGGAACACGAGCCCCAGGTTGCGGCGCAGGAACGGCACCGCCCTGCGCCCAAGCGCGCCGACGTTCTGCCCGTTGACGACGACGGAGCCGGCGCTGGGGCGTTCGATCACCGCGGCGAGCTTCAATGCGGTCGTCTTGCCCGCGCCCGAATGCCCGGTCACGCAGGCGAACTCGCCCGCGCCGATCGTGAAGGTCGCGTCGCGGAGCGCCTCGAACCCCTCCGGGTAGCGCTTCGAGACGTGGCTGAAGGCGAGCGCAGGAGTCGCCAGCGCGGGGCCTCAGTCGAGGAGGGCCGCGGCGAACTCGCGCGCGACGAACGGCCGCAGGTCGTCGATGCCCTCGCCGACGCCGATGAAGGCCACCGGTACCGGCCGGGTCTTCGCGATCGCGGCGATCACGCCGCCCTTCGCGGTGCCGTCGAGCTTGGTGAGGACGAGGCCGGTAAGCCCGAGCGCCTCGTCGAACGCCTTTACCTGCGCGATGGCGTTCTGCCCGGTGTTTGCATCGAGGACGAGCAGCACGGCGTGCGGTGCGGTCGCGTCGGCCTTGGCAATGACCCGCCGGATCTTCTTTAGCTCTTCCATCAGGTGGAGCTGCGTCGGCAGCCGCCCCGCTGTATCGGCGATCACGACGTCGGTCCCGCGCGCCCGGGCCGCGGCGATCGCATCGAAGATCACCGCCGCCGGATCACCGCCCGACTGAGCCACGACGTCGATCCGGTTGCGCTCGGCCCACGCCGCGAGCTGCTCGCGCGCGGCCGCCCGGAATGTGTCGCCTGCGGCGAGGAGCACCGTCAGCCCATGGCCCTGAAGCCACTTCGCGAGCTTGCCGATCGAGGTGGTCTTGCCCGCGCCATTGACGCCCGCAATCATGATGACGAACGGCTTGCGGGTCGTCGGGTCGAAGTCGCGTTCGAGCGGGCCGAGCAGCCTGGCAAGCTCGTCCGCGAGCGCCGCCTTGACCGCCTGCGACGTATCCAGGCGCTCGCGTACGACGCGAGCGCGCAGACGTTCGAGCAAGTGTCGCGTGGCGTCGAGCCCGGCGTCGGCGGCGATCAGAGCGCCCTCGAGCTCCTCGAAGAGCGTTTCGTCGACGCGCACGTCGCCGAACACGGCGGCGAGCTGCGACCCCGTCTTGCTCAAGCCTTGGCGCAGGCGTGCGAACCACGACGCCTCCTGGGCCGGATCGGCAGGTTTCTTGCGGAACGAGAACACGAGGACGGGCGCGGCGCGCCGCTGAGACCGGGCTAAGATTCTGCCGCCGATTCTAGCAGAGCAGCCTCGTGTCCCCTCGCATCCGCACGCCGCACGCAGCTCGTCGAGCTGCCGGGCGCGTGCGCATCATCGGCGGGACGTGGCGCAGCCGCCTCGTCTCATTTCCCGCCGAGCGTGGCTTGCGGCCGACGCCGGATCGCGTGCGCGAGACGCTTTTCAACTGGCTCGGCCAGAACCTCTCGGGAAAGCGCTGCCTCGATCTGTTCGCCGGGTCGGGCGTGCTCGGATTCGAGGCGCTTTCGCGCGGCGCGGCCGAGGTCGTCCTCGTGGAGCACTCGCGCGCGGTCGCAGGGGCGTTGCGCGAGAACGCCGCGCGGCTCGGAGCCCACGGCGTCCGGCTCGTCGTCGGTGATGCGCTACACTTCCTGCGCGATCCGGGCGGCGGTCGGTTCGACGTGGTGTTCGTCGATCCGCCCTACGACAGCGGACTCGTCGCCGCGGCCCTCGCGCGCCTGCCCGCCCTGCTGGCGCCCGGCGCGGTGGTGTACGTCGAGAGCGACGGGCCGATCGACGCGGGACCGGCTTGGCGCGTGCGCAAGCACGCGCGCGCGAGCCGCGTCGAGGTCGAGCTGGAGACCGTGGA
>CAZIXQ010000001.1:38940-51929 GCA_964543155.1 uncultured Enterobacteriaceae bacterium
TTTGACGGTCGCGGGCCGGGGGGTGATGGGGGTGCGGGGGGTGTGGCTGCCGCGACCCCCGCCCCGCGCCGGCGGGGTGCACTTTGGGCTCCTGGAGATCGGGGAGGAAGCGTGATCAAGGCGGTCTACCCGGGAACGTTCGACCCGCTCACCCGCGGCCACGAGGACCTCGTCCGGCGCGCGGCGGACCTGTTCGGCGGCCTGGTCGTCGGTATCGCCGACAGCCGCCTCAAGCGCCCGTTCTTCGCCACCGACGAGCGGGTGCAGATGGCGCGCGAAGTCCTCTCGGTCTACCCGAACGTGACCGTCCTCAGCTTCAGCGGCCTGCTGCGCGACTTCGTGGTCAAGCAGCAGGCGCGCGTCATCGTGCGTGGGCTGCGCGCAGTCTCGGATTTCGAGTACGAGTTCCAGATGGCCGGGATGAACCGCAGCCTGATTCCCGACGTCGAGACGGTGTTCCTGACGCCCGACGAGAACTACCAGTTCATCTCGGCGACGATCGTGCGCGAGATCGCGGTCCTGGGCGGGGACGCGTCGAAGTTCGTCCATCCGATCGTCAACGACCGGCTGCGTGCCAAGGTCACTCAACTGGGCGGGTGACCGCCGATGGCCAATGGCCCTGTGCATCACCGACGAGTGCATCAACTGCGACGTGTGCGAGCCCGAGTGCCCTAACGGGGCGATCGCGCAAGGGCCGGAGATCTATGTCATCGATCCTCGCCGCTGCACCGAATGCGTGGGCCACTTCGACGAGCCCCAGTGCCGGAAGGTCTGCCCGGTCGACTGCATCCCGCTCGACCCGCAGTTCGTCGAGACTCGCGAGCAGCTCTACGCGAAATACCTCGATCTGACGGCCGCAAAGAAGCGCACCGCCCGCGGCTGAACAGGCCCGGTCAGGCCGCCCTCACCGCGCGCGCCTCCTCGGCGTCCAGGACGCGCTCGATCTCGGCGCCGAGGTAATGGATGGTGTCGAGCTGATGCATCAGGGTGGTCTCCACGTGCTCAAGCTCGGCCACGCGGTCCTCGAGCGTGTCGGTCGCCTGGTGGATGCGCTTGATCGACTCGAGCCGGCGGCGGAGCTGCATCTGGTGCTCGCGCACCTGCGTCTCCATCGGCGACATGATTGCGCGCAGCCAGGCTTCGGCTTCCTTGTTCGCGTATTGATAGATGCGGCGCACCTGGCTCGCGCAGGTCTCGAAGAACTTGTGCGTCAGCGTGAGCTGCTCGTTCGTCAGCATCGTGTAGACCGTGTCGAACTGCACCTGGAAGGTGCGCTCGACGCGGTCGAACTGCTTCTGGAACCGCAGCAGCGAAAACGACTGCGGCGCCGCGAGCCGCAGGCCGTGCTCCGCCGCGAACTTGCGGTACATGGCGTGCATCATGGTCTGGATCTCGGCGATCACGTCGCCCGCCCGCTCCATTTTGCCGCGCACGCCGTCGAAGTAGCCCTGCATCGCGGCGCGCAGGCGCGGCGTGATCCGCGCCCGACTCATCGACCGCAGCGTGCGTTTCGCTTCGTCGCTCAGCGCATCCATGCCGAGGTGCGTAAAGAGGTTGTTGGTCAGCTGCGAGAACACGCCGCGGGTCGCCTGGAAGCGCGCGAGCCCGCGCTCGAACTCCTCCTTCTCCGCGCGCACCTTGCGCATCATCTCCTCGACCACGTCGAGGTTGCGGCCGCGCAGCGCACGCAGATCGGCAAGCTGCTCGAGCACGCCGGTCAGCCGCGCCTCGAGGATCGAGCGCGTGCTGAGCAGGAGATCCACGATCTCGCGCCGGGTGGAGTCGCGCACGATCGCCTGCTTGCTCGGGATCAGTTGCGAGGAGAGCGTGCGCTCGAGCGCCGGCAGGCGGCTGCGGCCGAGCAGTCGCTCGTCCTCGGTGATCTTTGCGACCAGGCCCTTCTGCGCCGAGACCGCGAGCACCTGTTCGTCGGGCACGCCCAGGACGTCGCCGACGAAGCGCATCTGCCGGTCGATCTCGGCGTCGATCTCCTCCTCGCTGCGCAGGCCGTCCCAGATCGTGTCGATCTTGTTCACCACGACGTAACGCCCCTTCTGGGGGCGCGGCGCGGCTGCGAGGTACTCGCGCCAGACCTCGGCGTCGGTCTTCGACACGCCGGTGTCGACGGCGAGGACGAACAGCACCGCGTGCGCGTTCGGCAGCAGGTTCAGCGTGAGCTCGGGCTCGGTGCCGATCGCGTTGAGGCCCGGGGTGTCCAGGATGACCAGCCCCTGCTCGAGCAACGGGTGCGGAAAGTTGATGATCGCGTGGCGCCAGCGCGGGATCTCCACCATGCCGTCGGCGGCGAATCCGGCAGACTGGCTCGTGTCGTGCTGCACGAAGAGGCCGTAGTGCTTGGCCTCCTCGATCGGGACGCGCTTGGTGGCGCGCACCTGCTGGAACGCCTCCACGAGCGAGCGCGCGTCGCTCACGTCGAGCGGCACGACCTCCCACTCGTCGGGGAAGCGCTTGAACTCGCTCGTGGTCGCGTTGGTGGCCCGCGTCTCGATCGGCAGGAGATGGATCGCCGGCGCACCCGACGGATCCCACGCGAGCTCCGTCGGGCACATCGTCGTGCGCCCGCTCGACGACGGCAGCAGGCGCCGGCCGTAGTCGGCGAAGAAGATCGCGTTGATCAGCTCCGACTTCCCGCGCGAGAACTCCGCGACGAACGCGATCGTCAGCTTGTCCTCGTCCAGCCGCTCGAGCAGCTGCCCGATGCGCAGCTCCGTCTGCGCATCGGCGAGCTCGTTTTCGTGCAGCCAGCGGCGAAAGGCGACGATGCGCGCGGCCACGTCCGCGCGCCACGCGCTGTAGTCCTGGAAGCGCTTGACCAAGCTCGCGGCGATCTCCGGCGGAACGGCGGACGTGTCCATGTGTGGTTACTGTAGCACGTGCATAGAATGCCGCAAGTATAAGACCACAAAAGGAATTTTAAGATCTTGCAGGACCGCTCCGGGTCAGCGCCGCTGGCATTTCGGACAGTACCAGCTCGAGCGCTGCCCCTGGAGCACCCGCCGCACCGGCGACGCGCAGATCCGGCAGGGCGTCCCCTCCCGGTCGTACACGAAGTACCGCTGTTGGAAGTAGCCCGGCGAGCCGTCCGAGTGGACGAAGTCGCGCAGGCTGCTGCCCCCTGCTGCAAGCGCGTCCCGGAGGGTCGACCGCACCGCCTCCGCGAGACGCTCGCAGCGCGCGACGGACAGCCGGCCGGCCGGCGTCTGCGGGTGGATCCGCGCGCGAAACAGGCTTTCGTTCGCATAGATGTTGCCGACTCCGACGACCACCTTGTGATCCATCAGGGCCTGCTTGATCCCCGCACGCCGGCCGCGGGTCGCCGCATGGAGGCGGGTGCCGGTGAATGCGGGTGAAAGCGGCTCGACCCCGAGATGGGAGAGCAGCGGGTGGTTGGCGGGATCGCCGGCATGCCAGAGCACGGCGCCGAACCGGCGCGGGTCGCGCAGGCGCAGCACCCGGCCGCCAACCGCGACCTCGAAGTGGTCATGGGCGCCGGGCGGCTCGGTGGCGCTCACCACTCGCAGGCTTCCCGACATGCCAAGGTGGAGAATCAATGTACCCCGATCGCATTCGAGCAGCAGATACTTCGCTCGCCTGCGAACGGCCCGGATCCGCGCGCCGAGGAGGGTTCCGGCGAGGCCAACCGGAATCGGCCAGCGCAGGCGCGGTTCGCGAACCGTGACCGCGGTGATGGTGCGGTGACGCAGCGCGGGGGCAATACCGCGCCGGGTGATCTCGACTTCGGGGAGCTCGGGCATCGGACGCAGCGTGTCGTCGCAGAGGATGCTGCATTAATACGCCATTGCGAGGGCGCCGGTCCTTTGGCAACGCGGAAATATACTAAACTCGCCCGTCGATTCGCCGCAGCAGCCAAGCACCTCATGATCGCGTCTCTCCCTCGACCCCTCGTCCCCAGTCTGCTGCGCGTCCTCGCGCTTGCCGCGACTGCGGCTTTGCTCGCGGCCTGCGCGGGGCAGCCCGCGCGCACGACCGCCGCGACGCCCGTCCAGGAAGACGAGGCGAAGAAGGCCGCAGCCGAGGGCGCCGCGACGGGGGAGGCGCGCGAGCCGGAGCTCCCGAAGCAGGAGCTCAGCGGCGAGACGATGTACGAATTCCTCCTTGCGGAGATCGCGGGCCAGCGCGGCAACGCGACGCTCGCGGCGCAGGCCTACGCCGATCTCGCGCGCAAGACGAGAGACCCGCGCGTCGCCGAGCGTGCGACGCAGGTTGCGGTCGAGGCCCGGATGCCCGAAGCGGCGATCGAGTCGGCGAAGGTCTGGGCCGACACGGCGCCCGATTCCACTCGGGCGCTCGGCGCGGCGGCGAGCCTGCTCGTCAATGCCAACCGCGTAGGCGAGGCGCAGCCCTATCTCGAGCGCATCCTCGCCCTCTCGGGCGACAACCGCGGCGACGGCTTCATGCAGCTCAACCGGCTGCTCGCGAACAACCCGGACAAGGGGGCATCGCTGCGGGCGATCCAGAGCCTCGCCGAACCGTACCCCTCGCTCGCGCAGGCGCGGTTCGCGGTCGCCGCTGCGGCGTCGAACGCCGGCCAGGACGAACTCGCCCTCAAGGAGGTCCGTGCGGCGTCGCAGCTGAAGCCCGACTGGGAGCTCGCTGCGCTGTTCGAGGCACAGTTGCTGCAGAAGTCCTCCAACACGGCCGCGTCCGAGCGCCTCGCGCAGTACCTGAAGACCTACCCGAAGTCGCGCGAGGTGCGGCTCGCCTACGCGCGCACGCTGATCGCCGACAAGCGCTATCCCGACGCGCGTGTCGAATTCGATCGGCTGGTGAAGGAGTATCCCGACAACATCGACGTCGTGTATTCGATCGCGCTGCTGTCGATGCAGCTCGAGGACTGGCCGGTCGCCGAGACGAACCTGAAGCGCCTGCTCGACCTCGGCTATCGCGACCGCAACGCCGTGCGCTTCTACCTCGGCCAGGTCGCCGAGGAGCAGAAGCGCTTCCCCGAGGCCCTCAAGTGGTACGCCGAGATCACGCGCGGAGAGCAGTTCATGCCGGCGCAGATCCGCTCGGCGCAGGTGATCTCCAAGCAGGGCGACCTCGCCGGCGCGCGCAAGTACCTGCAGCAGGTGAACGCGCAGAGCAACGACCAGCGGGTGCAGCTCATCTTGGCCGAGGCGCAGCTGCTGCGCGACGCGAAGCAGGAGAAGGAAGCGTTCGGCATCGTCGACCAGGCGCTCGACAAGCTGCCGAACCATCCGGATCTCCTCTACGACCACGCGATGCTCGCGGAGAAGCTCGATCGCGTCGACGTGCTCGAGTCGAGCCTGCGCAAGCTGATCCGGATCAAGCCTGACCACGCGCACGCGTACAACGCGCTCGGGTACACGCTCGCGGACCGGAACCAGCGTCTCGACGAGGCGAACGAGCTGATCGACACGGCGCTCAAGCTCGCGCCCGACGACGCGTTCATCATGGACAGCAAGGGTTGGGTGCTCTTCCGCCAGGGCAAGACCGAGGACGGGCTCAAGTACCTGCAGCGGGCCTACTCGATCCGCCCCGACGCCGAGATTGCCGCGCATCTCGGCGAGGTGCTGTGGGCGCTCGGGCGCCGCGACGACGCGCGCAAGGTCTGGGACGAGGCGCTCAAGAAGTCGCCCGACAACGAGACGCTGACGAATACCGTCCAGCGCCTCGGGAAGTAGTCCCGCCTCGTCCGAGCGCGCGGCGCGCGAGCCGCGATGCGCACGCCCCCTCTCTTCCTGTTGGCCGCGACGCTGCTCGGCGCGTGCGCGAGCATTGCGCCACCTCCGCCAAAGGCGGGAGAGTTCGCGGTCGTCGGGCGGGTCGCAGTGCGCTACGGCGACGAGGCCGCGAGCGGGCGCGTCGCGTGGCGTCACAGCGAGACTGACGACGACCTCGTGCTGTCCACGCCGCTCGGTCAGGGGATCGCGGAAATCACCCGACGCGAGGGCGTGTACACCCTCGTGAGGGCGAACCGCGAGCGACTGACCGCGACCGATCCCGAGCAGCTCACCGAGCAGGCGCTGGGCTACGCGCTGCCGCTCGGCGGACTGCCCGACTGGCTGCGCGGCCGGCCGCAAGCAGGGGTCGCGGCCGAAACCCGCTACGAAGGTCTGAAGCTCGCCGAGCTGCGCCAGCAGGGCTGGACGATCGAGTATCTCGCGTACGACGACGAGGGTCGCCTGCCCAGGCGGATCCGCCTCACGCGCGGAGCGCTCGACATCCGGCTTGCCATCGAGGAATGGGAGATCGCACCGCAATGAACGCGCCGGGCCGCCCCCGGGAGGGAAGACAGGGTCCCTCCCCTGTCTCGGGCGACTCCTTGGCGCTCTTCAGCGCCAAGATAAGCCCATGAGCGCCGCGTGGCAACGCCGCTGGCCGGCACCGGCGAAGCTCAACCTCCTGCTGCACGTCCTCGGCCGGCGCGCGGACGGCTATCACCTGCTGCAGACGGTGTTCCAGCTGATCGATCTTTCCGACGCCCTCACCTTCGCGCCGCGAGACGACGGGGCGATCCGGCTCGCCGCGCCGCTGCCGGGCGTGCCCGAGGAGGGCGACCTCACCGTGCGGGCAGCGCGCCTCCTTCAGTCCGAGACCGGATGTGCCGCCGGCGCGACGATTGCAGTCGAGAAGCGCATCCCGCTCGGCGGCGGGCTTGGGGGTGGCAGCTCGGACGCCGCAACGACGCTGATCGCGCTGAACGAGCTCTGGGGAACCGGTCTTGCGCGATCCGATCTCGCCCGCCTGGGGCTCGTGCTCGGCGCCGATGTGCCGTTCTTCTTGTTCGGCCGGAATGCCCTCGGCGAGGGTATCGGAGAGGTGCTTACGACGCTCGTCCTGCCCCCGCTGTGGTACGTCGTCATCACGCCGCAAGTCGCTGTGCCGACGCGGGAAATCTTCAATTCCGCGGAATTGACACGGGATACGAAACCGCTCAAAATTACGGCCTTTTTCGCTGGGCTCGGGCGCAACGACCTCGAGCCGGTGGTGCGGGCAAGGTATCCGGAAGTCGCGCGGGCAATCGACTGGCTGGCGCGCCACGGCACAGCGCGGATGAGCGGTTCCGGGTCGAGCGTGTTTGCGGCATTCGCGCACGAGGACGAGGCCCGGACGGTCGCAGCAAAGGTTCCCGGGGAATGGCGAGCGTGGGCGGTCCGCGGTCTGGATCGACACCCGCTCGGCCCCGACTGAGATTTCGACAACTGGGGAGTCGCCAAGCTGGTTAAGGCAGCGGATTTTGATTCCGCCATTCGAGGGTTCGAATCCTTCCTCCCCAGCCATTTTTCCGATCAGACGTAGCGCGCACCCGCGTCGTCGCCACGAGGCGTGGACCGGTGTGCGGCGTTCGTGACCGGACGCGGACCCGAAGCTGATCGCACGAGCGCGACGACACCGATGGCCTACGAAAACCTGATGGTGTTCACGGGGAACGCGAATCCCCTGCTCGCGCACAACGTCGTCAAGCGGCTCAACATCCCGATCGGCCACGCCGTGGTGGGGAAGTTCTCCGACGGCGAGGTCATGGTCGAGATCCTCGAGAACGTCCGGGGCAAGGACGTCTTCGTGCTGCAGCCCACCTGCATGCCGACCAACGACAGCCTGATGGAGCTGCTCATCATGGTCGACGCGCTGCGGCGCGCCTCCGCCGGGCGCATCACCGCGGCCATGCCGTACTTCGGCTACGCGCGGCAGGACCGCCGGCCGCGCTCGGCGCGGGTGGCGATCAGCGCGAAGGTGGTCGCCAACATGCTCGCGGCGGTTGGCGTCGATCGAGTGCTCACGATGGACCTGCACGCCGACCAGATCCAGGGCTTCTTCGACGTGCCGGTCGACAACGTGTATGCGGCGCCAGTGCTGCTCGGCGACGTGTGGAAGCACAACTACGAGGACGTGATCGTCGTCTCGCCGGACGTCGGCGGCGTGGTCCGGGCGCGCGCGCTCGCGAAGCGCCTCGAGTCCGACCTCGCGATCATCGACAAGCGGCGTCCCCGGCCCAACGTCTCCGAGGTGATGAACATCATCGGCGAGGTCGAGGGCCGCACCTGCGTGATCATGGACGACATCGTCGATACCGCGAACACGCTCGCGCGGGCGGCGGACGCGCTCAAGGAGCAAGGCGCAATCCGGGTGCTCGCCTATTGCACGCACGCGGTGCTCTCGGGCAACGCGGTCGCGCGCATCGAGGACTCCTCGCTCGACGAGGTGGTGGTGACCGACACGATTCCGCTGCGGTCCGACGCCCAGGCGTGCAAGAAGATCCGCGCGCTCTCGGTGGCGGGACTCCTCGCGGAGACGATTCTGCGCATCTCGAACGAGGACTCGGTGTCCTCGCTCTTCATGGAGTGACCCGTTTTTCGATAACCCCGGTACGTGCCTGGTCGCGGGCCTGCCGGATCAACCTAGGAGCACACACATGACGATCGAAATCGGCGCTGCGAAGCGCACGGTGCAGGGCACGAGTGCGAGCCGCCGCCTGCGCCACGCCGGGCGCGTTCCCGGCGTCCTCTACGGCGGCAAGGACCCGGCGGTCAACATCGAGCTCGACCACAACGAGCTCTTCCAGGCCGCGCGCAAGGAGGCGTTCCATGCCTCGATCATCACGCTCAAGCTCGACGGGCAGCCGCAGCAGGTCCTGCTGCGCGCCATGAACATGCATCCCTGGAAGCTCGAGGTGCAGCACGTCGACTTCCAGCGCGTGCTCGCCGACCAGAAGATCCACATGCGGGTGCCGCTGCACTTCGTGAACCAGGAGAACTCCCCCGCGGTGAAGGTTGCCGGCGCCGTGGTGAACCACGTGATGAACGACATCGACATCTCGTGCCTGCCCGCCGACCTGCCGAACTTCATCGAGGTCGACCTCGCCAACCTCACGATCGGCCACTCGGTGCACGTGAAAGAGCTGAACTTTCCGAAGGGAGTGGAGCCGGTCCTGCACCGCGGCGAGAACCCGGTGGTGGCCTCGGCGAGCATGCCGCGCGCCGCGGAGGTGGAAGAGGCGGCGGCTGCGGCCGAGGAGGTCGTGCCGGCGTCGATGGTGCCGGCGGCGAAGCAGCAGCCCGAGAAGCCCGAGGCGGCGGCACCGGAGAAGGGCGAGAAGCCCGCCAAGGAAGAGAAGAAGAAGTAAGGCGGCGCGCTCCCGCGAGGGCGCGGCGGGCGACCGTCGCGCCTTTTTTCCATGTCGATCAGGCTCATTGCAGGACTAGGAAATCCCGGTCGCGGCCATGCGCGCGACCGGCACAACGTCGGCTTTTGGCTGGTCGACCGGCTGGCCGCGGCGCACGGGGCCGCGCTCGCCAGGGACACGAAGCATCAGGCCCTGGTCGCGCGCGTCGCCGCGCCCGCCGGTGATGTCTGGCTGTGCGAGCCGCAGACGTACATGAACCTCTCCGGCCGGAGCGTCGGCGGGCTGGCGCGGTTCTACAAGATCGCGCCGGACGATGTTCTCGTCGTGCACGACGAGCTCGACTTCCCGCCGGGTACGGCGAGGATGAAGCTCGGCGGCGGCGTGGCCGGGCACAATGGCCTCAAGGACATCCAGGCGCAGCTCGGTACCCAGGGCTTTTGGCGCCTGCGTATCGGCATCGGGCACCCGGGCGACCGGAATGTCGTCGCGGACTACGTCCTCAATGCCCCCGCGCCGGACGAGCGTCCGCTGATCGAGGCCGCGATCGAACGCGGGCTGGCGGTCATGCCGCTCGTGCTGGCGGGCGACATGCAGGGCGCGATGCAGGCGCTGCATCGCGCGGAGAAGGAGGCGGCGGAGAAGGCGAAGGGTGAAGCGCCCGCGTCGAAGCCGCCACCCGCAGCAAAGGAGTGACCTGAAGTGGGCTTGAGATGTGGCATCGTCGGACTGCCGAACGTCGGCAAGTCGACCCTGTTCAATGCGCTGACCAAGGCCGGCATCGCCGCCGAGAACTATCCCTTCTGCACGATCGAGCCGAACGTCGGGATCGTCGAGGTGCCCGACCCGCGCCTCGCGCAGCTCGCCGCGATCGCGAAGCCGCAGAAGGTGATCCCCGCGACGGTCGAGTTCGTGGACATCGCCGGGCTGGTCGCCGGTGCCTCCAAGGGCGAGGGCCTCGGCAATCAGTTCCTCGCCAACATCCGCGAGACCGACGCGATCGCGCACGTGGTGCGCTGCTTCGAGGACCCGAACGTCGTCCACGTGGCGGGCAGGATCGACCCGGTGTCCGACATCGAGACGATCAACACCGAGCTCGCGCTCGCCGATTTGCAGACCGTCGAGAAGCAGCTCGCGCGCTACTCGAAGGTCGCGAAGACCGGCGGCGACAAGGAGGCGCAACGCCTCGTCGCGGTGCTCGAGAAGGTGCTGCCGGTGCTGAACGAGGCGAAACCGGCGCGCACGGTGGCATTCTCGAAGGAAGAGCTCTTCGTCCTGCGGCCGCTCTTCCTGCTCACGATGAAGCCGACGATGTACGTCGCGAACGTCGCCGAGCACGGCTTCCACGACAACCCGCTGCTCGCGGCCGTGGAGGCGCACGCGGCGAAGGAAGGCGCGCCGGTGGTGCCGATCTGCGCGGCGCTCGAGGCGCAGATCGCCGACCTTTCCGACGCGGACAAGGAGGTGTTCCTCGAGGACATGGGGATGCACGAGCCCGGCTTGAATCGCGTCATCCGCGCGGGCTACCAGCTGCTCGGCCTGCAGACCTACTTCACCGCCGGCCCGAAGGAGGTGCGCGCCTGGACGGTTCAGGTCGGCGCGACCGCACCCCAGGCCGCGGGCGTCATCCACACCGACTTCGAGCGCGGCTTCATTCGCGCGGAGGTGATCCCGTTCGAGGACTACGTCGCCAACAAGGGCGAGGTCGGCGCGAAGGAGGCCGGACGAATGCGCGTGGAAGGCAAGGAGTACGTGGTGCACGACGGGGATGTCATGCACTTCCGCTTCAACGTCTGATATGCCGTCACGCGAATGGGGCGCGTGGCCCTAATGAGTGCGGTGGCGCGTGACGGCATGTCTGCCCGCGTTGGAGCGGACAGCAAGCTGCCGCTCAACGCGGGCAAGGGTTGCGCGTGCCAGAGCTGCCGGATATAGCCGTCTACATCGAGGCCCTCGAGAGGCGAGTTGTCGGCCAACCGATCGATCGCATCCGGCTGGCGAATCCCTTCCTGCTCCGCACCGCCGTCCCGCCGATCTCGTCGGCCGAGGGCAGGCGCGTCGTCGGCGTGCGGCGCATCGGCAAGCGGATCGTGCTCGTCCTCGAAGACGAGCTCTTTCTCGTCCTTCACCTGATGGTCGCCGGCAGGCTGCGCTGGCTCGCGCGGGGTGCGAAACCGCCCGGTCGCATCACGCTTGCCGCGTTCGAGTTTCGCGACGGGCAGCTCGTCGTCACCGAGGCGGGGACCAAGCGCCGTGCATCGCTGCATCTGGTTCAGGGCGAATCGGCGCTCGCGGCGATGGACCCGGGCGGTCTCGAGCCGCTCGAGGCCGACCGCACCGCGTTCGCGGCGCGGCTCATGTCGGAGAACCACACCCTGAAGCGCGCGCTGACCGATCCGCGTCTCTTCAGCGGCATCGGCAACGCGTACTCGGACGAGATTCTCCATCGCGCGCAGCTCTCGCCCGTCGCGCTGACGTCTTCGCTGAGCGCTGCGGAAGTGACGCGGCTCCACGACGCGGCGCGCGCGGTGCTCGCCGAGTGGACCGATCGTCTGCGCGCGGAAGCGGCGGACGAGTTTCCCGAGCAAGTCACCGCCTTCCGCGACGGCATGGCCGTTCACGGCCGCTACCGCCAGCCGTGCCCGGTGTGCGGCGCGCCGGTCCAGCGCATCGTCTACGCGGAGAACGAGGCGAACTACTGCGCGCGCTGCCAGACGGGCGGGAAGATCCTCGCCGACCGGGCGCTGTCGCGCCTGCTCCACAAGAGCTGGCCGCGCAACATCGATGAGCTGAATTGAGTGAGCGCTTGCGATCGAGGGCATAATCCGCCGATTGCCGGTGCAGCAATCGCCCAACGACGGTCGCGCCGCGCGCCATCAACGCCAGTCGAATGAACGAAACCGCCGCCCGCGAGGTCGTGTTCGTCCGCGCGCTCGAGTCCACCGAGACCGGCCGCGCGCTGTGGTCCGACGAGGACCGAGCGTGGGCGAGTCGCGCTGCGGCGGAGGTGGTCGGCGCCGGCGCGCCGCCGGAGCGCTTCATCGCGCGCCGGGCCGCGCTCGCAATCGAGCGGCTCGCCGAGGCGCACCCGGGCGTGCGGCGGGCGCTGAGTGCAGCCACCTGGCGTCCCTGGGTCGGAACCGTCCTCGTACTGGTCGCGTTCGTCGTGGGCTTTGCAGTGGATCGGATCGGCGCGCCGCAGCGCGTCAATGTCCTCGCGTTCCCGCTTCTCGCGATTCTCGCGTGGAACCTGCTCGTCTACGCGGGGATTCTGATCCAGGGCACGTGGGGCGCGGTGCGCCGCGACGGGCAGAAGCTCGGGCCGATCGGCGGCGCCGTGACCCGGTTCGCGCGCGGCGCGCCGGCGCTCGCCGACGCGGCGCGCGACGCGCGGCTCGGCGGCGTGCTCGCCGGCTTCGCGCAGGGCTGGGCGCGCGTCGGTGCCCGGCTGCACGCGGCCCGCGTCGCCACCGTTCTGCACCGCGCGGCGTTCGCATTCGCGCTCGGCGCGATCGCCGGGCTCTACGTTCGCGGTCTTGTGCTCGAGTACCGCGCCGGCTGGGAGAGCACGTTCCTCGACGCTGCCACGGTCGCGAGCGTGCTCGGTCTGGTGCTCGGGCCCGCCGCGGCACTCACCGGCATCGAGCTGCCCGACGCCGCGCGGCTGGAGGCGATGCGCTTCGGCGCCGGCGGGACGGGCGAGAACGCGGCACCCTGGATCCATCTCTATGCCGTCACGCTCGCCCTCGTCGTGCTCGTGCCGCGCGCCCTGCTCGCCCTCGGCACGGGATGGTCCGCGCGCCGGCTGGCGCGCGCGCTTCCGGTGCCGCTCGACGAGGCCTACTTCCAGCGGCTCGGCCGC
>CAZIXQ010000002.1:0-48549 GCA_964543155.1 uncultured Enterobacteriaceae bacterium
ACAAGGCCGACATCTTCGTCACCGCCACCGGCAACTTCCACGTGATCACGCACGATCACATGGCGAAGATGAAGGACCAGGCGATCGTCTGCAACATCGGCCACTTCGACAGCGAGATCGACATCGCCTCGCTCGAGAAGTACAAGTGGGAGGAGATCAAGCCGCAGGTCGACCACGTGATCTTCCCCGACGGCAAGCGCATCATCGTGCTCGCCAAGGGCCGGCTGGTGAACCTCGGCTGCGGCACCGGTCACCCGAGCTACGTGATGAGCTCGTCGTTCGCGAACCAGACGATCGCCCAGATCGAGCTGTTCACGAACACCTCGAAGTACCCGGTGGGCGTCTACACGCTGCCGAAGCACCTCGACGAGAAGGTCGCGCGGCTCCAGCTCAAGAAGCTGAACGCGGTGCTGACCGAGCTCACCGACGAGCAGGCGAGGTACATCGGCGTGGCGAAATCCGGGCCGTACAAGTCCGACCATTATCGGTACTGAGCCCGCGTTCGAGCGTCACCGCCCGAGGCAGTGACGCTCAACGCGCGATGCGCTGATTCTCGAGCGCAGGAGGCTCGATGGAACGCCAGAAGAGATTTCCCCGCAGCATCAGCTTCGAGTTCTTTCCGCCGAAGACGCCGGAAGGGGTGGAGAAGCTGCGCGCCGCGCGCCGCCAGCTCGAGCAGCTCAAGCCGCGGTTCTTCTCGGTCACCTACGGGGCGGGCGGCTCGACGCGCGACCGGACGCTCGAGACCGTGCTCGAGACCCGGGCCGAAGGCCACGAAGCCGCGCCGCATCTGTCGTGCATCGGGTCGACGCGCGCCGACATCGCGCAGACGCTGGAGCTCTACAAGTCGCACGGGATCCGGCACATCGTCGCGCTGCGCGGCGACCTGCCCTCCGGCGCGGCGAGCGCCGGCGAGCTGCGCCACGCCAATGAGCTCGTGGAGTTCATCCGCGCCACCACGGGCGACTGGTTCAGCATCGAGGTCGCCTGCTATCCGGAGTTCCACCCCCAGGCGCGCACCGCCGGCGAGGACCTGCGCAACTTCAAGCGCAAGGTCGACGCCGGCGCGAACGGCGCGATCACGCAGTATTTCTACAACGCCGACGCCTATTTCCGCTTCGTCGACGAGTGCGAGGCGCTCGGGATCGACGTCCCGATCGTCCCCGGCATCATGCCGATCGCCAATTTCAGCCAGCTCGCGCGCTTCTCCGATGCGTGCGGCGCCGAGATCCCGCGCTGGCTGCGGCTCAAGCTCCAGGGCTACGCCGACGACACCGCCTCGATCCGGAGCCTCGGCCTGGACGTGGTGACCGACCTGTGCGACCGGCTGCTCGCTGCCGGCGCGCCCGGCCTGCACTTCTACACGATGAACCAGGCCGGCCTCACCACGACGATCTGGCAGCGGCTCGGGCTCTAGCGCCGTCCCCAGGCGCGCCGGCCCGGGCCGGCGGCCGCATGGCGTCCTCCCCTGCGGCGCACATCCGCTTGGCGCACGTGCGGATGCAATGACCCGGTGCTACCATCGAGCGAACACCAACAACATCGGTAGCGAAAGAGACGCGTGAAGATCCTGGTGGTCGACGACCATCCGCTGATCCTCGAGGCGTTGCACCACGTGCTCCGGCAGCTCGACCGCGAGGTCGAGGTGTTCGACGCGCGCGACGCGGCCACCGGTCGTGCGCTGGTCGCCGCGCATCCGGACGCCGGCCTTCTGCTGCTCGATCTCTCGCTGCCCGACGCCGACGGGTTCGCGGTGCTCGAGGCGCTGCGCAACGCGTTCCCCGCCGTGCCGGTCGTCGTGCTCTCGGCCTCCGACCGGCGCGAGGAGGTCGTGCGCGCGATCGATCTCGGCGCGATGGGCTTCATCCCCAAGACCTCGTCGAGCCCGCTCATGCTGCAAGCCCTGCGCCTGGTGCTCTCGGGCGGCCTCTACGTTCCGCCCGCCGCGCTCGGGTCGAGCGAGGACGCGGCGCTCGATACCCAAGCGCCCGCCGTGCCGCGGTCGGCCGGCGCCGCGCCGCTGACCGCCGATGCGCTCGGCCTCACCGGACGCCAGGCCCAGGTGCTCGCGCTCATTCTTCAAGGCAAGCCGAACAAGGCGATCTGCCGCGAGCTCGGACTGGCGGAGGGCACGGTCAAGATCCACGTGGCCGCAATCCTGCGCGCGCTGAATGTCAGCACGCGTACCCAGGCCGTCGTCCAGGCGGGCCGGCTCGGTCTGCACCTGGACGACGACGCGACTGCCGCGCAGCCACGCCCCTGACGCATCGCGGAAGAAATCTCCCGGCGCCGCGCGAGGGCCGCGCGACGCCGGGAACAAACGCGATCGCGGGGTTGCGAGGAGCGGGAGGCCCCGCGATCGACGAGGAAGCGGGCTACCCGGCGCCCGCCGCCACTGCGGCGACCGTCGCCCCGGGCAGAGCGCCAGCGTCCGCCACGCCCGCCCATGCGAGAAGAAGCACGATGGCGACGAACCACAGCGTGGCGCGCATCGCCGTGTTGATGCTGCGTTCCTCTTCGTCCTGGATGCGGCGCGCGCTGGCACCGTAGGTTCGAGCGTCGATCATGGGATAGGCGTCGGGGTTGCGGGCATCGTGAAGTCGTTCACGGAATCTCAGACCATTCGGGCTTCCCGGACAAGGCGCTTCATGGTCTAGGCCGATCGGTCTATCGATCCCGGGCTCGGAAGGCGGGAGTGCGCCGGGCGGCGCGGCAATCGTGGTGGTGCGGCGACACCTGAGGGTCGCCTCGAGTCGCTGTTCCGGCAGGCGGCTCGCGTGCGGGGCAGGCGCTGGGGGCCAGGGGACTGGGGACCGATGCCCGCCGGGCATCGCGTCGCAACTGCGATGATCACGCTTCGAGTCGCGCGGCAGACCCTGCGATCGCTGACGGCGCCGGGCGCGACGCCGCCGTGCGCATTCGCTCGCGCGACTCTTGCCCCAGCCACCGGCCCGCAGCGCCCGCTCGGGCGCGCCGGCGGCGGGTCAGCCGGCGAGTCGCGCGAGTCCGAGAACGATCGCGGCCGCGACGACGCTCGCGGCGAATCCGCCGGCGAGCGCCTTGACGAACACGAGCGAGAAATCCGCGAGCACGACCCGACCGAGGCGCGCGGTGGGCTGAGGTTTGGTGGCGTCCACTCCAGTCTCCTTCCGTCTTTGCGGTCCGAACCCCGGGGCCGCGACGGTTGTATTCGAGACGACCTTCGTGTCGGGGGCGAGTCGTCAGGGTGGAAGGCTAACGCCGGATTCTGGCAAGAAAATGGCGGCGTCGGCCGCCAGGTGACGGATTGCCTGCGCGCTGTCCGGTGGAGAGCGCCTCAGCGCTTGGGGGCGTGTGCGCCGTGGACGCCGCGCAGCGCCTCGTCGCGCGCGATAAGCCGCTTCGCGTTCAGGTAGGTCGGCACCTCGACGAGATTCCCGTCAACTTCGGCGCGGTCGCGCCCGGCCGCGCGCGCGGCATCGAAGGCGTCCACGATGCGGCGCGCCCGCGCGATCGCTTCGGCGTCGGGCGTCAGCACGGCGTTGATCACCGCCACGTGCGCGGGAACCACCGCGCTCTTCGCACGGTAGCCGAGCCGGCGGGCGTGACGCGCTTCGGCGCCCGCGCCCTCCGCGTCGCTGAACGTGTAGGGGGCATCGATGGCGACCACCCCGGCCGCGACGCACTCGACCAGGAACCGCTGGCGCACGTACGCGAGCTCGACCCCGTCCGGTCCGCGCTCGGCGCCCAGGTCGGCGGCCATGTCCTCCGCGGCGACCAGGCAGGCCTTCACGCGCGCGCTCGCGCGGACGATGGCGCCGGTCGCGACGAGCCCCGCCGCCGTCTCGATGTTGGGCACGATCTCGGTGCTGCCGGTCGGAATCGCGAGCCGGCGCTCGTGGTCGGTGATCGCGCGGTCGAGCTCGACGATCTGCTCGGGCGCATTCGTCTTGGGCAGCAACACCGCCGCCGGTCGGGCCTGCATCACGACCCCGAGGTCGTTGCGGCCTTCGGCGGCGAGCGGGTTCACCCGCACCGCGCCAACGAGGCCCGCCTTGCGGCACTTCTCCAGCAGCGCGAGGATCATCTCGCGCCCGCGGGGCCGGAGCGCGGGCGGCGTGAAGTCCTCGAGGTCGGGAATCAGCACGTCCGGCGCCGCGTCCAGCGCCGCGGCCTGCGCGGCCGCATCGGCGCCAGGGCAGAAGAGCCACGAGCGGCGCAGGTGCGGCGGGCGTCGCTTGGCGGCGGAGTAGGGCATGCGCAAATGCTCCCGGGCTCGCGCGGCCGGCACGGCGCAGCAGGCCGGCCGGCGCGCGCGTCTATCATAGACAGGTCCGCCTGCTACGACCATGAAACCGCCGGCAGAGTTCGCGACTCATGCAGCCGATCTGCTGTCGTCGGTCGGCAGCGTCGTCGCGCGGCGGATGTTCGGCGGCCATGGCCTGTATTGCGACGGCACGATGTTCGCCCTGATCGCCGACGGAGTCCTTTATCTGAAAGTGGACGATGAGAATCGGAGCGATTTCGAGCGTGCGGGCACGACGCCATTCGTCTACGGGGCGCGCGGACGACGTGTCGTGATGTCCTATTTCCGTGCGCCCGACGAGGTACTGGAGTCGCGCACGCTCGCTGCGCCGTGGGCGCGCAGCGCCTACGCCGCGGCGCTGCGCTCGCGCGCCTCCAGGCGCACGCCGCTCAAGCGCAGGAAGTAGGCGGTCACCAGCGCCGCGGCCGGGTCCATCCCGGCCAGCGCGGCAAGCCGGAACCCGCGCGCGCCGCGCGGGCAGGCGGGAGGAAGAGCGGGATTCTACGCGGGCGGCCGGACGCGCCTGACGGCGCCCGCGGCGCGCTCAGGCCGGCGCGAGCGTGACCACGCGTTGGCGCCGCTTGCGCCGTGCACGATCCTCGCCGCGCAGGATGCGCCGGAGCATGCGCTCCCTGCGACGGCGCTTCTTGCGCCACAGGCGCGCCGTCTTGAGCGGCATCCACACCCACGCCGCGAATGCGAGCACGAGCGCGGTCGCGAACCAGGGCCAGTGCTCGCCGACGAGGCGCCCCAGCGCGCGCTGCAGGTAACGATCTTCCGCGGGTGGCGCCAAACCGCCGAGCTCTGAGGCACCGGCCGCGCCCGGCCCGGGCGGCACCGCGTTCCCGCTCGCGACCTGCTGGAGGCGCGAGATCTGGCGGTTCTGCAGCTCCGCCAGTTTGTGGAGGCTCTCGATACTGCGCTCGAGCATCGCGAGGCGCTCCTGCGCCTCGTTGGACGCGCGGCGGGCCGCTGCGCCATCGTCCGCCCCGGCGGTACCCGCGTCCGCGCGGGAGAGGTGCAGCCGATCGGCCGCGGCAAGCGTCCTTTGGGCGGCGGCACGGTGCCCGGCCACCACGCGGCGGGCTTCGTCGGGCGGGACGGCGCGTACCGCGGCTTCGTCGGGCACCGTCAGCACCTGCCCCGCGGACAGCTGGTTCATGTTCCCGTCGACGAACGCGCCGGGGTTCGCGCGCACGAAGGCCACCAGCGCCTGTTCGAGCGTTGCACCGGGCACCCTGAGGGCACTTGCGATCGTCGCGAGCGTCTCGCCCGGCCGTACGCGGTGCTCGCCGTTGCCCGCGGCGAGCGCGGTCGGCCCGGCCGGCACGAGCGCCGGTTCGCTGGGCGCGGGCTCAGGCTGCGCGGGCGCGAGCTCGGGGAGCACGGGCGCGGGGCGCGCCTCGCGGGTGCGGCGCTCCTCGAGCAGCACGGGGTATTCGCGTATCGACTGCCGGGACGGGGAGCCGAGCTGCACCAGCAGGCTCATGAACGGCTCTTCGATCGGCTGGCTCGAGGTGAGCGTCACCACGGTGCGACCCTTCGCCCCGCGCGTGATGGCCGCACCGAGTGCCCCGAGGAACGTCGGCGGCTCGATGCCTGCGCGCCAGAACTCCTCGGTCGTGGCGAGGCGCACGCTGAGCGCGCGCGCTTCGTTCGCACCCACGTCCACGACGTCGATCTCCGCGCGCAGGGTCTCGCCGACAGCCGAAAACACGGTCAGACGGCCGAGCTCGGCCGCCGCCGCTGGTAGCGCCGCGAGCGCGAAGGCGACTCCAAGTGCGACGAGCCGGACGATGGGCGCCTCCTTCCAGGGATCGCGCCACCCGCGCAGGGTGACGCCGCCATTATGCCATCAGCATAGAAAATCGCCATCCCCCCGCAGCCCGGGAGGGCGTGGTTATCATCCGGCCGGCCGGCGGGGGACCGTCGCCGCGTGCCGACGCTGTCGGCCTCTCGACGCCAGGAGCAAGGATCGATGCGCAAGCGTTTCGCCCGACGCGAGGATCTCGGCCTCACGCGCGCGGAGTTTCGCGTCCTTCAGCGGCTTGACTCGCCGCAGAAGATCCAGGCGTTCCTCGACCGCATCCCGCAGAACTTCGAGCCTGACGGCGACACGGCGCTGTCGATCCGCGAGGTGCTGCGCCAGCAGCGGGCGCATTGCATCGAGGGCGCGATGCTCGCCGCAGCGGCGCTCTGGGTCCATGGCGAGCGGCCGCTGCTGCTCGATCTCTCCGCGGTGCACGACTACGACCACGTCGTCGCGCTCTTCCGGCGCAACGGCTGCTGGGGCGCCCTCTCCAAGACCAACCACTACCCGCTGCGCTACCGGGACCCGATCTACCGCAGCCTGCGCGAGCTCGCGCTCAGCTACTTCCACGAGTACGCGAACAAGCGCGGCCACAAGACCCTGCGCCGCTACTCGCGCCCGCTCGACCTGCGCACGATCGACCCCAAGCTGTGGGCGACGAACGGCAAGAATTGCTGGGAGGTCACCGAGCGGCTCGAGGCGCTCCCGCACTACCGCCTGGTGAGCGGCCGGCAGGTCCGCGCGCTGCGCCGGAACGACGAGATCGAGCGCCGCGCCTACGCCCTGCGCGATCACCCGCCGCCGGCGAGCGTGCGGCGGCGCTGGGCCGAGAAGGCGGCCAGGCGCCGGGCGTGGCGCGAGCGCAAGCACGCCCGATGATCCGCGTCGTCGACATCGACCACGTCGTCCTGCGCGTGCGGGACCTCGAACGCATGATCGCCTTCTACCGCGACGTGCTCGGGTGCCCGGTCGAGTGGCGCCGCGACGATCTCGGGCTGGTGCATCTGCGCGCCGGACGCGCGCTGATCGACCTCGTCCCGGTCGACGGCCCGCTCGGGCGCAAGGGCGGCGCGCCGCCGGGCCCGGAGGGGCGCAACGTCGACCACGTGTGCCTGCGCGTCGCGCCGTTCGACCCGGCGGCGATCGCGGCGCATCTCGCCGCTCGCGGCGTGCGCGTCGGGGAGGCCCGCCCGCGGTTCGGTGCGCAGGGCGAAGGCGTCTCGATCTACCTCTGGGACCCCGAGGACAACCTCGTCGAGCTGAAGGGCGAGCTCGCCGCCTGAGGTGGTGCCGCGGCGCTACCTGGCGGTGCCGCCGACCTCGCGCTGAAGCGCCTCGATCTCGCGGTTGCGCGCATCGATTCGCTCCTGCAGGTCGCGCATCGTCCGCTCGAGATCCTTGACCCGGTTCTCGGCGGCCTCGACATCGGCCCCCTTCGGGGCAGCGCTCGCGCGCGGCCGCGCGGCGGCGGCCTTTTCCGGCGGCGGCGGCTTGGCGGCGACCTTCTCTTTCGGCTTGGGTGCGGGCCTTGATGCCGCGGGCGGTTTCGCCGGCACGGCCTGCGCCGCGGCCGCCGGCGCAACCTGCGGCGCGCGCTGCGGTTCAACCTGGGGCGCGGGCGCTGGCGCCCCGGCCTTCGCGACGCCCCGGTCCGGCGGATCGACGTTGAACGCGTACTGCCGCACCATGCGACCGCCGTTCCAGGCGAGCTCGATGATGACGTTGACCGCGGGGCGCTCGACCGGAACGGTCGATCTGAGGCGCACCACCGGGCTGCCGTCGCCGCCGCTCGCAACCGCGGCGCGCAGCACCTCGAGCGGTGGAGAGGGGGTCACCCCGAAGCGCTCGAATACGCCGATCGGAACGATCTGCGCGGAAAGCGAATCGCGCGCCTGGGCAGGCACGCCGGTGACCTCGATCTCGGCGTCGAGCGGCTCGCCGAGCCGGGAGAGCAGCGCGAGCCGCCCGAGGTTCTGCGCGCTCGCCGCGAGCGGCGCGAGCAGGAGCACGGTTGCGACGGCGCCCAGTGCGAGACGGAGGACGGGGCTCATCGGGCGCGATTATTTCAGAACCGCCGCCGCGTGTTCACGGAAAAATGCACCGAACGCGGCAATCGCCCGGTCGATGCCCGGCGCGTCGACATCCAGGTGCGTGACCAGACGCATGCGCGTGCCCGGAAGCACGCTCACGCCGGCAGTCCTCAGACGGACGACGAGAGCGCCCACGCGCGCGGCGGGCACGTGGACGAACACCATGTTGGTCTGCGGCGGCTCGACCCGCAGGCCGTCGATCCGGCCGAGACCGGCGGCGAGGCGCTCCGCGTTCGAGTGGTCCTGCGCGAGCCGGTCGACGTTGTGCTCGAGGGCATAGAGCCCGGCGGCGGCGAGCACGCCGGCCTGCCGCATCGCCCCGCCGAGGATCTTCCGGCAGCGGTGAGCGCGCGCGATGAGATCCCGGCTGCCGACGAGGACCGTTCCCGCGGGCGCACCCAGGCCCTTCGAGAGGCAGACCGACACCGTGTCGAAGCCGCGGCAGAGTGCGGCAACCGGGACGCCGAGCTTCACGGCCGCATTGAAGATCCGCGCGCCGTCGAGATGCGTGGCGAGGCCGCGGCGGGCGGCCAGCGCGAGTGCTTCGTTGAAGTAGCCCCGCGGGATCGCGCGTCCGCCGATCGTATTCTCGAGCGCGAGCAGGCGCGTGCGCGCGTAGTGCGCGTCGTCGGGCTTGATCGCGGCCTCGACCTCCGCGAGATCGAGCGTGCCGTCGGGCCTGTTGGCGAGCGGCTGCGGTTGCACGCTCCCGAGCACCGCGGCACCGCCCGCCTCGGAGCGATAGGTGTGCGCCTCCTGGCCGACGACGTACTCGTCGCCGCGTTGGCAGTGGCTCATTATCGCGGCGAGGTTCGACTGGGTCCCGGACGGGAAGAACAGCGCCGCGTCGAATCCCAGCATCGACGCCACGTGCGCCTGCAGCCGGTTCACGGTCGGATCGTCGGCGAACACGTCGTCCCCGACCTCGGCCGCCGCCATCGCCGCGCGCATCTCGGGTGAGGGCCGCGTGACGGTGTCGCTGCGCAGATCGACGATCTCGGGCATCGCGCGTTCTCCAGCCTTGCTCGGCCGCAAGGGTACCGCGATCGTGCCGGCGCTAGCGCTTGCCGGTGAGCTGGAAGAGCATCACGGCCCCCACGACCACGGTCGCCCCGAGGATCTGGGTGGCGGTGAGCGCTTCGCCGAGGGCCGCCCACGCGAGGGCCGCGACGACCACCGGCTCCAGGTTGAGGACCACCGCCGTCTGCACCGGACCGAGCAGGGGCAGGAGCAGGAAGAGGCCGATGATGCCGGCGGCGTAGAAGACCGCGAGGCCGGCGAGCCCGAAGAGCCCGGTGGCGCCGGGGGGCAGCCGGAGGTCGGCCGTCACCGCGGCGGTCGCGACGAAGATCGCGGCCGCCGTCGCAAGCATGAAGAAGGTTCGTAGCGGCGCGCCGACGTTCGGGGCGAGGCGCTGCGTGAGGACGACCGCCGCGGTGAACGCCGCCGACGCACCGAGCGCCGCCGCGACGCCAAGCGGATTGACGGGCTGGAGACTCACCCCGAGCACGAGGGCGAGCCCGAGGAAGGCGGCAAGGAGCGTCGTCGCGAGCCGCCATGAAAAGCGCTCGCTCCCGAGCAGGATCGACGCGAGCCCGGTGAAGAAGGGATAGGTGTAGAAGACGAGCAGCGCGATCGTGACCGGCAGCAGCGCGACCGCGACCTGGATCATCACCGTCTGCCCGGCGATGAGCAGGCCGAGCAGGAGCGTGCCCTTGAACTCGCGCGGGAGCGGGAGGACCCGCGTGCGGCGCAGCTGCAGCAGCGCGAGCAGGAGGGCGGCGGCGAGCAGCGAGCGCACGGTCGCGGCCGTCAGCACGCCCACGCCGTGGGTGAACGCGACCCGCGCGCACACGTGGCCCGCGCCGAGGCTCACTGCGACGCCGAACAGGCCAAGAAGCGGGAGGACCGCGCGGTGGGGAGCGGACACGCGGGACGGCGACGAGCGGGGCGGCGAAGCGCGCGATTATGCCGCAGGCCGACCGGCGCGCATGTCCGCGCCTAGGCCTTCGCGTCCTTCGGGATGAACTTCAGGGCGATGCCGTTGTTGCACCAGCGCTTGCCGGTCGGCCGCGGACCGTCGTCGAACACGTGCCCGTGGTGGCCGCCGCAGCGCACGCAGTGGTACTCGGTGCGCGGCAGGAGCAGCTTGTAGTCGGTCTTGGTCCCGAAGACGCCGGGGATGGTGGTGAAGAAGCTCGGCCAGCCGGTGTGGCTCTCGTACTTCATCGCCGAGGTGAAGAGCGGCAGCCCGCAACCGGCGCACGCGAAGATCCCCGCCCGCGACTCGCCGTTGAGCGGGCTCGTCCCGGCGGCCTCCGTCCCCTCCTCGCGCAGGACGTGGAACTGTGCCCGGTCCAGGCGCTTGCGCCACTCCTCGCCGGACAGCTTGAGCGCATCGGTCGGCGCCGGCACCGCGACGCCCTTCGCCAGGAACTCGCGCCAGCCCTGCTGGAGCGCTTCGACCGCCTTCATGTCCGCGGGAAGGGTCTTCTGCGCGCGCGCCGGCAGCGCCACGGCCAGACCCGATGCCAGGATGCCGTGCAGCAAGCCACGTCGATTCATCGTCGCATCTCCTGATGGTGTGAACCGCAGACCGCGCCGCGCCGCGCGAGTTCCTCGCCGGCCGGCCCCGGGTCGTCGGTCGCGTTTCCGGGTCCGACGCGTGCGGCGAGGCTAGAATGACCGTGACAGGATACGCGCGCACCGCGCCGATGGAAGGTCTGGCATGAGCACCACGCAACCCGGCAAGAGCAACGTCGACCTGGACGAGGTCGCCCGGCTCGTCGCCGCCCTGGAGCGCGACCTCGCGAAGGTCCGCGCCGGCTCCGGCGACGTCGATACGCTGCGCGGCGAGGTCGCGCAGCTGCGTCAGGCGCTCGCCGCGCCGGAAACGGCGCACGGCGAGGTCCACGAGGGACTGCACGGCATCCGCGCGCTGCTGCAGAAGGCCGAGGGCGAACTCCTCACCGACGCCGACTACGTCGCGCGCATCGGGCGCATGCTGGGCATGTAGCGCAGCGCGCTCAGCCGAGCGCGCCGAGCGCCGCAGCGGCGATCGCGTCCCGGTCGACGGCGAAGTATGCGCGCAGGCTCGCGCGCGTGTCGCTGCGCCCGAAGCCGTCGGTCCCGAGCGCGACGTAGCGTCGCCCTGGGGGCGCGAACGGCCGGACGAGATCGGCCACGGCGCTCACGTAGTCGCTCGCGGCGACGATCGGCCCTTCGGTCGCGTCCAGGCAGTGCGCGACCCAGCTCCGCCCGGCTTCGCCGCCGCGCGCCTCGCGCACCGCGCGCGAGGCGCCGCCGGCGACGAGTCCGTCCCAGCGCAGCTCCGTCCAGCTCGTGACGCTCCACACGTCCGCCGCGACGCCGTGCCCGGCCTCGAGCGCCTCCGCCGCCGAGAGCACCTCGCGCAGGATCGCCCCCGAACCGAGCAGCTGCACGCGCCGACGCGCGTCTCGCCGCGGGGAGGCGCGCAGCAGGTACATCCCGCGCCGGATCCCCTCCTCCGCATCCGGCGGCATCTCGGGATGCGCGTAGTTCTCGTTCATCACCGTCACGTAGTAGAAGACGTCCTCCTGCGCCTCGAGCATGCGGCGCATACCATCCTGCAGGATCACGACGAGCTCGTGCTTGAAGCAAGGGTCGTAGGCCTTGCAGGTCGGAATCGTGGAGGCGAACAGGTGGCTCGCGCCGTCCTGGTGCTGCAGCCCCTCGCCCGAGAGCGTCGTGCGGCCCGCCGTCGCGCCGAGGAGGAAACCGCGCGCGCGCGAGTCCGCCGCGGCCCAGGCGATGTCGCCGATGCGCTGGAAACCGAACATCGAGTAGAAGATGTAAAAGGGCAGCATCGGGGTGCCGTGCGCGCTGTAGCTCGTCGCCGCGGCGAGCCAGGAGGAAATCGCGCCCGCCTCGGTGATGCCCTCCTCGAGGATCTGGCCGTCCTTCGCCTCCTTGTAGTACAGGAGCTCGTCGCGGTCCTCGGGCTCGTAGAGCTGCCCGACCGACGAGTAGATGCCGACCTGCCGGAACAGGTTCTGCATCCCGAACGTGCGCGCCTCGTCGGCCACGATCGGCACGATGCGCTTGCCCACCGCCGGGTCGCGCAGCAGCTGGCCGAGCATCTGCACGAACACCATCGTGGTGGACTTCTCGCGCCCGTCCGCGCCCGCGAGCAGCGCGGCGAATGCGTCGAGCTTCGGCGCCTCGACGCGCGGCGCCTGCGCCGATCGCGCCGGCAGGTACCCGCCGAGCGCGTGGCGCCGCGCGTGCAGGTAGCGCATCTCCGGCGACTCGTCGGAGGGCTTGTGGAAGCGCAGGTGCTCGACGTCCTCGTCGGACAGCGGGAGCGCGAAGCGGTCGCGGAACGCGCGCAGCGCCTCGTCGTCGAGCTTCTTCTGCTGGTGGGTGGTCATCTTGCCCTGCCCCCAGTGCCCCATGCCGTAGCCCTTCTTCGTCTGCGCGAGGATGACCGTCGGCTGGCCGCGGTGCCGCGTGGCGACGTGGTAGGCCGCGTAGATCTTCACCGGGTCGTGGCCGCCGCGGCGCAGCCGGTCGATGTCCTCGTCGGACATCTCGGCGACGAGCGCCCGCAGCTCGGGATACTTGTTGAAGAAGTGCTCGCGGTTGAACCGGCCGTCGGTCGCGGCGTACTTCTGGAACTCGCCGTCCACCGTCTCGTGCAGCCGCCGCAGGATGACTTCGTCGTGGTCGCGCGCGAAGAGCGGATCCCAGTCCGAGCCCCACAGCAGCTTGACCACGTTCCAGCCGGCGCCGGCGTACAGGCCCTCGAGCTCCTGGATGACCGATCCGTTGCCGCGCACCGGGCCGTCGAGCCGCTGGAGGTTGCAGTTGACCACCATGATCAGGTTGTCGAGCCCTTCGCGCGCGGCGAGCGACAGGCCGGCGAGCGACTCCGGCTCGTCCATCTCGCCGTCGCCCACGAAGCACCAGACCTTGCGTCCGGCGGTGGCGAGCATTCCGCGGTTCTCCAGGTAGCGCATGAAGCGCGCCTGGTAGATGGCGTTGATCGGCCCGAGGCCCATCGAACCGGTCGGGAACTGCCAGAACGCCGGCATCAGCCACGGGTGGCAGTAGGAGGAGAGCCCCTGTCCCCCGACTTCGCGCCGGTAGTTCGCCAGGTGGGCCTCCGTGAGTCGGCCCTCGAGGAACGCGCGCGCATAGACGCCCGGCGCCGAGTGCGGCTGGAAGTACACGAGGTCGCCGGCCTGGCCCGCCCGGAAGAAATGGTTGAAGCCGACCTCGAAGAGATCCGCGGCCGACGCGTAGCTCGAGATGTGGCCCCCGAGCTCCGGGTGCGCGCGGTTCGCGCGCACCACCATGGCGAGCGCGTTCCAGCGGATGATCGACGCGAGACGGTGCTCGATCTCGAGGCTGCCCGGGAACTGCGGCTGGTCGGCGAGCGCGATCGTGTTGCAGTACGGCGTGTTGAGAACCGGCGGCATGCGCACGCGCTTCGCCCGCGCGCGATCGAGCAGCCTGCGCAGCAGGAACGTGGCGCGCTCCGGACCCTCTTGCTCGACCAGCGCGTCGAACGCATCGAGCCACTCGCGCGTCTCGGCCGGATCGATGTCGGGCGCGGCCACGCGCCAGTAGCCGGAGAAGGGGGAGTCGGCGAGGTCGGTCATGCGCGGGATCCTCGAATCGGGCCGGGAAATGGTACGCGGCTTCGCCCCCCGCCGGGACCGCGGGCGGCACCGTCCGGAATCCCCGGCGTGTCGCGCTGCCGCCGTGCCGCGCGCACGCGCTTGCGGCGATCGGTCGCGCGGCATATGGTGGCGGTCCAGCCTCCGGAGGCACCCGTGCGCGCGCTGCCGATCCTGCTCCTCGCCATCCCCCTCGCCGCCCTCGGCCAGATCCCCCAGCCCGTGATCCCGCAAACGGTGGTTCCCGGCGCCGGCGCGCCGGTGGCGCCACAGGGCTATGGCGGCACGGCGATCCTGGCGCCGACGCACGACGGCGGCGGGGTGATCCTGACCCCCGGCCACCCGCCCGCGTACGTTGTGCCGCCGGGGCCGAGCGGAGCGGGCGCAGTGATCGCGCCGGGCTACGGGCCAACCTACATCGTGCCGGGCCAGGGCGGCGGCACGACGCTCATCACGCCGAACCAGGGCACGACGGTGATCCGCCCGAACCCGATGGGCGGCACCACGATCGTCGGGCCCGGACAGCCGACGACCCTCGTCAACCCCATCCCGGGCCGCCCCGGCGGCGCCATGATCATCGGTCCGAGCGGTGCCCCCGGGTACGTGGTCCCGACCCCGCATGGCACGGTGGTGCAGCCGTCTGGCGAGATCCCGCCCACCTACATCTACCGCCCCTGATTCGCGCCGCTGTCGACTCGTCGACGCAGCGGTGTGGCGTAGGTCTCGCCGCACACGCGAGTTGACAGTCCGTCAGGTGGCGCGATCGCGCGGCGCGCCGCACCATCCTGCATCACCGGATGCGCGCTCCGGGGCGGTCTAAGACGACGCGGTGATGGAAGGGCGCGCGACGTTGTACTAGAGTGGCTGTCCGGCGGAGAACACCGATGGCAACGAATGTCCGGATTGCGGTCCTGCGGCGGGTCGGCGTGATGCTGTGCGCGGTTGCGCTCTGGCCGTCCGCGGCGCTCGCGCAGGGCTTCAAGTTCGAGAAGGATCCCGGCGCCCAGCAGCGGGCCGCCGAGGAGACGGCGCGCAGGGCACGCGTCGCCGAGAACCTCTCCACGCCGTGCAAGGAGGCGATCAGGAACAAGAAGATCGCCGTCATCATCGGCGAGGAGCAGTCGAACGGGGTCGTGCTCGCGCGGCAGGAGAACTACGGCCCGCACTTCCAGTTGATCAACGGTCGCCTGCAGGCGCTCGGCCTGCGCACCTACACCCCGGACGAGATCCGCAAGCAGATCGCCCAGGCAGAGATCGACGCCTATTTCAGGAACAACCCGGATGCGGCGCTCTCGGCGTCGAAGCGTCTCGGCGCGAATTTCGTCCTGCGCGGCCTGATCACGTCGCAGGCGACCTACAACGCGATCGTGCGCGTGAACCAGGTGTCGGTCGGCATGGGCTTCACGCTTGCGGCCGCCGACGGCCGCACCGTTGCGAACGCGGCGGCGAGCGCGGCCTCGTACGCCGGCCCGGACGTGCGCGCCATGGCGGTCACCCTGCTCAACGAGCAGGCGGACGAAGTGGTGTCGCGGCTCTACAGCGAGTACTGCCGGAACGCCGAGGTCGCGGCGCCGGCAAAGGCGCGGAAGTAGGCGCCCCGCACCCGGGCGCCTGGCGGCAACGGCTGGACTACTAGCGGAGAGACTGAGATGAGCCTGTTCAAGCACGGTGTGTTCATGACGGCGGCGCTGTGCGTGTGCGGCGCCACGAGCGCGCAGCCCACATTCCAGAGCGCGTCCCCGACAGCGGGCACGGCGACCTCGGAGAAGGCGAACGCGAACGCCGACAAGGCGATGTACCAGGCGATCCAGTACCAGAACGCCGGCAAGCAGGGCCCGGCGCTCGTGGTGATCCCGGGAGAGATCAAGAGCAGCAACGCCACCTTCACGCAGAAGTTCGGGCCGACGAACATCGCCGACTTCGCCGAGATCGAGCTGAGCCGCGCGAACTTCCAGGTCCTCGAGCGCACGAACCTCGGGCCGCTGCTCAACGAGTTCACGCTCGCCTACAACCTCGGCGACCCGAACAAGGCGCGCAACTACCTCGGCATGGGCAAGCTCCGCTCCACGAAGTACGTGGTCAAGTTCGACATCCTCAAGACCGAACAGGTCGCCGCCGCGCAGCAGGGCTTCGACGGCGCGGCGGTCGGGCGGGTGATCGGCATCCTCGGTGCGTTCAGCGGGTCGCGCGGCGGCGCACAGGCGGGCGCGATCGGCGACACCGCAGTGGGATCGGTGAAGGTCGGCGACTCGACCGGCATCTGGGTCATCGGCATGCGCTACAAGATCATGGACGCCGAGACCACGGAGCAGGTCGCGCAGGGCTACACCGAGGAGAAGATGGAGATCGGCGCCACCGGGACCTCGGTGATGGGCTTCTCGCAGTCGCAGCAGGGCGGCGTCGGGCTCGACACCATGGTGCAGCGGCTGGTGCAGAAGTCGGTCTGGGAGATCGACAGCAAGTACAAGTAGCCCCCTCACGACCGGCCCCGGCGCATGAGCGAGATCACCAAGCTCGGAAAATTCCAGGTCCGCCGCGAGCTCGGCAAGGGCGCGATGGGGATCGTCTACGAGGGCCACGACCCGATGATCGACCGGGTCGTGGCGCTGAAGACGATCCGCGCCGAGAACCTGCAGGGCGAGGACGCGCAGGAGCAGCTGGCGCGCTTCCGCCGCGAGGCCCAGGCGGCCGGCCGGCTCACCCACCCGAACATCGTCGGGATCTACGACTTCGGCGAGGACGCCGGGACCTATTACATCGCGATGGAGTTCGTGAAGGGCCGCGAGCTCCAGAGCTACCTGGAGGCAAACGAGCGCTTCGCGCTGCACGACATCGTGCGCATCATGGGCCAGCTGCTCGAGGCGCTCGACTACTCGCACCGGCAGGGCGTCGTGCATCGCGACATCAAGCCCTCCAACATCATCATCCTCGGCGACGGGACCGCAAAGGTCGCCGACTTCGGGATCGCGCGGCTGGAGTCGTCGAACCTCACGCAGGCCGGCATGGTGCTCGGCACGCCGAGCTACATGTCGCCCGAGCAGTTCATGGGCCAGACGGTCGACGGGCGCTCGGACATCTTCTCGGCGGGCGTGATCCTCTACCAGATGCTGACCGGCGAGAAGCCGTTCACCGGTTCGCTCACCACGATCATGCACAAGGTGCTGCAGGAGGAGCCGCTCCCGCCGTCCAAGCTCAACGTGCAGGTGCCGCGCGGCTTCGACGCGGTGATCCGCAAGGCGCTCGCGAAGCGCCCGGACGAGCGCTACCAGACCGCGCGCGAGTTCCTCGACGCGGTCCGGCAGGCGGCCACCCAGACCGCGGCGGCCGCCGAGCCGACAATGATCAATCTCGACGCGACACTCCCGCCGGGCCATGCAACCGTCGTGCAGAAGCCCGCGCCAGCGGCGACCGAGCGCACGCAGCGCACCGAGCGAATCGCTCCTGCGCCCGCCGCAACCGTGACGCCGCCCGCCCGCAAGTCGCAGTTCCCGGCGGCCGTGCTCGCGGGCGCCGTGGTCGTGATCGGGGCGGCGGTTGCCGGCGGCTGGTTCATGCTGAATCGCGGCGGCGACCGCCCATCGCCGGTCGCCTCACCGCCGAGCGCCACCCCTGCTGCGGCGGCGCAGCCGAGTGCCGCCGCCGCGACGCCTGCAGCCGCGCCCGCGCCGGCGGCCCCTGCACCTGTGTCAGCGGCGAAGCCGGCCGTCCAGACCGCGCCCGGCACGATCCTCGTCTCCGCGCTCGGCCTCGCCGACCCCACCGACCCGCGCTACCAGGGCAACCAGGCCGCGCTCGCCGCCGATCTGCGCGCCGACTCGCACGCCCAGGCGGTGGAGAAGGCGATCGGGCTCTACCTGCAGCAGCCGTCGCTCTCGCAGCACTACGACCGGCTGCGCGAGAAGCTGCTCGCGCGGAGCGGCGACTACATCTCGACCGTGGTCCAGGAGTCGGAGCCGAAACTCGGCAAGGACGGGCTCGCGTATCTCACCACGCAGGCGGTCGTGAAGACGCGCGAGGTGCAGAAGTCGCTGAACGAGATGTCGCGCGACGATCGCATCAGCTTCATCCGCAACAACGGCGACCCGAAGGTCGCCGTGCGGGTGACCACGCGCGACGCGGACCGCGCGGACGCGCCCGCGCAGGCCTCGCCGATCGCGGAGAACCTGCTCAAGGAGCGCATCAAGTCGTTCGGCTTCCGCACCTGGTCCGAGGAAGGCGGCGCGGACAAGACCGCGGACTTCCTGGTCTCGGGCGAGGCGCGCATCAAGCGGCTGTCGGCGAAGCTCCAGGCATCCGGCCTCACGATCACCAAGTACACCCTCACATCCTGGACGGTGAAGGCCACCGACCGGGCCACCGGCGAGGAGATCTACTTCAACAACACGCTGCCCAAGAACGTCGGCAGCTGGGCGACGGAGGAGGAGGCGCTGGCGGCGATCGGCACCAAGATCGCCGAGGAGTTCAACCGGGACTTCTTCCTCCAGCACTTCGGCATGACCGGGCAGAAGGTGGTGCTGAAGGTGACCGGGCTCGACGACCCGGGGTCGGCAGAGTTGCTCGGCCGCGAGCTGATCGGGCTCGCTTCCGTGGTGTCGAGCACGCCGCGGCCGGGCGCATCGCCACGGGCCTACGACGTGGTGCTGGCCGGAAGCGGCCTCGCCCAGGACATCGTCGCGAACGGCATCCTCAAGCCGCTCAATGCCAAGCTCGGCGCGGCGTGCTTCACGCTTGGCGCGAGCACCGGCGAAGAGGTGAACGTGGCGCTCGCGCCGACCTGCGACAAGTCGGTGATGAGCCGGCTCGAGACCGCGCCGCCGGCGGGGCTCTACGCGGCACCGCAGTCGCGCCAGCGCTCGGTGGTGAAGAACCCCGAGACGCTGAAAAAGATAATGATCTAGGACCGCGCGGCTGCCGAAGGACGGGGCGCCGCATCGCGAACCCGCGCGTCGCCCTGCAACAACGCGGCACCCGGGCGCCGCGCCGACCCCCTCAGGCCGACCTCGGCCGGTACTCGCAGACGAACTGCACGAGCTCCGCGCCGGGGTCGGACGCGGAGTGCCCGAAGCTCAGCGTGCCGCGACCGCGCAGCATCGCCTGGTCGCGGCGCAGGACCGTCTCGACGTCGCCCTCGATCGTGATGTACGTCCCGTTGGTGCTGAGGTCGACGTAGTAGAACTTGTCCCCGCGGCGCTCGATGCGGCCGTGCAGCCGGGAGGCCATCTTGTCGCTGATCGGGATCTGGTGCGCCACGTCGCGCCCGATCTGGACGCTCGCCAGATCGCCGTCCATCAGCAGCGTGCGCCCGCCGTGGGCGAGGCGCAGCACCGCCTCGGTGGAGGCCTGGGCGCCTTTCGAGGCGAGCATCGTGACGTCCTCGCCGCTCTGCCACAGGACCTCGCACACCTGCACCTCGGCCTGCTTGCCCTTGACCGCGAGCGCCGCGACCTCGCGCGTGCCCTCGCGCAGGAGCGGCGACACGCTCGCCACGGTCGCGGCGGTCGTGATGATCTGCCCGCCCTTCGCCAGCCCGGCCATGCGCGCGGCGGTGTTGACCGCGTCGCCGAAGTAGTCGCCGTTCTCCTCGAGCGCCGGGCCGTAGTGGAACCCGACGCGGATCGCGAGGCGCGCGTCCGCGAAGGTCGGGAGCGCCGCAACCCGGGTCTGCATGTCGCTCGCCGCCTGCAGCGCGCTGTCCGCGTCCTTGAAGACCGCCATCACCTCGTCGCCGATGGTCTTCACGACGCGGCCGTGGTAGGTGGCCACCGCTCGGCGCAGGAGATCGAGCACCTGCTCGACCGCGCGCAGCGCCTGCCGGTCGCCGAGCCGCTCGTACAGCGTCGTGCTGCCGCTCACGTCGGCAAAGAGAATGGCAACGGGGCGCGAGCTCGAGGTCATGCGTCGGGCGGTCGGCTGTTCACCCCTGCGACTATAGGGTAGCGCCCGCCCGCGCGTCGACCCCCGCGGCTAGAAGCCGAGCGAGGCGACCTCGTCCCGCACGGCGAAGTAGCGCCGCGTGAAGTCGATCGCCGCGGCTTCGTCGAAGCGTCGACAGGTGTAGAGAATCGCCGAGAAGAAGCGCGCGGAGGACCAGACGTACAGCGAGATGCCCGAATCGATCAGCGGGAGGAACGCGTCGTACCCCTGGTTCTCGGCTTTCCCCTCGCCCCCGGGCGAGAAGATCGTGGCCTCACCGTAGGCGCGCAGGCCGAGGTGCGCGGCGACGCCGTGGAGATAGCGGTCGACCGCGGCGCGGTCGACCTCGATCGCGTAGTACCCCTCGACCAGCAGCCGCTGGCGCGTGATCTGCGGCGCGAGGTCCTTCACCGTCGGTCAGGCGGCGACCGGCGCTTTCGCCTTCTTCAGTTTCTGCTGCGCGGCCTTCTGGTGCATCTGCGCGTAGGCGCTGTGGGCCGCCGCTTCCGCATCCCCGACGTGCACCGGGTAGCCCATGTCGGAGAGCACCGAACCGAGCGCGGACAGGCAGAGCATCACGTTGTCGGGGCGGCACGAGTAGCCCATGATGCCGAAGCGCCAGATCTTCCCGGCGAGCGGTCCGAGGCCCGCGCCGATCTCGAGGCTGAACTCGCTGAGCAGGCGCTTGCGGACTTCGGCCTCCTGCACGCCTTCGGGGCAGCGCACCGCGTTCATCTGCGGGATCTGGTAGGGCTCCTTCACCAGGAACTTGAGCCCCATCGCCTCGAGCCCGGCCTTGAGCGCGACGTGATGGCGGTGATGGCGGGCCCAGCAGTTCTCGAGGCCCTCCTCGCGGATCAGCAGCAGCGCCTCGTGCAGCGCGAACAGCGAGTTGGTCGGCGCGGTGTGATGGTAGGTGCGCGTCGTTGCGCCCCAGTAGCCGAGCAGCAGGTTCATGTCCATGAACCAGCTGTGGATCTTGTCCTTGCGCGCCTTGACGTAGTCGACGACGCGCTCGGAGAAGGACACCGGCGAGAGCCCGGGCGTGCACGACAGGCACTTCTGGCTCGCGGAGTAGATCGCGTCGACGCCCCACTCGTCCACGAGGACCGGGCAGCCGCCGAGCGAGGTGACGGCGTCGACGATCGCGAGCGCGTCGTACTTGTGCGCGAGCGCCACCAGCGCCTTCGCGTCGGAGAGCGCGCCGGTGGAGGTCTCGGCGTGCACGAAC
The DNA here is from genome assembly GCA_964543155.1 of uncultured Enterobacteriaceae bacterium. Taxonomy (GTDB): domain Bacteria; phylum Pseudomonadota; class Gammaproteobacteria; order Burkholderiales; family SG8-39; genus JAGVSZ01. The sequence continues at coordinate 20,993 of CAZIXQ010000002.1, forward strand.
GCGACGAGGCGCGCGTCGCGGTTCTGCTTGAGCGCGTCCTCGACCTTGTGCGGATCGACCGGCTCGCCCCACTCGTGCTCGACGACGACGGCCTCGCCGCCGCAGCGCTCGACGTTCTCGATCATGCGTCCGCCGAACACGCCGTTGCGCGCGACGATCACCTTGTCGCCCGGCCGCACCAGGTTGACGAAGCAGTACTCCATCCCCACCGAGCCGGGGCCGGACACCGGGAACGTCAGCGGGTTCTTGGTCTGGTAGACGTAGCGGAGCAGGGACTTCAGCTCCTCCATCATCTCCACGAAGACCGGATCCAGATAGCCGATCGCGGGCTGGCTCATCGTCGTGAGCACGCGCGGATGGATCTCGGTCGGACCCGGGCCCATCAGCGTGCGCTGCGGAGGATGGAACGAGGAGATGCGCTTCGCCGGGGCGTACGGGTTCATGTTGTCAGTTCCTGCAATGGGAGATCCGAATGGGGATTCGTCTTCGCCGCGCGACTTCACCCGGATGGGCTTTGCCGCGTAGGCTTCGTTGAGGATGTCGGTCGCCGCGACCTGGCCGCCGGTGAGGTGCTCCACCTCGACCGCCCAGCGCGACGGGATGTAGCCGGACTTGACCCAGTGGCTGACCACCGCGCGGTCGAGCTTCATCCGGCGGGCGACCTCGGCCTGGCTGCCGAAGATCGAGACGAGGCGCTCGGCGCAGTTCATCGCGCCGAATCTGCCATGACAAACTCAGTTTGACAAGCCTGGATCGCTAAGCGTCGGTCGTCGGATCGGGCCGGGTCCCGGAATCCGCTTCCGAATCAATCGCCTTGTCCCCATCGAGCGTGGCCACGCCCGTCGCTGTAACCGCCCCGAAATCGAACAACCCGCGATCGAGCAGGTGGGAAGGCACCGCCCGGGTCAGCGCATTGAAGATCGACTCGATCCGCCCGGGAAAGCGCTTCTCCCAGTCGCGGAGCATCGCCTTGGCCTGGGCACGCTGCAGGGTTTCCTGGGAGCCGCACAGGTTGCAGGGAATGATCGGGAAGCGGCGCGCGTCCGCCCAGGCGGCGAGGTCCGCCTCGGCCACGTAGGCGAGCGGGCGGATGACGACGTGATGGCCGTCGTCGGAGACGAGCTTCGGCGGCATCGCCTTGAGCTTTCCGCCGAAGAAGAGGTTCAGGAAGAACGTCTCCAGGATGTCGTCGCGGTGATGCCCGAGCGCGATCTTCGTCGCGCCCAGCTCCTTCGCCACGCGGTAGAGGACGCCGCGCCGCAGCCGCGAGCACAGCCCGCACATCGTCTTGCCCTCCGGGACGACGCGCTTGACGACCGAGTAGGTGTCCTGCCGCTCGATGCGGAACGGGACGCCGAGCCGGCCGAGGTACTCGGGCAGGACGTGCTCGGGATAGCCGGGGTGGCGCTGGTCGAGGTTCACCGCGACGACCTCGAAGTCGAGCGGCGCGGCGTCGCGGAGCTTGAGCAGGATGTCGAGCAGGCCATAGCTGTCCTTGCCGCCCGACAGGCACGCCATGACGCGGTCGCCGGCGCGGATCATGTCGAAGTCGGCGATCGCCTGGCCGACCTGGCGGCGCAGCCGCTTCCCGAGCTTGTTGGTCTCGAAGGCGGCCTTGCGGACCTGCTTTGCAGTCGGGGCGTTCATGGCGTCAGAGATTCACGCTCCGCCCGCCGTCCACCGCGATGATCTGGCCAGTCACGTAAGGCGCGTCAACCACCAGGTAGTGGACCGCGGCGGCCACGTCCTCCGGCTCGCCGGCGCGCTTGAGCAGCGTGTGCGAGATCACCCGCTGCCGCGCCAGCTCGTCGAAGGAGTCGTCCTCGGGCCAGAGCACCGGGCCGGGCGCCACGCCGTTCACGCGCACCTCCGGCCCCAGCTCGCGCGCGAGTGAGCGGGTGAGCGCCGCCAGGCCGGCCTTCGCAACGCTGTACACGACGTAGTTCTTGAGCGGGCGGTCGGCGTGGATGTCGGTGATGTTGACGATGCAGCCGCCGTTCTTCTTCAGGTGCGGCGCCGCGGCCTGCGCGATCAGGAGCGGCGCGCGCAGGTTCGTGCCCATGAGGTCGTCCCAATCGGAGAGCTTGATCTCGCCGAGCGGCGTCGGATGGAAGCTCGAGGCGTTGTTCACCAGCGCGTCGAGGCGCCCGAAGCGCGTGACGGCGGTGCGGACGAGCTCCGGCAGCTCCGCCGCGTTGAGCAGATTCGCCTGCACCGTCGCCACGGAGTTCGCGCGCGCCGCGTTCAGCGCTGCGGCGAGCTGCTGCGCCTCGGCCTTCGCCGAGTGGTGATGCAGCACGATCGTCGCGCCTGCCGCGTGCAGCCGGCGCGAGATCGCCGCACCGACGCGCTTCGCGCCGCCGGTGACGAGCACCACCTTTCCGCTGAGCGCCAGCTCCGTCATGGGTCGACCGCGCCAAGCGCGGGCTCGAGGACGACATTGCGGATTCTAGCGGATGCGCGCACCATGACCGCCCCGCGCCGCATGCCTCCAGCATGATCGACCTGCCCCGCCCCGCCCCGGACGCCGCTGCGCACAGCGCGCGCGTGGCGACCCACATCCGCGACGAGATCGAACGCGCAGGCGGCTGGATCTCCTTCGCGCGGTACATGGCGCTCGCGCTCTACGCACCGGGCCTCGGCTACTACATGGCCGGGGCGCGCAAGCTCGGGCCGGACGGGGACTTCGTGACCGCCCCCGAGCTCGGACCGCTCTTCGGCCACACCGTCGCGCGCCAGGTCGCGCAGGGCCTGGAGGCCGCCGCCGGCGGCGACGTCCTGGAGATCGGCGCGGGCAGCGGTGCACTGGCGGCCTCGGTGCTCGAGGCGCTCGAGCAGGCCGATCGGCTTCCGGCGAACTACCTCATCCTCGAGCTCTCGCCGGAGCTGCGCGCGCGCAGCCGCGACACGCTCGCCGTGCGCGTTCCCCATCTGCTCGAGCGCGTCGCGTGGCTGAACGGCCTGCCACCGGCGCTCACCGGCGTCGTGCTCGGCAACGAAGTGCTCGACGCGATGCCGGTGCACGTCGTGCGGTCGCATGCGGGCGCGATCGAGGAGGCCGGGGTCACGCTCGCATCCGACGGCGTCCGGTTCGAGTGGGCGCACCGCCCTGCACCCGCCGAGGTCGCCGACGCCGCGCGCGCGCTCGAACTTCCCGACGGCTACACGACCGAGATCGGGCTCGTCGCGCTCGGGTTCGTCGCCAGCGTCGGAGCAATGCTCGAGCGCGGCCTGGCACTGTTCATCGACTACGGCTTCCCGCGCGCCGAGTACTACCACCCGCAGCGACGCAGCGGCACGCTGATGTGCCACTACCGCCACCGCGCGCACGGCGACCCGTTCTTCCTGCCGGGCCTCCAGGACATCACCGCGCACGTCGACTTCACGGGGATCGCCGGGGCGGCGCACGGCGCGGGCGCGGATGTGCTCGGCTACGCGACGCAGGCGCAGTTCCTGATCAATTGCGGGCTGACCGACGTGGTGGGGCGCGTGCCGCCGGAGGACACGCGTCGCTACGCGCCTCTGGCCGGCACCGCGAACCGCCTCACCAGTCCCGCCGAGATGGGCGAGCTCTTCAAGGCGATCGCCTTCGGACGCGGCATCGACGCGCCGCTCGTCGGGTTTCGCGCCGGCGACCGGCGGCACACGCTCTAGTCGAGCGTGGCGAACAGGTTGTTCAGCGCCTCGGCCAGCGTCGGATGCGCGAAGATCGCGTCGCGCAGTCGCGGGTAGGGCAGAGCGCCCATCATGGCGATCTGCAGCATCGACATGATCTCCCCGCCCTCGATCCCGAGCACCGTGGCCCCGAGGATCTGCTTCGTGTCCGCGTCGACGAGCGCCTTCATGAACCCGCGCGTCTCGCTCGTCTCGATCGCGCGTGCGACGCTCGTCATCGGGAGCTTCGCGACCCGGAAGCTCAATCCGCGCCGCTTCGCTTCGGTCTCGTTCACGCCGACCGTCGCGAGCTGCGGATCGATGAACATCGTGTTGGGGACGTACCGGCCGTCGATCGTCGCTTCTGCGCCTTCGAGCCAGTTCGCCCGCAGCACGCGGTAGTCGTCGTACGAGATGTGCGTGAACGCGGGGCCGCCTTTAACGTCGCCGATCGCGTAGATGCCCGGAACGTTGGTCTCCAGGCGGTTGTTCACCGGAATGTAGCCCGCCTTGTCGGTCGCGACGCCAGCCGACGCCAGGTTCAGGCGTTCGGAGTTCGGTGTGCGCCCGATCGCGACGAGAAGATGGCTCCCCGCGATCTCGCGCGGACCCTCCGGCGTCTCCACCAGGACCTGCACGCCGCCGCGCCCTTCGACGCGCAGGGTGTTCGCGTTCTTCACGATCCCGATGCCGTCCTCGACCAGGATCCTCTCGACCTCGGCGGAGACGTCGGGGTCCTCGCGCGGGATCAGCCGGTCGTCACGCGTGATGACGGTGACCCGGGCGCCGAAGCGCCGGAACATCTGGCTGAACTCGAGCCCGATGTAGCCGCCGCCGAGCACCACCAGGTGCGCCGGCAGGTCCTTCAGCTCCATGACGCTCGACGAGTCGAGGTAGTCGACGTCGGCGAGGCCGGCGACGGCGGGCACCGCCGGCCGGCCGCCGGTATTGATCACGATGCGCTCGGCGCTGAGCAGGCGCTCCCCGCCGGCGTTCAGCGTCACGCGCACCGTGCGCGCGTCGGCGAAGCTGCCCTCGCCGAACACGAGATCGATCGCCGGCACGTTCTCGAGGCCGCGCTGACCGCCGCGCCGGAACTGCTCGACGACGCGCTGCTTGCGCGCCCACACCGCGGCGAGGTCGATCCGCGGCACGCCGGCGTGCACGCCATAATCGGCGCTGCGTCGCGCGAGATAGGCGACGCGTGCGGAGGCGACCATTGTCTTGGTCGGCGTGCACCCGACGTTGATGCACGTCCCGCCCACGTGCTTCGCCTCGACCACCGCCGTCTTGCGGCCCGCCCGTCCCAGCGCGAGTGCAAGCGGCTTCCCGGACTGGCCGGTGCCGATGACGATCGTGTCGAACTTCTCCGGAGCCATGGCCGCCTCGCCGATTGAGGGTGCATTTCTTGCTGGGACCAGGCCCTTCGTCGGAGGATTCGCCGCGGGCTTACACGCGGGCCCGGCCGCTATAATCCCCGGCGCCATGACGCGCCCGATGTCGACTCTTGCGATCGCCCTCTTCGCGTGCGCGAGCGTCGCCGCCGCGGCGTCGGTTGCCGAGTACGAGCGCAGCGTGAACGACGCGCGCAACCGCTGGGCGGACAGCCCGCACGGTCCGATGCTCGAGCGCATCCTGCCGCCGACCTTCGAGCCCGCCCAGCTGCCGCAGCCGGCCTCCCGCGGCGCGGCGCTCGTGGTGCAGTACTGCGTGCAGTGCCACAACCTGCCCAATCCCGCCATGCACGATGCGGCGAAGTGGCCGAAGGTGGTCGAGCGCATGGTGCTCCGCATGCGCGGCCGGGGCAACATGGGCGAGCTGATGAAGGAGATGATGGCCGGCGTGCAGGCGCCTACCGACGAGGAGGCGCGGCAGTTGCTTGCCTACCTGGAGCAGAACAGCCAGCGTCCGCTCGATCCGCGGAAGTACCCCGACGTCGAGAGCCCGGCCGCGCAGTCGTTCCGGCTCGCCTGCAACCAGTGCCACGTGCTGCCCGACCCGCGACGGCATACCGCGGGCGAGTGGCCGCGCGTCGTGGCGCGCATGGAGCGCAACATGCAGTGGATGAACCGCGTGGTCGGCTCGCAGCGCGACCCGCGCGAGCCGCAGCTGCGCATCGACGAGATCGTCCGCTTCCTGCAGCGCCACGCTCGCGGCAACTGAGGCCGCGCCGGCCGCTCAGGTCGGCAGCTGTTCCCCGAGCCAGCCGACGACGCGGTCGGCCGCCTGCCGCCAGCCGCGATCGAGCATCACCGCGTGGCCCGTGTCCTCGATGACCTCGGTGCGCACGCCGATCGCGGTGAATCCCGCGCGCGAGGACTCGAGCGGGAAGAGCGTGTCGCGCTCGGCGAGGAGCGCGATCATCGGCGGCCGGTGCATGCGCCACGCGAGCGGGAGGTCGAAGAGCGTCATGTCCCAGATCGCGCGCTGCGACTCGCGCTGGAACCGGCCGTAGTAGTCGAGCAGCTGCTCGACCGGCAGCGGCCCGGAGAAGAGCGCGCTCTGCATCGCCTCGACCGACGCGGTGCCGCGCGACATCAGGCTGTTCAGCTCCGCGAAGAGCCCCGGGCGCCCGAGCGCGAGCATGAGCGACGACGGGAAGAGCCCGTGCGGCGGAACCGGCGCGATCAGCGCCGCGGCCGGCGCGGTCTCGCGCTCGAGGTGCTTCATGACGACCATCGCGCCCATCGAGTGGCCCACGAGCACCGGCGGGACGTCGAGCGCGTCGATCGCCTCGCCGAGGTCCTCCACGTAGTCGGCGAGGCTCGCCCATGCGAGCGCCTCGCGGCCGGCGCTCGCGCCGTGCCCGCGCAGGCTCACCGCGTAAGTCGGAAAGCCGCGCGCGGCGAAATGCGGCATGAAGTGCTCCGCCCAGGTCCAGGCCGCGGCGTACGCGCCGTGCACGAACAGCACCGGTGGCCGCGGCGACTCGATCTGCGGCTGGCACTCGAGGATCTCGAGGCGCGACGAGAGGCTGGAGCGGAGGACCTCCATCGTCCGCATGCGGCTCAGCCCGGCACCTTCATGCCCCGTTGCACCGCGGGACGCAGGGAGATCGCGTCGAACCAGCGCTTCACGTTGGGAAACTGACCGAGGTCGGTCTTGTGCCACTCATAGCGCGCCACCCAGGGATAGGTGGCGATGTCGGCGATCGTGTACTCGTCGCCCGCGAGATAGCTCGCCTCGCCGAGCCGCCGGTCGAGCACGCCGTAGAGCCGGTCCTTCTCCTTGACGTAGCGCTCGATCGCATAGGGCACCTCGACCTTCGCCGCGCGCAGGAAATGGTGCACCTGGCCGAAGAAGGGTCCGACGCCACCCATCTGGAACATGAGCCACTGCAGCGCCACGTACTTCCCGCTCGTGGTGGCGGGCAGAAACCTGCCCGTCTTGCCGGACAGGTAGACGAGGATCGCGCCCGACTCGAAGAGCGGGAACGGCCTGCCCTCCGGCCCTTCGCTGTCGACGATCGCCGGAATCTTGCTGTTCGGGTCGATCGCGACGAACTCCGGCTTGAACTGGTCCCCTTTGCCGATGTCGATCGGGTGGACGTTGTAGGGGAGCCCGCACTCCTCCAGCATGATCGACACCTTGCGCCCGTTGGGCGTGCCCCACGTGTAGAGCTCGATCACTTCCCCTTCTCCCTGTCTGCCTGCGCAACGCGCCCGTCGCGGGCCGCGCGAAGTGTACACTCGGCCCGGCCGGGAAAAGAAGGAACTGTGCAGTGCTGAAATGGCTGTTGACGCTGGCGGTCGCGCTCGTGGTGCTGAGCGCCGTCTCGCCCTGGCTCGCGCGGCGTTTCGGCCTCGGCCGCCTGCCGGGCGACCTCGTCGTGCGCATCCGCGGGCGCGAGGTCTACGTGCCGTTCACCACGACCCTCCTGCTCTCGCTCGCGCTGACGGCGCTGTCGAGGTTGATCTAGGGCGCGCGGTGCGCCGCGCGATTGCGATTCTCGTGGCGGTGGCGGCGATCGTCGTCGCGGGCGTACTCGGAGGCTGCGCGATGGGACTGTTCGCCGGACGACCCCCCACGAACCTGGGCGCGAAGGACGGGCGCCTCGCACCCTGCCCGTCCTCGCCGAACTGCGTGGCGAGCCAGGCCGATCCCGGGGATGCGACCCACCACGTCGCGCCGATAGCATTCAAGGGCGACGCGCGCGCCGCCTGGCGCGCGCTGCAGGAGGCGGTCGCCGCTTCCGAGCGCGCGAAGATCGTCGTCGCGCGGGACGACTATCTGCGCGCGGAGTTCACCTCGAAGGTCATGGGCTTCGTCGACGACGTCGAGTTCCTGCTGGACCCGGGTGCGCGCGTGATCCACGTGCGCTCGGCGTCGCGACTCGGCTACCGCGACTTCGGCGTCAACCGGGCGCGCATCGAAGCGCTCCGTGCGGCGCTCGCTGCCCGCGACGTCTGAGTCGCGCCGTCGACCGATCCGAGCTGCGCTGCGCGACTATCGCAACCGCGCGACGGCCCCGACGCGGGCGGCCCGGATCGCGCCTGCGATGTCCTCCGGCTGCGCTGCGGCGATCGCGGCGGCATCCACCGCGCGCGCGGCGTCCGCCGCCCGCCGCAGGCGCAGCAGACCGGTCGGGTCGGCCCGGCCTGCGGCGATCGCATCGCACTCGTGCACCGCGAGCAGCGCCTCGAAGCGCTCCGGACGCCGGAACGCGTCGAGCTGCTGCAGGAGTTCCACGACCTCGACGGGAGGCAGCGCCGTCGCGCGCGCGACGGCATCCCGTGCGCGGGCCGCGGTGACGGCCAGGTCGCGACACTCGCCCGTCGCGCGCAGGCGAGCGGACGCGCGGTCCGCGACCTCCTCCGCCGCGCCTGCGAAGATCGCGGCATAGCGCACCGGAAGCGCCGCGCCGCGTGCGGCCGCCGCATCGAGCGCGGCGAGCGCGCGCGCGCCGTCGAGCTCGCGCCATTCCGGCAGGACGCGCTCGAGCGCGCCGCACTCGTCGAGCGCCTCGAGCATCCGGCGCGGCGCGGCTTCCATCAGGCCCCTCGAGAACTCCTGCCACACGCGCTCGGAGACGAGCGCGTCGACCTCGCCGCTTGCCGCCATCGTGCGCATCAGCGCGAGGGTCTCCGGCGCGATGGCGAAGCCGAAGCGCGCGGCGAAGCGCGCGACGCGCAGCACGCGCACCGGGTCCTCGGCGAAGGCCGGGCTCACGTGCCGAAGGAGGCGCGCGCGCAGGTCGCGCACGCCGCCGAACGGATCGATCACGTTGCCGTGCTCGTCCTTGGCGATCGCGTTGATCGTCAGGTCGCGGCGCGCGAGGTCCTCCTCGAGCGTGACGTCGGGCGCGGCGTGGACGATGAAGCCCTTGTAGCCGCGGCCGGACTTGCGCTCGGTGCGCGCGAGCGCGTGCTCCTCGCGCGTGACGGGATGGAGAAAGACGGGGAAATCCCTGCCGACCGGCTTGAAGCCGAGGCGCACCATCTCCTCCGGGGTCGCCCCGACGACGACGTAATCGCGGTCCTTGACCGCAAGCCCGAGGAGCTCGTCGCGGACGGCGCCACCGACCTGGTAGACCTTCATCGCGGCGCGCTAGACCCGCGGCTCGATGGCGATCGACCGGCACGCCGGCCAACGCGGCCCCCGGCCCGTCCGCGGGTCACCGATAGTGGTGCGCGTACGGCTCTTCCTCGGCGATGACCTCGGGTTCCGCCCGGGCCGCCGCGCTCCATTCGCGGATGGCCGGCAACGCGAGCACCGCGTCGACGTACCGCTGCGCAGCGGCCGGAACGCGCACGCCGTAGGTGACGAAGCGCGTCGCAACCGGCGCGTAGAAGGCGTCCGCAATGCTGAAGCCGCCGAACAGCAGCTCGCCGCCGGCGCCGAAGCGCTCCCGGCACGCGGTCCAGGCGGCGACGATGCGGTCGATGTCCTGCGCGACCTCGGGGCCCATGCCCCGGCCGGGGTACGAGCCGCGAATGTTCATCGGCATCGCCTGGCGCAGCGCGTGGAAGCCGGCGTGCATCTCGGCGCACATCGCCCGCGCCACCGCCCGTGCGCGCGCGTCCGCCGGCCAGGCCTGCCGCTCCGGCCAGCGCTCCGCGACGGTCTCGGCGATCGCGAGCGTGTCCCACACCGGCTCGGCGTCGAGCCACAACACCGGCACGCGCCCGCTCGGCGACCAGCGGCCGATGTCGCGCTTCCAGCCCTCGCTGTGGAACTTGAGCTGCACTTCCTCGAAGTCGATGCCGAGCGCGCGCAGCAGTACCCAGGCCCGCATCGACCACGACGAGTAGTTCTTGTTGCCGATGACCAGCCGTGGCCGGCTCATACTTCTCTCGTCTTGCGGCCGGCGTGATAGCGGAACTCGCTGTAGCGCGAGCGCGGCGAGAGGCCCTTGAGGTAGACCGGGGCGATCGCCTCGAGCGCGGTGGGATGGATGCCGAAGGGCAGGCGCTCCGCCGAGGTGTTCGGCAGCTTCATCGAGTGGTAGTTGTCGCGGCTCATCAGCTTGCCGGGCGCGAGCTCCATGAGCCACGCCTGCAGGTATGAGAGCCGGTCGCCGAGCCCGACGATCGGCCGCGCGTGGCCGGACACCTCGCCCGCATAGGCCACGAGCTCCCGCAGGCTGTAGACCTTCGGCCCGACGAGGTCGTAGGCCCTGCCGTGGCTCTCGCTCTCGTCGAGCGCGCGCACGAAGGCCTCCGCGACGTCGCCCACGAACACCGGCTGAAACCGGGCGTCGGGGCTCGCGAGGAACACGACCGGCAGCAACTTCTGCAGCCACGCGAAGAGGTTGAGGAACTGGTCCTCGGGACCGAACACGACCGAAGGCCGGAAGATCGTGGTGGCGAGCTGAGCGCGCGCGGCGACGATCGCGGCCTCCCCGTCGGCCTTGGAACGCAGGTACTGGCTCGGCGCGTCGGCGGCAGCCCGGAGCGCGCTCATGTGCACGAGCCGCGGCACCTGCGCCGCGACGCAGGCCGCGACGAGACGCCGCGGCAGCTCCACGTGCGCGCGCGCGAAATCGGGTCCGTAGGGCTGCCCGTTGCGGCTCTGCAGGACGCCGACCAGGTTGATCGCCGCGTCGCAGCGCTCGAGCGCTCGCTCGAGCGCCGGCGGCTCGTGCACGTTCGCTTCCACCACCTCGACGGTGGGCAGCATGATGAGATGTCGCGCGCGCTCGCGTCGTCGCGTCGGGACGACGATGCGATCGCCGCGGGCCGCGAGCCTGGCGACGATGTGGCGGCCGACGAATCCGGAGCCGCCGAGGACGCAGATCCTGGCCATGGCGAGACGAGAAGGAAAGCCCCGGCGCGGGGATCGCGCCGCGAGCCCGGCTATTCTAGCGCTGCCTGCCCGGTGATCGTCGCCGCGTAGCCCTCGCCGCTGCGGCGCGGGCCAACGGTGCCGAGCCGGACCTTGAGCGGCTTCGCCGCGCCGCCGCCATAGAGCGCCGCGTAGTACATCGTGTTGCTCAGCACCTTCTTCACGTAGTCGCGGGTCTCGTTGAAGGGGATGGTCTCGGCGTAGATCGCGCCCTCCAGCGGTCGGTCCGCCTTCCACTTGCGAGCGCGCCCCGGCCCGGCGTTGTACGCGGCCGCGGCGAGGACCGGGCTGCCGTCGAGCTCGTCCAGCACGTACTTGAGGTAGCTCGTGCCGAGCGCGATATTCACTTCCACGTCGGTGACGCGCGCCGGCGTGTAGTCCTTCATGCCCGTCTGGCGGGCCACCCAGCGCGCGGTGGCCGGCATGAGCTGCATCAGGCCGGAGGCGCCCGCGACCGACCGCACGTCGGGAATGAACCGGCTCTCCTGGCGCACGAGGCCGAGCACGTACGGCTCCTCGAGGCCCTGGTCGCGCGCGCGCTGCGCGAAGACCTCGCGGTAGGGCGCGAGGAAGCGCACGCCGAAGTCGTGCGTGCCCACGGTGCGGTCGGCGGTGTTGATCGCGCGGTCCCACACCTCGGCGCGGCGCGCAAGCTCGGCCGCCGCGAGGAGCTGCTCGTCGTCCATGCCGCGCAGCGCCCAGTTCCATTCGCGCACGCCCTCGACGCGCTGCTGCAGGCGCAGCAGCGCAAGACCGCGCTGGAGCGCCGGATCTGCCGCCATCCGGGTCACCGCCTCCTCGCTGGGCGCGTAGCCCCGGGGCGGGATCGAGAAGGGCTGGCCCAGCTCCTCGCGCGCGAGCTTGCCGTAGAAGTGGTGCTCGCCCGCGAGCCGCGTGAAGAGCGCCGTGGCGGCCTCCCGATCGCCGGCCGCGCGCAGCGCGCGCGCCCGCCAGTACGTCCAGGTCGGCTCGGTCCGCTGCAGCGGGCCCATCCGCTCGATGACCACGCGGACCGTCGCCCAGTTTTCCTCGCGCAGCGCGGCGCGCACCCACCACTCGAGCTGCTCCTCGGACAGCGCGGCCCCTTCGGCCTTGGCGTACCAGTCGAGCGCCGCGGGCAGGTGCCGCTTCGCGCCCTGCGTGGCGATCTGGCCCCAGATCCAGGCCTGGTCCTCCGCCGGCAACCGCTCCTGGAGCTTGCGCGACAGGTGGCTTGGCGCAGCCTCGGGATCGCTGCGCGCGACGCGGGCGAACGCGAAGAGCAGGAGCTCGCGGTTCGCGCGCTTCTTCAGGTCGAGCTTTTCGGCCTGCTCGATGAAACCGACCGGCGCGCGCCGGATGCGGTCGAGCGTGCGCTCGTCGGGGGCCTCGCCCGCCGGCAGGTACTGGAGCGTGCGCTTCGCGGACGACATCTGCCCCGCCTCGAGCAGCCCCCGAACGCGATTCCAGACATGGCGCGCGGTGAGCGTTCCCGCGGCGATCTCGGCCTCCGCGAGCGGCACGCACCCGTCCGGAAGCTCGCGCGGCGCCGTCCACAAGGGCCGGAGCTCCTCCAGCGCCGAGGCGTCGCCGCGCTTCCAGCGGGCCAGCAGCGCGAAGCACGTGAGCTCCGGGTCTTCGCCCACGAGCGCCGGAAACTCGGCCTCGAACCTCTCCCAGTCCTGGCGCTTGCCGAGGCTCTTCAACCAGTCGCGGCGCAGCTGGTCGGCGATGTAGGTGCCTTGATGTCGCAGCAGGAATTCGCGCGCTTGCGCGGCGGACGCTTCCTCGAGCTTCATCCGCAGGAGGTAGTACTCGACGTACGGCTCGAGCACGTAGCCGCGCAGATGCGGCGCCTGCTCGGCGACTCGTGCGTACTGGCCGACGCGAAAGGCCTCGCGCGCCGCGAGGAACCGATCATCCTGCGAGACCGCAGCCGCGCGCGCCTTGCCGTTCGTCTGGGCGTGCAGCGGCAGCGCGGGCGCGGCGAGCGCGACGAGGAGCACGAGGCTGCAAACCGGAAGGCGTACCATGCGCGGGAGGCTACTTTGCATAACTCCATGAAGCGTATGAAGAATAGCACAGCCCTGCCCGAATTTCGCCAGAATTCACGATCCGCATGACGCCCGACGAGGTCAAGACTTGGCGCACGGCGCTCCGCGCGCAGCTGATCGAAGCGCGCAACGCGCTGGACGCCGAGACGCTGAGGCGCCATCGCGAGCGAATCGACCGGCATCTCGAGCGCGGGTTCCCCGGCCTCGCGCGCGGCGTGTTCGCGTTCTGCTGGCCCTACAAGGGGGAGTACGACGCGCGCTTCCTCGCGCGCGGCCTGCGCGCGCGCGGCGCGACTACTGCGCTGCCGGTCGTGGTCGCTCCCAGGTCGCCGCTCGTCTTCCGCGAGTGGCATCCGGGCGTGACGCTCGTCGCGGGCGTCCTCGGGATTCCCTATCCGGCCGACAGCCGCGAGGTCGCGCCCGACGCGGTCGTGGTGCCGCTGGTCGGCTTCGATGATGCGGGCTATCGGCTTGGCTACGGCGGCGGTTACTTCGACCGCACGCTTGCAGCGCTCGCCCGCAAGCCGGTGGTGATCGGCGTCGCGTACGAGGGCGCGCATCTCGAGACGATTCATCCGCAGCCCCACGACATCCCGATGGACTGGATCGTCACCGAGCGCGGCGTGTACCGCCGCGACGGCGGAAAGCTCGAATTCCTTGGCGCACCGCTGGCGGGCGAGCCGAGCGCGCTCAGCTCGCCGGCGTGCAACGCCGGCGAGCTCGAGCCGAAGTACTTCGGGAGCTGACCCGGCGCTAACCGAGGAACAGGCGGTAGGACGGGTTGCGCGACTCGTCGACGTACGGGTAGCCGAGCTTGCGCAGGAAGCCGCGGAACTCGCGCATCTCCTGCGGCGGCACCTGCATGCCCACGAGCACGCGCCCGTAGTCGGCCCCCTGGTTGCGGTAGTGGAACAGGCTGATGTTCCAGTCCGAGCGCATGTTCGACAGGAAGCGCATCAGTGCGCCCGGGCGCTCGGGGAACTCGAAGCGATAGAGGAGCTCGTTGTGAGCGCGCGCCGAGTGGCCGCCGACGAGGTGGCGCACGTGCTCCTTCGCCATCTCGTTGTCCGACAGGTCGAGCGTGCGCAGCCCGTGCCGGTCGAGGTTGCGCACGATGCGCGCGGTTTCCTCGCGGTTGTGCACCTCGACGCCGACGAAGATGTGCGCGTCCTTCGAATCGGCGATGCGGTAGTTGAACTCGGTGATGTTGCGCGCCCCGAGCGTGGCGCAGAACTTCTTGAAGCTGCCGGGGCGCTCGGGGATCGTCACCGCGAGGATCGCCTCGCGGTGCTCCCCGACCTCGGCGCGCTCGGCGACGAAGCGCAGGCGGTCGAAGTTGGTGTTCGCGCCGCAGGCGATCGCCACGAGCTTGCGGTCGCGCAGGTGCGTGCGCTCCACGTAGCGCTTCGCGCCGGCGATCGAGAGCGCGCCCGCCGGCTCGAGGATCGAGCGCGTGTCCTCGAACACGTCCTTGATCGCCGCGCAGATCTCGTCGGTGCCGACGACGATGATGTCGTCGACGAGCTCGCGCGCGAGGCGGAAGGTCTCCTTGCCCACCTGCTTCACCGCAACCCCGTCGGCGAAAAGACCCACGTGCGGCAGGACGACGCGCCGGCCGCTCTCGATCGAGCGCTTCATCGCGTCGGAGTCCACCGGCTGCACGCCGATCACCTTGATCCCGGGCTGAAGGCGCTTCACGTACGAGGCGATTCCGGACACCAGGCCGCCGCCGCCGATCGCGACGAAGATGGCGTGGATCGGCCGCGTCGACTGGCGCAGGATCTCCATGCCGATCGTGCCCTGCCCGGCGATGACGTCGGGGTCGTCGAACGGATGGACGAACGCGAGCTTCAGGCGCCGCTCGAGCCTGCGCGCGTGCTCGCGCGCATCGCTGTAGGAATCGCCCTGGAGCACGACTTCCGCGCCGCGGGCGGCGACCGCCTCGACCTTGATGCGCGGCGTGGTCACGGGCATCACGATGACCGCGCGGCAGCCGAGCTTCTGCGCCGCGAGTGCCACGCCCTGCGCGTGGTTGCCGGCGGACGCCGCGATCACCCCCCGCCGGAGCGCGAGCGCCGGCAGGTTCGCCATCTTGTTGTACGCCCCCCGCAGCTTGAAGGAGAACACCGGCTGCATGTCCTCGCGCTTGAGCATGACCCGGTTTCCGAGCCGCGCCGACAAATTCGGCGCGAGCTCGAGCGGCGTCTCGATCGCGACGTCGTAGACGCGGGAGTTGAGGATGCGCGGGAGGTAGTCTATCGGCACGGCGGAGCGCTTATCGCAGCGCAGGAAGGGCGCTACTCTAAGCTGAAACGTTTCCCCGAGGCAAAGTCGGCGCGTTCGAAACGCGTTGGACAGGCGGGCGCCTTGCGCTGCGCCTTCGGCGCCGGTAGCGTGGCGGGCTTTCCGCCCCGCCCCCCGTGGATCCCGCCAGCCTGATCGGCCCCGAAGCGAGCCTCTGGTCGCTCGCGGCCGCCGCCTTCCTCGCGGCGACGCTGCTGCCGATGAGCTCGGAGGTCGCGCTGTTCGCCGTGCTCAAGGTGCATCCGCACCTCTTCTGGCCGGCGATCGGCGTTGCGACGACGGCGAACACGCTCGGCGGGATGACCTCCTACCTCGTCGGGCGCTTCCTCGCGACGCGCAGGCCGTTGAGGCACGTCGAGGCACTGGAGCGCTGGGGCCCTGCCGCGCTGCTCCTCGCGTGGGCGCCGCTCGTCGGCGACGCGCTCTGCGTCGCCGCCGGCTGGCTCAAGCTGAACTGGATTGCCGCAGCCGCGTTCCAGGCGCTCGGCCGCGCCGCGCGCTACGTGCTCGTCGCGCAGGGCGCGGCACTGTAGGCCGCGCGCCGCGTCAGGACGCGCGCGTCCGCGCCGCGGTCCAGTTGACCTTCGCGCCGCCCTGCGTGGCGGTCGTGCCGTCCATCCTGTCCCCCGCCGCGCGCCCGGTGAACTGACGCTTCACCCCGTTGCCGTCGACGAACGCGAACGCGACATCGGCGCCGCGCAGCCGGGTCTCGGTGAGGGGGTAGGACTTGCCGTCGAGCCGCGCGGTACCCGAGAGCTTCTGGAAGGTCTGCTTGAGCGAGACCTGCCACTTCTGATCGCCGTTGCCCGCCGGCACCGACAGCGCCCAGTCGCCCTGCACCTTCGCGGGGACGATCCAGAGGAAGGCGTCGCGCCCCTCGACGGTCGCGGTCTGGTCGGGCTCCCAATCCTCCATCGTGAATGCGTGCGACACGATCCGCGTGCCCGGGCGCAGGTCGAGGATCTTCGGCCGCAGCTTGATGTTCAGCGCCGGCAGCAGGTACATCGTGATGACGGTCGCCTTGCTGAAGTCGGTCTCGAAGATGTCCGCCTTGATGAACTTCGCCTTGTCCGAGACGCCGGCCTTCTCGGCGGCCTTCACCGAGATCGCGACCATGTCGGGGTTGTACTCGATGCCCAGGGCGGTCGCGCCGAACTTCTGCGCCGCCGCGATGACGGTGCGGCCGTCGCCCGAGCCGAGGTCGATGACGTAGTCGCGCGAAGTCACGTTCGCCATCCGCAGCATGCGCTCGACCAGCGCCTCCGGCGTCGGCACCCAGACCACGTCCTTGCCGGCCTGCCCCACCTGCGGCTGGTACTCGTCCTTCTTGTCCGCCGCGGCCTGCGCAGCCGCCGGGCCCTGCACAGCGATCAACGACACTGCGGCGGCGAACGCGGCCGCTGCCTTCCACCGACTTCTCACGGGACGATCTCCTTTGCTGGTGACTACGCCGCCTGCAGCTTGGCGTACTCGAGCTGCAGCCACTTCATGCCCTGCGGCCCGAAGTTGATCTGCACGCGCGCGTCGGTGCCGCTGCCTTCGGCATTGACGATGACGCCCTGACCGAACTTCGCGTGCACGACGCTCTGGCCGATGCGGAACGGGAGGTTCGGCGCGCCCCCGCCCGAGTCCTTGCGGTAGCGCGCCGGCGCCGGTGCCGCAGCCCACGCGCTGTCCGGGACGACCGGCCGGCCGCGCGGCGTGAGCCATTTCATCACGCCGGCGGGAATCTCGTCGAGAAACCGGCTCGAGACGTTGTAGCGCGTCTGGCCGTGCAGGAGGCGCGTCTGCGCGAAGCTCAGGTACAGGCGCGTGCGCGCGCGCGTGATCGCCACGTACATGAGCCGGCGTTCCTCCTCGAGACCGTCCTGCTCGGCGACGCTCTGCTCGTGCGGGAAGAGCCCCTCTTCCAGGCCGGTGATGAACACGGCGTGGAACTCGAGGCCTTTCGCCGAATGGACGGTCATGAGCTGGATCGCGTCGGTGCCCTCGGCCGCCTGATTCTCGCCCGACTCGAGTGCGGCGTGCGCGAGGAACTGGCCGAGCGGATCGGGGGCGGGCGACTGCGCGGGATCGGCCGCGACGGTCGCAGCGAGCGATGCAGCATCGCCCTCTTCCTGCGTGAAGGCGGCGGCCGCGTTCACGAGCTCCTCGAGGTTCTCGACGCGGTCGGCGCCGTCGCGCTCGGCCTTGTAGTGCTCGACGAGCCCGCTCGCCTGCAGCATGTGCTCCACGATCTCGGGCAGCGGCAACCCTCGCGTTCCGGCGCGCAGCGTCTCGATCAGCTTCACGAAGGCGCCGACGGCCGTGCCCGCCTTGCCCGCCAACCGGGGAACCGCCTGCCAGAGGCTCGTGCCGAGCGCCGCCGCCGCGTCCTGCAGCGCCTCGACCGAGCGCGCGCCGATGCCGCGCGCCGGGAAGTTGACGACGCGCAGCAGCGCACCGTCGTCCTCGGGGTTGGCGAGCAGGCGCAGGTACGCGAGCGCGTGCTTGATCTCCTGGCGCTCGAAGAAGCGCAGGCCCCCGTACACGCGATACGGGATCCCCTGGGTGAAGAGCGCGTGCTCGATCACGCGCGACTGCGCGTTCGAGCGGTACAGGATCGCGATGTCGCGCCGCGCGAAGCCCTCGCGCACGAGGCTCTGCACCTCCTCGGCGAGAAAACTTGCCTCGTACCCGTCGGAGGCGGCCTCGTAGACGCGCAGCGGCTCGCCCTCGCCCGCCGCGGTCCACAGGTTCTTCCCCAGGCGCTTGCGATTGTGCGAGATGAGCGCGTTCGCCGCGTCGAGGATGTTGCCGTGCGAGCGGTAGTTCTGCTCGAGCCGGATCACGTTCTGCACGCGGTACTCGCGCTCGAGGTCGGCCATGTTGCCGACGTTCGCGCCGCGAAAGGCGTAGATCGACTGGTCGTCATCGCCGACCGCGAAGATCGCGTTCTCCTTCCCCGCGAGCAGCTTGAGCCAGCGGTACTGGAGGCGGTTCGTGTCCTGGAACTCGTCGACCAGGATGTGGCGGAAACGGCCCTGGTAGTGCGCGCGCAGCAGCTCGTTGCGCTGGAGCAGCTCGAAGCAGCGCAGGAGCAGCTCCGGGAAATCGACCGCGCCCTCCCGCTGGCACTGCTCGTCGTAGGCGGCGTAGAGCTCGGCGTGGCGCCGGCTCGTCTCGTCGTGCACCGCGACGTCCTTCGCCCGCAGGCCTTCCTCCTTGCGGTCGTTGATGAACCACTGGACCTGCTTCGGCGGGTAGCGGTCCTCGTCGACGTTGAGGCTCTTAAGCACCCGCTTCACCGCGCCGAGCTGATCCTGCGAATCGAGGATCTGGAACAGCGGCGGCAGCCCCGCGTCGCGGTGGTGCGCGCGCAGCATCCGGTTGCACAGGCCGTGGAACGTGCCGATCCACATGCCGCGCGTGCTGATCGGCAGCATCGCCGAGATGCGCGCGAGCATCTCGCGCGCCGCCTTGTTCGTGAAGGTGACCGCGAGGAGGTTCGCGGGCGTCGCGTTGCCCGTCTGGATCAGCCACGCGATGCGCGTCGTGAGGACCCGCGTCTTGCCCGACCCCGCGCCCGCGAGGATCAGCGCATGCTGCTTCGGAAGGGTGACCGCCTGGAGCTGCTCGGGATTGAGGTGGTCGAGAAGGCTGGACATGCCGCGGCGGCGAATCGAGGCGGCGAGTATAGCAGCCGCCCCTCGGGGGGCCCGCCGTGCCCCGGGAGGGCGCCGGGCCGACCCAGAAAAGTGTCGGGCTGCTGCGACACAGCAGATAGAGGAACTTTTCTACATCAATTAGTTACGTTATGGTTGACGCGTAATATGGTGCGTCGCAGTATAGCGTCATGAAGAAGCCATTCCCGATCCCGAACAGGCCTCCGGCAGGGCGCGCCGGCCGCGCCCCGGGCGAGGGCAAGCCTTTGCCGCGGCTGAAGATCCTGCCCTGGTTCGCCCGCCGTCACGCCGTCCCGCTGGAGCGCGCCGAGGAACTGTGGCGCCAGTCGCTCGCGCTCGCCGATTTCGAGCACGGGGCGGACGCGCGCACGCCGGAGTACTGGGCCCACGCGATCCGCGTCCTGCAGCGGCTCCTGCGCTGCGAAGGCGTCGCGCTCGTCGGGGCCGACGAGTTCGAGCAGCCGCTCGCGCCGCCCGCTGCGCGCTCCGCGGTGCCGCTGATCGACTCGCAGCGCCGCCTCGGCGCCGCGGCATTCGACGCGGCCGAGGCGTTCGTGCACGCCGCGAACGAGTACTGGAGCCGCGCGCTGCAGGTCGTCAACGCGCGACGCTGAACGGGCGGCGCGCCGCTACTGCGTCACTCGCGGCGCGGAGACGCCGTGCTTGCCCGCGAGGCTCGCGGCGAGCGCCTCGGCTTCCGCCCGCGAGGGAAGCTGCGCGATGCGAACGTCGTACGCGCGCCGGCCGTCCACCCGCCTGGGTGCGAGCTCTGCGGCGTAGCCGGCGGCGCGCACGTCCTGGTACACGCGCAGCACTTCGTTCTCCGACTCTGCGCTCGCGAGCACGACTTTCCAGCGGCCGCCGCGGCGCGCCGCACCCGCACCGGCCGCGATCTCCGTCTCCGTCGCCCACTGCTGGAGCTGCTCGGGCTTGACCGGCTGCACCGGCAGCGGGGGCTGGCCGCGCGGCGCGATGAAGAACGAGAGCGGCTGGTCCATCGTCAGGGGCGGATCGCCCGCACGGGCCACCTCGATCCGGCCCTCGATCAGGCACACGATGTCGCGGTCGGCGGCGGCCTTGCCCCAGAGGTCGGTGCCGCGGATGCCGGCGGTGACCGTGGCGACGCTGATGCTCACCTCGCGCCGGCGCGCCTTGGCCAGGGCGTCGGTCGTGAAGCGGAACGCGCCGGCGAGCAGGTTCAGGGTCGAGGCGAACACGTTGTCCCTGCGCAGCTGCGCCTGCGCGATCCTGAGCTGCGCGTTCTCGCCGAGCTTCACGCTGCTCCCTTCGGCGAGCTTGAGGAGCAGGCGCGCGTTCGCGCCGGTGCGCAGGTCGTCGTCCGGCGCGAGCGCCATGCCGGGCGCAAGCGGCACGCGGCTGCCGCCGCGCTCGACCCACGCGGGCATCTGCACCGCCTCGACCACCGCGGGCGGCGCGGCGCGCCTGGGTTCGTCTGCGGCGTGCACCGCGGCCGCGGCGGTCGCCAGGACGGCGACGGCGATCAAGCGCTTCATGCGGGTCTCCTCCCCGGGCTGTCCGGCGATTCTACGAGCGCTCTCCCGCTCCGGATGAGGGCGGAGCGGAACTAGTGCACGGCTATAATCCCGGCCTTTCCGAAGGCCAATGATCGACGCAATGGAGCCGGTCTACCACCCGGGACGGGTCGAGCGCGACGCGCAGGCGTTCTGGGACGAGACGCGCGCCTTCCGCGCCGTCGAGGACGCGGACCGGCCGAAGTACTACTGCCTGTCGATGTTCCCCTACCCGTCGGGCAAGCTCCACATGGGGCACGTGCGCAACTACACGATCGGCGACGTGCTCACGCGCTACTACCGGATGCGCGGGCGCAATGTGCTGCAGCCGATGGGCTGGGACGCGTTCGGGCTGCCGGCGGAGAACGCCGCGATCGCGAACGGCGTGCCGCCGGCGCAGTGGACCTACGAGAACATCGCCTACATGAAGTCGCAGCTGCGGTCGCTCGGATTCGCGATCGACTGGGACCGCGAGCTCGCGACCTGCAAGCCGGACTACTACCGCTGGAACCAGTGGCTGTTCCTGCGCATGCTCGAGAAGGGTATCGCGTACAAGCACACCGGGGTGGTGAACTGGGACCCGGTCGACCAGACCGTGCTCGCCAACGAGCAGGTGATCGACGGCCGCGGCTGGCGCACCGGCGCGGTGGTCGAGAAGCGCGAGATCCCGATGTACTACCTGCGCATCACGCAGTACGCGGAGGAGCTGCTCGCGGCCCTCGAGCGGCTCCCCGGCTGGCCCGAGCGCGTGAAGCTGATGCAGGCGAACTGGATCGGCCGCAGCGAGGGCGTCAACTTCGGCTTTCCCTACGAGATCGACGGCGAACGCAAGCTGCTGCGCGTCTTCACGACGCGCGCCGACACGATCATGGGCGTGACGTTCAACGCGATCGCCGCAGAGCATCCGCTCGCGACCCGGCTCGCGCGCGACGACCCGAAGCTCGCGGCCTTCATCGCCGAGTGCAAGGCGGGCTCGGTCATGGAGGCCGACCTCGCGACGATGGAGAAGAAGGGCGTTCCCACCGGCTTCTTCTGCACGCACCCGCTGACCGGCGAGCCGGTCGAGATCTGGGTCGGCAACTACGTGCTGATGGGCTACGGCGAGGGTGCCGTGATGGGCGTTCCGGCGCACGACGAGCGCGATTTCGCGTTCGCCAAGAAATACGGGCTTCCGATCAAGCCGGTGATCGCGCTCCCCGGCAAGGTCTACAGCACCGACGAATGGCAGGAGTGGTACGCGGACAAGGAGCACGGCACCTGCGTCGGCTCGGGGAAGTACGACGGCCTCAACTACAAGGGCGCGACCGACGCGATCGCCGCCGACCTGAAGGCCAAGGGCCTGGGAGACAAGCAGGTGCAGTGGCGGCTGCGCGACTGGGGCATCTCGCGCCAGCGCTACTGGGGCACGCCGGTGCCGATCGTGCACTGCGCGGCCTGCGGGGACGTGCCCGTGCCGGACCGGGATCTGCCCGTGGTGCTGCCCGAGGACTGCGTGCCCGACGGCAGCGGCAATCCGCTCGCCAGGCGCGCCGAGTTCGTGTCCACGCCGTGCCCGAAGTGCGCCGGCCCCGCGCGGCGCGAGACCGACACGATGGACACGTTCGTCGACTCGTCGTGGTATTTCAGCCGCTTCGCCAGCGCGGACGCCGCGGGCGCGATGGTGGACGCGCGGGTGAACTACTGGCTGCCGGTCGACCAGTACATCGGCGGCATCGAGCACGCGATCCTGCACCTGCTCTACGCGCGCTTCTGGTCGAAGGTGATGCGCGATCTCGGCCTGGTGAGCTTCGACGAGCCGTTCGCGAACCTGCTCACGCAGGGGATGGTGCTGAACGACATCTTCCAGAGGAAGGGCGACAAGGGCGCAATCACCTACTTCGCGCCCGAGGAGGTCGAGGTTCAGCGCGACGCGGAAGGCCGGATCGTCGGCGCGCGCGCGCGCTCGGACGGCCAGCCAGTCGAGTACGCCGGCATCGGCACGATGTCGAAATCGAAGAGGAACGGCGTCGATCCCCAGGCGCTGATCGAGAAGTACGGCGCCGACACCGCGCGCTTCTTCATCATCTTCGCGAGCCCGCCCGAGCAGACGCTGGAGTGGAACGACGCCGGCGTCGAGGGCGCCTCGCGCTTCCTGCGCCGCGTGTGGGGGCTCGCCTACGAGCTCTGCGCCCTCCTCGGCGCGGAGTCGCAGCGGCGCGCGGGCGCGTACGCGCAGTACCTCTATCCGGCCGATTGGCCCAGCCGTCACCCCCAGCTCGCCGCCGTGCGCCGCGAGATCCACGCCAACGTGAGGCAGGCGACCTACGACATCGAGCGCCAGCAGTTCAACACCGTCGCCTCGGCGGCGATGAAGATCTACAACGCGCTGGCGACCGTGCCCCGCGGTCCGGACGCGGCGCCGGCCGCCGCGACCCTGCTGCACGAGGGCTTCTCGATCCTTCTGCGCGTGCTCTACCCGATCGCGCCGCACATCGCGCACGCCCTGTGGCGCGGCCTCGGCTATGCCGGCGACCCGATGGGCGCGAGCTGGCCGGAGGCCGACCCGGCCGCGCTCGAGGCCGACGAGATCGAGCTCGTGCTCCAGGTGAACGGGAAGCTGCGCGGCCACCTGCGCGTCGCCAAGGACGCCGACAGGGCGGCGATCGAGAAGCTCGCGCTCGGGCACGACGCGGTCGCGAAGCACGCCGAGGGGCGGCCACCGAAGAAGGTGGTCGTGGTGCCGGGACGGCTGGTGAACGTGGTAGTCTGAGCGCGTGATTGGAGCCGTGACGCGATTCGCGCTGATCCTCGCGCTGTGCGCGACGACGGCGGCGTGCGGCTTCAAGCTCCGCGGCCAGCAGACCTTCCCGTTCGACGCGATCAGCGTGCCGCTCAACACGCCGCTCGGGTTCGAGCTCAAGCGCAACATCGCCGCGGCCAACGAGCAGGTCAAGCTGGTCGACAGCAGCGCCGACGCGGACGCCGTGCTGTCGATCCTGAGCGAGGCGCAGGAGAAGGTGATCCTCTCCCTCAACACCCAGGGCCGCGTGCGCGAGTACCAGCTGCGCTATCGGGTGGTGTACCGGGTCGCGAGCCCCAAGGGCGCCGACTTCATCGCGCCCACCGCGGTCGTCCTCACGCGCGACATCACCTTCAACGACCAGGTGCTCGCGAAGGAGACCGAGGAGGCGCAGCTCTACCGCGAGATGCGCTCCGACCTCGTGCAGCAGATCGTCCGGCGGCTCGGGGCGGCGAGGCCGGTGGTCGCGGACGCCGAGTAGACCCCGCCGCGGTGCCGCAAGTCAGAGCCGACCAGCTCGAGGCCCAGCTCTCACGCACCCTCGCGCCGCTGTACGTGGTGCACGGCGACGAGCCGCTGCTCGCGATGGAGGCCGCCGACGCGATCCGGGCGAAGGCGCGCGCGGAGGGCTGCTCGGAGCGCGAGGTCCATCTCGTCGAGCGAAGCTACGACTGGGGCCGCCTCGCCGCGGCCGCCGCGTCGCTGTCGCTCTTCGCAACGCGCAGGCTGATCGAGCTCCGCATCCCCTCGGGCAAGCCCGGCACCGAGGGCGGCGCGGCGATCGCCGCCTACTGCGCCGCGCTCCCGCCCGACGTCGTCACGCTCGTCACGCTGCCGCGGCTCGACCGCGCCGGCCAGAACTCGGCCTGGTTCGGCGCCCTCGCCGGCGCGGGTGTCGTGGTGAACGTGTTCCCGATCGAGCGGCGGACGCTGCCGCTGTGGATCGGCGCCCGCCTCGCGCGCCAGAAGCAGCGCGCGGCCGAGGACGCGCTCGCGTTCGTCGCCGACTGCGTCGAGGGGAACCTGCTCGCGGCGCACCAGGAGATCCAGAAGCTCGGCCTGCTCTACCCGCCCGGCGAGCTCTCCTTCGAGCAGGTGCGCGACGCGGTGCTCGACGTTGCGCGCTTCGAGATCTCGCAGCTCTCGGAGGCGATGCTCGCGGGCGACCGCGGCCGCCTCGCGCGGGTGCTCGACGGGCTCGCGGGCGAAGGCGAGGCCCCGCCGCGCGTGCTCTGGGTCATGTCCGACGACGTGCGCGCGGTGGCGCGCCTGCAGCAGGGGCTCGCCGCGGGACGCAACGCCGCCGACCTCTTTCGCGAGCACCGCGTCTGGGGCGAGGCGCGCCAGCGCCTCGTGGCCGCCGCCGCGCGCCGCATGGGGCGCGCGGCGCTCGACGCCGCGCTCGCGCAGGCGGCCGCGGTGGACCGGACGATCAAGGGTCTCGCGAAGGGCGACCCGTGGGACGAGCTGCTGCAGCTCGGTTTGCGCTTCGCGTAGCGGCGCTGCGCCCGCTCCGCTGGGCTACACTTGCCGCATGGACGTGAAGGCCTACATGCAGGACCTCGGGCGCCGCGCGCGCGCGGCGTCGCGTGTCGTCGCGAAGGCCGACACCGACACGAAGAACCGCGCGCTGCGCGCGATGGCCGCGGCAGTGCGCCGCCGCCGCGCGGAGATCCTCGCGGCGAACGCCGAGGACGTCGCGCAGGCGCGCGCCGCCGGCCTCGACCCGGCGCTCGTCGACCGGCTCACGCTTTCGGACCGTTCGGTCGAGACGATGGCCGAGGGTCTCGAGCAGGTTGCGGCGCTGCCCGATCCGGTGGGCGCGATCACCGAGCTCGTCGAGCGTCCGACCGGCATCAAGGTCGGCCGGATGCGCGTGCCCCTCGGCGTGATCGGGATCGTGTACGAATCGCGTCCGAACGTCACGGCGGACGCCGCTGCGCTGTGCCTCAAGTCGGGCAATGCCTGCATCCTGCGTGGGGGCTCCGAGGCGATCCGCGCCAACCTGGCGATCGCCGAGTGCGTGCACGAGGGCCTGCGCGCCGCGGGCCTGCCCGCCGACGCGGTGCTCGTCGTGAACACGCCCGACCGCGCCGCCGTCGGCGAGCTGCTGCGGATGCACGACAACGTCGACATCATCGTGCCGCGCGGCGGGAAGTCGCTCGTCGAGCGCGTGATCGCCGAGTCGCGCATCCCGATGATCAAGCACCTCGACGGCGTGTGCCACGTGTACATCGACGAGCGCGCCGACGTGGACAAGGCGGTGCGCATCGCCGACAACGCGAAGACGCAGCGCTACGGCACCTGCAACACGATGGAGACGCTGCTCGTGCACGAGTCGATCGCGCCGCGGGTGCTGCCGGCGCTCGCGCGCATCTACGCCGAGAAGGGCGTGGAGCTGCACTGCGACGAGGCCGCCGCGCAGCTCATCCGCACGGCGCTCGACGGCGCCGCGCCGGCGATCAGGCCGGCCACCGAGCAGGACTGGCGCACCGAGTGGCTGGCCCCGGTCCTCGGCGTGCACATCGTGAAGAGCCTCGACGAGGCGATGGCGCACATCGCCGAGTACGGTTCGCAGCACACCGACGCGATCGTGACCGAGGACGAGGCGCACGCGCGCCGGTTCCTGCGCGAGGTCGACTCGAGCTCGGTCATGGTGAACGCCTCGACGCGGTTCGCCGACGGGTTCGAGTACGGCCTCGGCGCCGAGATCGGCATCTCCACCGACAAGTTGCACGCCCGCGGGCCGGTCGGTCTCGAGGGCCTCACCTCGCAGAAGTACGTCGTACTCGGCACCGGGCAGGTCCGCACCTGACGGGGCGAAGGAGATCGCGTGGCGCGACTGCAGTGGTACTTCGACTTCCTCTCGCCGTATGCCTACCTGCAGTTCTCCACCGAGCCGGAGCTCTTCCAGCGCTCCGACGTCGACCTGAAGCCGCTCGTGCTCGCGGCGCTGCTCGACCACTGGGGCCAGAAGGCCCCGGCGGAGATCGAGTCGAAGCGCCTGCACACCTACCGCCACGTGACCTGGATCGGCGCGAAGCGCGGCGTTGCGGTGCGCGTGCCGCCGGCCCATCCCTTCAACCCCATCCACGCGCTGCGTCTCGCGGCTGCGTTCGGCGCGACCTACGAGACGGTGAAGGCGATCTTCGACTTCGTCTGGCGCGACGGGCGCTCGCCGAACGACGAGTGGAAGGCGCTCTGCGACACGCTCGGCGTGCCGGGCGCGGAGGTGCTGGCGGCAAGCGAGGGCATCAAGGCGCAGCTGCGCGAGAACGGCGAGGAGGCGATCCGCGCCGGGGTCTTCGGCGTGCCGACGTTCGTCGTCGACGGCCACCTCTTCTGGGGCCTCGACGCCACCGACATGCTGCGCGACTACCTCGGCAATCCCCGGCTCTTCGAGTCCCCCGAGATGCAGCGGCTTGCGTCGATCCAGGTCGCCGCGACCCGCAAGACCTGACCGCGCCGGCACGCGAACCCTGCATGGCGCACCCCCCGCTGCTCGGGCTCCTGGGCGGCACCTTCGACCCGGTCCACTACGCTCATCTGCGCCTCGCCGACGAGGCCGCGGAGCACCTGGGCCTCGCCCGCGTGCGCTGGATCCCGTCGGGCAGCCCGGGCCATCGCGCGACGCCGCGCACGGCCGGCCGCCACCGGCTCGAGATGGTGCGCATCGCGGTGCGCGCGGACCCGCGCTTCGAGGTCGACGACGCGGAAGCCGAGGGCGCGGCGCCGACCTTCACGATCGACACGCTCAAGCGCCTGCGGGCCGAGCTCGGTCCGGACGTGCCGCTCGTCTTCCTGATCGGCGCCGACCAGCTGCACGCGCTCCACACCTGGCGCGCGTGGCGGGAGCTGTTTGCGCTCGCGCACTTCGCCGTCGGACAGCGCCCCGGGTTCGCGCTCGACCGCGAGGCGCTCCCCGTGGAGGTCGGCGCGGAGTACGCGCAGCGCGCGGGCTCGCCTGCGGCGCTCTCTGCCGCCCCGGCGGGGCACATCGTCACCTTTCCGATGACCGCTCTCGGCATCTCGGCCTCCGAGCTCCGCCGCCGGCTCGCGTCCGGGCGCAGCGTGCGCTATTTGCTCCCGCCCGAAGTTCTCGCATATATTCGAGCGAACGGCCTTTACCGAGAGGACAAGCCCGCCACCTGATGGACATCCGGAAGAAGCAGAAGGCGATCGTCGCCGCGCTCGAGGACATCAAGGCGCGCGACATCGCGGCGTTCAACGTCACGCACCTGACCAGTCTCTTCGACCGGGTGATCATCGCCACCGCCGACTCGGCGCGGCAGACCAAGGCGCTCGC
>CAZIXQ010000003.1:0-44314 GCA_964543155.1 uncultured Enterobacteriaceae bacterium
TCTCGTTGAGGCCCGGCTCGAGCTTGTCGTGCGGGTAGTTGTGCGGCACGTACGCCGTCAGCGCGATTTCCGCGAAGGCCTTCTTCTTGTCGGTCCCGGCCACCTGGAAGAACCCGTCCTTGAACTCGATGTCGGTCTCGGCGGCCTCGAGCAGGTGGGCGGCGATCTTCTTGCCCTTGTTCACCACCTTGTCCAGGGCTTTCACGATGGCCGTGCCGCCGACCGCGATCGAGCGCGAGCCGTAGGTGCCCATGCCGAACAGGATCTTCGACGTGTCGCCGTGCACGATGTCCACGTCCTCGAACGGGATGCCGAGCCGCGAGGCGACGACCTGCGCGAACGTGGTCTCGTGCCCCTGGCCGTGGCTGTGCGAGCCGGTGAACACCGTCACCTTGCCGGTCGGGTGCACACGCACCTCGCCGGCCTCGAAGAGGCCGGCGCGCGCGCCGAGCGAGCCCGCGACCGCCGAAGGCGCGATGCCGCACGCCTCGATGTAGCAGGCGTAGCCACGGCCGCGCAGCTTCCCCGCGGCCTCGGAGGCCTTCTTGCGCGCCGCGTAGCCCTCGACGTCGGCGAGCTTCTGCGCCTCGGTCAGCGTCGCGTCGTAGTTTCCGGTGTCGTAGAGCAGGGCGACCGGCGTCTGGTACGGGAACTGGGTGATGAAGTTCTTGCGCCGCAGCTCGGCCGGGTCCATCTTGAGCTCCCGCGCCGCCGTCTCGACGATGCGCTCGACGACGTAGGTCGCCTCGGGGCGACCGGCGCCCCGGTACGCATCGACCGGCGCGGTGTTCGTGAACACCGCCTTGACCTCGGCGTAAATCACCGGCGTCGTGTACTGGCCGGCCAGCAGCGTCGCGTACAGGATGGTCGGGATGCACGAGGCGAAGGTGGACAGGTACGCGCCCATGTTCGCCGTGGTGTGCACCCGCAGGGCGAGGAACTTGCCGTTCTTGTCGAGCGCCAGCTCGGCCTTGGTGAGGTGGTCGCGGCCGTGCGCGTCGGACTGGAACGACTCGGAGCGCTCGGCCGTCCACTTCACCGGGCGGTTCACCTGCTTGGACGCCCACGTGACCACGACGTCCTCGGCGTAGAGATAGATCTTCGAGCCGAAGCCGCCGCCGACGTCGGGCGCGACGACGCGCACCTTGTGCTCGGGCAGCCCGAGCACGAACGCGGTCATCAGCAGCCGCTCGACGTGCGGGTTCTGGCTCGCGACGTAGAGCGTGTAGCTGTCGTCGGCGCGGCTGTAGGCGCCGGTGGCCGCGCGCGGCTCGATCGCATTGGGGATGAGCCGGTTGTTGACGAATTCGAGCGTCGTGACGTGCGCGGCCGACGCGAAGGCCTTGTCGACCGCGGCCTTGTCGCCGAGCGCCCAGACGTAGCAGGTGTTGTCGGGCGCGATGTCGTGCAGCGCTGGCGCGCCCTTCCGCGTCGCGTCGGCGACGTCGACGACCGCGGGCAGCACTTCGTAGTCCACCTCGACGAGCTCCGCGGCGTCCTTCGCCTGGCCGTAGCTCTCGGCGATCACGATCGCGACGTGGTCGCCGACGTAGCGCACGCGCCCTTGCGCGAGCACCGGGTGCGGCGGCTCCTTCATCGGCTGGCCGTTCACGTCGGTGATGAGCCACCCGCACGGCAGCCCGCCGACCTTCGCCGCCGCGATGTCTTCGCCGGTGAAGATCGCGACCACGCCGGGCGCCTTGAGCGCCTTGTCCTTGCGGACCGCCTTGATCCTCGCGTGCGCGTGTGGCGAGCGCACGAAGCACGCGTAGCTCTGGTTCGCGAGCTGGACGTCGTCGGTGTACTGTCCCGCGCCGGTCAGGAACCGGTAGTCCTCGCGTCGCTTGACCGACTGGCCGATGATGTTGGTGCTCATGGCGCGCCTCCTAGGCCTTGGCCGCGGCGGCCTTGATGGCCTTGACGATGTTGTGATAGCCGGTGCAGCGGCACAGGTTGCCGTCGAGCTCGGCGCGGATCGTCTGCTCGTCGGGCTTGGGATGCACCTTGAGCATGTCGATGGCGCTCATGATCATCCCCGGCGTGCAGAAGCCGCACTGCAGGGCATGGTGCTCGCGGAACGCCTCCTGCATCGGGTGCAGCGTGCCGTCCGCCTTCGCCACACCCTCGATCGTGGTGAGCTGCGCGCCCTCGGCCTGCATCGCGAGGATGTTGCAGCTCTTCACCGCGCGGCCGTTCATGTGGATCGTGCAGGCGCCGCACTGGGCGGTGTCGCAGCCGACGTGCGTGCCGGTGAGGCGGAGATTGTTGCGGATGAACTCGACGAGGAGCGTGCGCTCCTCCACGTCGCCGCTCACGGCCTTGCCGTTCACGGTCATGGACACTCGGACGGTCATTGAATCCTCCTTCGGTTCCGGTGCAGGTCCTGGTTTGAGTTGGTCTTCTCGTCGGAGCGCGCGCTCCGCGGGTGCGCAGGCAGGTCGGTCGGTCGTGCGGCGAAGGTCCTCCTCGCGGTGCTGCGCCCTGGATTGGAATGGCGCGCCGGAGCGGCGCGCTCGAGTCAGGCCGGGAATGCTAGCCCATGGCCATGACCGAGGCAACCGAGCGGAGGCCGCGCGGGGTTTGCAGACCGCGGGCCGCGCCCGCACCTACGCCAGGGCGTGACGCGGTGCGGCGAGGCGCCTAGAATGCGGGCAACGACCCTTGGGGAAGCGCGTTATGGACAGCGTGGATCTGGAAGTCATCAAGGCCGCGGTGAACTGGACCGAGGCCGGGCACGGCGCGACGATCGGAACGGTCACGCGCACTTGGGGCTCGGCCCCGCGACCGGTGGGCGCGATGCTCGTCATCCGGGACGACGGCCACGTCATCGGGTCGGTTTCGGGCGGCTGCGTCGAGGACGACCTGATCACGAAGGTCAAGAGCCACCAGCTCGCCTCCGGCAGGCCGCAGACCGCGACCTACGGGGTCACCGAGGAGGAGGCGCGGCGCTACGGCCTGCCGTGCGGGGGCACCCTGCAGATCGTCCTCGAGCCGCTCGGCAAGGGCTCCAAGCTGCGCGAGCTGCTCGAGACGATCGAGCGCCACGAGCTCGTCGCGCGCTTCCTCGACATGGAGACCGGCGCGGTGCGTCTGCAGCCCGGGAAGTGGTCGGACGCGCTCGAGTTCGACGACAAGGTCCTCAAGACCGTCCACGGCCCGCGCTGGCGGCTGCTCGTGATCGGCGCCGGGCAGACGAGCAGGTATCTCGCGCAGATGGCGATGGCGCTCGACTACCACGTGACCGTCTGCGACCCGCGGGAGGAGTACGCCGAGGAATGGGACGTCGCCGGCGCGACGCTGGTGCGCGGGTATCCGGACGATGCGGTGGTGTCGATGAACCCCGACCCGCACATGGCCGTCGTCGCCGTGACGCACGACCCGAAGCTGGACGATGCCGCGCTGCTCGAGGCGCTCAAATCCCCGTGCTTCTACGTCGGGGCGCTCGGGTCGAAGAAGAACAACGACGCGCGCCGCAAGCGGCTCGCCGGCTTCGACCTCGCCGAGGCCGAGATCGCGCGCCTGCACGGCCCGGTCGGCCTCAAGATCGGCGCCAAGACGCCGCCCGAGATCGCAGTCGCGATCCTCGCCGAGATGACCGCGGTGCGCCGCGGGGTGAAGATCGGCGAGGCGCTGGTCCAGCCGGCGAGCGATTTCGCTCCCTCGAGCTGCGCGGTTCCGCCGGGTTGAGCGCCGCGGTCCGCCCGGACCGCATCGTCGGCATCCTGCTCGCCGGCGGATCGGCCCGGCGCTTCGGCGCCGACAAGCTCCTCCATCGGCTCCCGGACGGCGTGCCGATCGCCGTCGCGGCCGCGCGCAACCTCGCCGCCGCGCTCGCGCGGGTGGTCGCGGTCGTGAGGCCAGGGGCGCCCGAGCTCGAGCGCGCGCTGCGCGACGCGGGCACCGAGGTCACCGTCTGTCCGAACGCTGCGGAGGGCATGGGGGCCACGCTCGCGCACGCGGTGCGTGCGGCGGGCGCCGCGGACGGGTGGGTGGTCGCGCTCGCCGACATGCCGTTCGTCGATCCCGCGTCGATCCGCCGCGTCGCGGCGGCGATCGCCGGCGGCGCGGCCATCGCCGCGCCGGACTACCGCGGCGAGCGCGGGCACCCGGTGGGGTTTGCGGGCGCGTACCGCGAAGCGCTCGAGCGGCTCACGGGCGACGCGGGCGCGCGCGAGATCGTCAAGGCCGATGCGGGCGCGGTGGTACGCGTCGCAGTGGACGATCCGGGCGTCGTGCGGGACATCGACACGCCCGCCGACCTCGCGCGCGGCTGAGGGCACGATCTAGAATCCGGCATGGCTCTCCGCTTCGCCCTGGGGGGGTGGGCGCTCGGCTGGGCGCTCGCGGTCTCCGCGCAGACGGCGCTCCCTGGCGCCGTCGACGGCCAGCCCCTGCCGACGCTCGCGCCGATGCTCGCGCGCGTCACGCCGGCCGTCGTCAACATCGCGGTCGTGGCGCGTGCGCCGATGGAGGCCAACCCCCTCCTGCGCGATCCGTTCTTCCGCCGGTTTTTCGGTGTGCCCGACCAGCCGCAACAGGGCCAGCTGTCCGCCGGCTCCGGCGTGATCGTCGATGCTGCGCGCGGCCTGGTGGTGACCAACCACCACGTCGTCAAGGACGCGCAGGAGATCGTCGTCGGGACCAAGGACCGGCGCGTGTTCAAGGCCCAGCTCGTCGGGAGCGACCCGGGAACCGACGTCGCGCTGCTGCGCATCCCTGCCGAGGCCCTCACCGCGATCCCGTTTGCCGACTCGGACAAGGTGAACGTCGGGGACTTCGTGGTCGCGATCGGCAACCCGTTCGGGATCGGCCAGACGGTGACCTCCGGCATCGTCAGCGCCGTGGGACGCAGCGGACTCAGCATGGAAGGCTACGAGGAGTTCATCCAGACCGATGCCTCCATCAACCCGGGAAACTCCGGCGGCGCGCTCGTGAACCTGCGCGGGGAGCTGGTCGGGATCAACTCGGCGATCTTCGGCCCCGGCGCCAACATCGGCATCGGATTCGCGGTGCCGATCAACATGGCGCGCGCGGTGATCGACCAGATCCTGCGCTTCGGCGAGGTGCGGCGCGGGCGGCTCGGCGTGACGACCCAGGACGTCACGCCGACCGTCGCGAAGGAGCTGGGCCTCGCCGTGACCGAGGGCGCGGTGGTGCAGAAGGTCGAGCCCGGCTCGACCGCCGAGCAGGCGGGGCTGCGCCCGCGCGACGTCGTGGTCGCCACCAACGGGCGACCGGTCCGCAGCGCCGGCGAGCTGCGCAATCGCATCGGGCTCACGCCGGTGGGCGAGGAGGTCGACATGACGGTGCTGCGCGACGGCCGGCCGCAGCGCTTGCGCGCGCGCATCGGGGAGCCATTCCAGGTGACCGCCCTCGCGGGCGAGGCGGTGCCGCAGCTTGCGGGCGCACGCGTCGCCGACCTCGCGCCGGGCATGCCGCTCTACGGGCAGGTCGAGGCGGTCATCGTGGCCTCGGTCGAGGCGTCGAGCAGCGCGTTCCGCAACGGCCTGCGCGCGGGCGACCTGATCTACGGCGTCAACCGGGTACGCGTGCGCACCGTCAAGGACTTCTTCGAGGTGCTGCGCGCTGCCGAGTCGCCGCTGCGGATCTCTCTGCTGCGCGGCGACAACCGCATCACGCTCATCATCCGCTGACGCGCGCCGCCGGCGGCCACCACGCCTCGAGCGCGCCGGCGACCGGCGACTCGACCACGAACCGCGCATCATCGCGCGCCGCCTCGACGACGGTCGGTCCGTCGCGCTCGACGCGGAAGCTGGCGCCGGCGTCCACGAAGTGATCCTTGCGGTCCTGGTCCTGGGTGATCCAGAGCCGCCCGGCGAGGACGCGGACCCGCGCGCCGCGCGCGTCCTGCAGGGTGAGCGCGGTCCCGCGCGCGAGGGCGAGGAGGGCGGTGGTGGCCTTGATATACATCGTCTTGCTCCCGATAATGCGTTCCGGTCATGCATCCGGCGCTGTGCGGAGCGCGGCGCCGTGGGCTGCAGTGTCGCCAACGTCGGGGCGCGCGGCAAACGAGGTGTCGGCATGACATGGATGAGGAACGGGAATCCATATGGCCACGCGCGACCTGCCGTCGCTCGACCTGCTGAAGGGCTTCGAGGCCGCCGCGCGGCACCTGTCCTTCACCAAGGCGGGCGAGGAGCTGTACCTCACCCAGTCCGCGATCAGCCGGCAGGTCCAGGCGCTCGAGGCGCAGCTCGGCGTGCAGCTCTTCCAGCGCCGCATCCGCGCGCTGCTGCTCACCGACGAGGGGCAGCGCTACTTCAAGGCGGTGCGCTCGGCGCTCGATGACCTGCGGGCGGCGACGCTGTCGGTGCGCGCCGGAAAGTCGAGCGCCGCCCTCACGGTCGCCACCACCGTGTCCTTTGCATCGCTCTGGCTGGTTCCGCGGCTCGCCCGGTTCCAGTCGAGCCACCCCGGGATCCAGGTGCGGCTCGTGGCCGACAACCGCATCCAGGACCTCGAGCGGGACCGCATCGACGTCGCGGTGCGCTACTGCCCGCCGGCCATGGCGGGGCCCGGCGCGGTGCGGCTCTTCGGCGTGCGCGTGCTGCCGGTCGCGAGTCCCGAGGTCTGTCGCGCCGCGCGGCTCAAGGAGCCCGCAGACCTCGCGCGCTGCGTGCTGCTCGAGTACGACGACGCCGAGCGCACCCCGTGGCTGACGTGGCGCGTGTGGTTCGAGACGATGCGCGCGCCGATGCCGAAGCCCGCCGGCATGGTGCGGTTCAGCCAGCCCGACCAGGTGATCCACGCAGCGGTGGCGGGACAGGGCGTCGCCCTCGGGAGCGTCCCGCTCGCCAACGAGCTGCTGCGTTCCGGGCGGCTGGTCGCCCCGTTCGGGCGCCGTCTGACTTCGCCGGGGCTTGCGCGCGCGTACTACGCGATCGTGGCGCCGCGAGCCGCCGATCGACCTGCGGCGCAGGCGTTCGTGGGGTGGCTACGTGGCGCGGTGGAACCCGGCGGCAGTCCGAAACCGAGAGGGGGGAAGGAGCAGTGAGGACGCACCCGCCGATCCGCTACCGCATCCAGCCGCGCCGTCCCGAGGCGCATCGCTTCGAGGTCACGTGCACCGTCGCCGACCCGGATCCCGCGGGGCAACGCTTCGCGCTGCCGGCGTGGATCCCGGGCAGTTACATGATCCGGGAGTTCGCCAAGCACGTGGTCGCGATCCACGCGGAATGCGGGAGCGCCGCCGTGCCGCTCGCGAAGGTCGACAAGCACACCTGGCGCGCGGCGCCGTGCCGGGGGCCGCTCACGGTCACCGCCGAGGTCTACGCGTGGGACCTCTCGGTGCGCGGCGCGCATCTCGATACGACACACGGCTTCTTCAATGGCACATCGGTCTTCCTGTGCGCGCTCGGCAAGGAAGACCGGCCGTGCGAAGTGGAGATCCTCCCGCCGCCCGGGCGCGGCTACGCGCGCTGGCGGGTGGCCACGTCGCTTGCGCGCGCCGGAGCGCGCCCCTTCGGCTTCGGGGCCTACGCGGCGGAGGACTACGACGAGCTGATCGACCACCCGGTCGAGATGGGAACGTTCGCGCACGCGGCCTTCAGCGTCCACGGCGTGCCCCACGAGATCGCGATCACCGGGCGCCAGCGCTGCGACCTCGAGCGCCTCGCGCGCGACCTGAAGCGCGTGTGCGAGCAGCACCTGCGCTTGTTCGGCGGCCCGCCGCCGATGGACCGGTACGTCTTCCTCGTCACCGCGCTCGGCGAGGGCTACGGCGGGCTCGAGCACCGCGCCTCGACCGCGCTCGTGTGCAGCCGCGACGACCTGCCGCAGCCCGGCGTCAAGGCGGCGACCGAGGGCTATCGCACCTTCCTCGGGCTCGCGAGCCACGAGTACTTCCACGCCTGGAACGTGAAGCGCATCAAGCCGCAGGCCTTCACGCCGTACGCGCTCGACCGCGAGAACTACACCACGGCGCTGTGGGCGTTCGAAGGGATCACGTCGTACTACGACGACCTCGCGCTCGTGCGCTGCGGGTTGATGACGCCGGAGCACTATCTGGAAGGCCTCGGTCGCGCGATCACGCAGCTCCTGCGCACCCCCGGGCGGCGGCGCCAGACGCTCGCCGAGTCGAGCTGGGACGCGTGGATCAAGTACTACCGCCAGGACGAGAATGCCCCGAACGCGATCGTCAGCTACTACGGCAAGGGCAGCCTCGTCGCGCTCTGCGCCGATCTGATGATCCGCGGCCGGACCGGCGGACGCCGCTCGCTCGACGACGTGATGCGCGCGCTGTGGCGCCGCTACGGGAAGCCCGGCGTCGGCGTGCCCGAGGACGGCGTCGAGCGCCTCGCCGAGGAGGTGACCGGCGTGAAGCTGCGGACGTTCTTCGACCGCGCGCTGCGGTCGACCGCGGAACTGCCGCTCGAGTCGATGCTCGCGACCGTCGGAGTGGACGTCGAAGTCCGCCCGGCCGAGTCGGCGGGCGACCGCGGGGGGCGCCCGGCGGCGACGGGCGCGCCCGCCCTCGCCGAGCGGGCCACGCTGGGCGCGCGCACCGCGGGCGAAGGCGGCGAGCTCAAGCTCACGCACGTCTTCGACGGCGGCCCGGCGCAGGCGGCCGGCCTGGCCCCGGGCGACGTATTGTTCGCACTGGACGGGCTGCGCGCCACGCCGAAGACGATCGAGTCGCTGCTCGGTCGCCATCGGCCCGGCGACACGGTGCGCGTGCATGCGTTCCGGCGCGACGAGCTGCTCGAGCTCGAGGTCCGGCTCGCCGCGCCGGCGCCCGACACGTGTTGCCTGCGCTTTCAGAAGGCGCCCGGCGCCGGCGCGCTGCGGCTGCGCCGCGGCTGGCTCGACGGGAAGTGACCGGCCGCGCCGGTTCAGGTCTGCGTCAGCTTGACGATCGCCACCGAGACGTTGTCGCCGCGCCCCTTCGCGCGCGCGCGCGCGATGCTGATGAGGGTCTCGGCCGCCTTGCGCGGCGGGAGCGTCGCGAGCGCCTTGCCGATCTCGGCGTCGCTGAAGTAGTCCCAGAGCCCGTCGGAGCACAGCAGGAACGTGTCGTTTGCCGCGAGCGGCGCCGTCGCACCGAAGTTCGGCACCGGCGTCTCGGAGTGTCCGAGCGCCTGGAGGAGCAGGTTGCGGTTCGGGTGCTTGTGCCGGTCCTGCTCGCGCCACTGGCCCTCGTCGATCTGCTGCTGCACGTAGGAGTGGTCCTTCGTGCGGCTCCTGAGCGTCGCGCCGTTGAAGTGGTAGAGCCGGCTGTCGCCCACCCAGCCCCAGTCCACGCGGTCGGGCTGCAGGATCATCGCGACGAACGTGCTGTGCGGTTCCTCCTCGGTGAGGACGCGGTTCAGGCGGATGACGGTGTGCGCCTCGAACGCGATCTGACGCAGGAGCTCCTGCGGCGACTCGGTCTTGGGCGAGAAGTTCTCGAACAGGTTCAGGCCGGTGCCGATCACCTGCTCGGCCGCCGCGGCGCCGCCCTTGTAGCCGCCCGCACCGTCGGCGAGGATCACCAGCGCGGTGCCCTTGAGCTTCTTGCTCGGGATGATCGCGACGCGGTCCTGCTGCTCGGTCCGGTCGCCGAGGTGCTGGCCGGTGGTGGCGTCGAGGGATACGGGCATGGTGCGCGGGCGTCGCGAGTGCGTCGGGACGATAAACTAACGGCGCGGCTGCCGCTCGCGCCGCGGGCCGTGCGCGGGCACTATTGCCTGTAGGCGGCCCCGCGACGCGCCGAACACGTGACCACCTTCCTCATCATCCGACACGGCGAGACCGACTGGAACGTCGCCGGCCGGCTCCAGGGCTGGCGCGACAGCCCGCTCTCCGCCGCAGGGCGGGCCCAGGCGAGCGCGGTGGCCGAGCGGCTCGCGGGCGAAGCGATCGACGCGCTGGTGGCGAGCGACCTCGGGCGCACGCAGGCCACCGCGGCGCCGATTGCCGCGGGGCTGGGACTCGAGATCGAGTCCGACCCGCGCCTGCGCGAGCGCTGCTACGGCGTGCTCGAGGGCCTGACCTGGGCCGAGATCGAGCAGCACCACGCCGAGGCCTACCAGCGGCTCATCGCGCGCGACCAGGACTACGGCGTGCAGGAGGGCGAGACCGGCATCCAGTTCCGCAACCGGATCTTCGACGCCTTCGAGCGGCTCGCCGCGCTGCACGGCGGGGCGCGTGTCGCGGTGGTCACCCACGGCGGCGTGCTCGGGATCGTGTACCGGCGCGCGCACGGGATCGCGCTCGAGATGCCGCGCACCTTTGCGGTGCCGAACGCGGCGCTCAACCGCGTGCGGATCGAGGGGCGCAAGTGGACAGTCGAGGACTGGGCCGACGTCGCCCACCTGCCCGCCGGCGCGCTGGACGACGAGTAGCCGGAGCGGGGACAATCGCCGGATGAACGCAGCCGCCGAGGCACTGCCGGTTTCGTACGTCGACGTCGCCGCCGCCGCGGCGCGGCTCGCAAGCGTCGCCCACCGCACGCCGGTGCTGACCTCCCGCACGGTGGACGAGCGCACCGGCGCGCAGGTGTTCTTCAAGTGCGAGAACTTCCAGCGCATGGGCGCCTTCAAGTTCCGCGGCGCGTACAACGCGCTCGCGCAGCTCTCCGACGACGCGAAGCGCCGCGGCGTGCTCACCTACTCCTCCGGCAACCACGCGCAGGCGATCGCTCTCGCGGGGCGCCTGCTCGGCATCCGCGCGACGATCGTGATGCCGGACGACGCGCCCGCGGTCAAGCTCGCGGCCACGCGCGGCTACGGCGGCGAGGTCATCACCTACGACAAGCGCGCGACCACCCGCGAGGCGCTCGGCACCGCGATCGCGCGCGAGCGCGGGCTCACCGTGATTCCGCCCTACGATCATCCGCACGTGGTCGCCGGCCAGGGCACGGCGGCGAAGGAGCTGATCGAGGAGGCCGGCGCGCTCGACTGGCTGTTCGTGTGCTGCGGCGGCGGGGGACTGCTCTCCGGGTGCGCGATTGCGGCCGCGCAGCTCGCGCCCGGCTGCAAGGTGGTGGGCGTCGAGCCGGAGGCGGGCGACGACGCGACGCGGTCGTTCCGCACGAAGACCCTGCAGAGCGTCCACAACCCCGACACGATCGCCGACGGCGCGCGCACGCCGTCGCTCGGGAAGGTGACCTTTCCGCTCGTGCTCGCGTACGTGCACGACATGCTGACAGTGAGCGACCCCGAGCTG
This sequence comes from uncultured Enterobacteriaceae bacterium, assembly GCA_964543155.1. Taxonomy (GTDB): domain Bacteria; phylum Pseudomonadota; class Gammaproteobacteria; order Burkholderiales; family SG8-39; genus JAGVSZ01. The sequence goes on from CAZIXQ010000003.1 coordinate 11,167, forward strand.
CTCGACGCGATGCTCTACCTCTGGGAGCGCATGAAGATCGTCGTGGAGCCGACCGGCGCGCTGGCGGCGGCCGGGCTCTTCAAGGGCGCGCACGACACGCGCGGCCAGCGGGTTGGCGTCGTGATCTCGGGCGGGAACGTCGACCTCAAGGCGATCTGCCGGCTGATCGCCTGAGCGGCCTTCAGCGCCGCTGCCAGACCTGCCAGCGCTCCCGCCCGGCGAACGCCGGGATCGAGTCGGTGACCGGCGCGTCCGCAACGCGGTCGAAGGCGGGTGCGAGCAGGGCCTCGGCTTCGCCGAACCTGAGACCGAACGGCGGGCCGCGCTCGCCATCGCCGAAGTAGAAGAACCCGGCCAGGCGCCCGCCTGGCCGCACCAGCGTCGCAATGCGCGTCGCCCAGCGCGCCCAGAGCGCTCGCGGCAGCGCGCAGAGGAACGCGCGCTCGTAGACGAGATCGAACGGCCCGCCGAGGTCGTCGACGAAGAAGTCCGCCTGGCGGAGGCGCGAGGATTGCGCGCCGAGCACTGCGCGGGCCCGGTCGAGGGCCAGGGCGCTGAAGTCGATGGCGAGCACGTCGTGGCCGCGCGTGGCGAAGTCCCGCGCCTCGTAAGCGGCGCCGCAGCCGGGAATCAGCACGCGCAGCGGCGTGCGCTCGCCCGCGAGAAAGCGCGTGAGCTTCGAGGGCGAGCGCCCCGCGTCCCACGGCATGAACGACTCGCGGTAGCGCGCGTCCCAGAACCCGGCCTCGCCGGGGTTCAGGCGCGGCCCGCGCCGCAGCTTCGATTCGGCGTCGTCGCTCATCGTTCAGTAAGTTCGGCACGCGGCTCGTGCGGTGCAGCATGATAGACTACGCGGCACCCTCACTGACGAAGCGCGCCGCGCCATGTTCTCGAGCGAGCCTCTCGCGAAGTCCGATCCGGAGCTCTGGCGGGCGATGGCGGCGGAGATCGCGCGCCAGGAAGATCACATCGAGCTGATCGCCTCCGAGAACTACGCGAGCCCGGCGGTGCTCGCGGCGCAGGGCTCGGTCCTCACCAACAAGTACGCCGAGGGGTACCCGGGCAAGCGCTACTACGGCGGGTGCGAGTACGTCGACGTCGTCGAGGCGCTCGCGATCGAGCGCGCGACGAAGCTCTTCGGCTGCGAGTACGCGAACGTCCAGCCGCACTCGGGCTCGCAAGCGAACCATGCCGTCTACGCGGCGGTGCTCAGGCCCGGCGACGTCCTGCTCGGCATGTCCCTCGCCCACGGCGGCCACATCACGCACGGCGCCGCGATCAACCTCTCCGGCAAGATCTACCAGGCGTTCTATTACGGCCTCGACGAGCGCGAGGCGATCGACTACGAGCAGGTCGAGCACCTCGCGAAGGGACACAAGGCCAAGCTGATCGTCGCGGGGGCGTCGGCCTACTCGCTGCAGATCGACTGGAAGCGCTTCCGCAAGATCGCCGACAGCGTCGGCGCCTATCTCCTGGCGGACATCGCACACTACGCGGGCCTGATCGCGGCCGGCGTCTATCCGAGCCCGATCGGCATCGCGGACTTCGTGACGACGACCACGCACAAGACGCTGCGCGGTCCGCGCGGCGGAATGCTGCTTGCGGCGAAGAGGCACGAGAAGCTGCTCAATGCTGCGGTGTTTCCGATGCTGCAGGGCGGGCCGCTCATGCACGTCATCGCCGCAAAGGCGGTGGCGTTCCGGGAAGCCATGAGCCGCGACTTCAAGCGCTACCAGGAGCAGGTGCTCGCGAACGCTCAGGTCATGTCGAAGGTGCTCGCCGAGCGCGGCGCGCGCATTGTCTCCGGGCGCACCGACTCGCACCTCTTCCTGGTCGACCTGCGCTCCAAGGGCATCACCGGCAAGGAGATCGAGGACGTCCTCGAGCGCGCCCACATCACGGTCAACAAGAACTCGATTCCGGGCGACCCGCAGAACCCGACGATCACCAGCGGCATCCGCATCGGCACGCCGGCGATGACCACGCGCGGGTTCAAGGAGATCGAGGCCGAGCACGTGGCGAACCTGATCGGGGACGTGCTCGACGCGCCGCGCGACGAGGCGGTGCTCGCGCGCGTGCGCGAGGAGGCGCGCGCGCTCTGCCAGCGCTTCCCGGTCTACCCTGCGGCGCGCTCCGGGCCGGGCGCCGAGAAGGCCGCCTGAAGTCCGATGAAATGCCCGTACTGCAAGTCCGCGGAGCCCGCGGTGAACCACACGCGCGTCTCCGAGCACGGCCAGAGCATCCGGCGGCGGCGCGAGTGCGAGAGCTGCGACAAGCGCTTCACCACCTACGAGCGGGTCGAGCTGGCGATGCCGGTGGTGGTGAAGGCGAGCGGGTTCCGCACCCCCTATGACCGCGAGAAGATCCGCACCGGCTTCGCGCGCGCGCTGCACAAGCGGCCGGTGCCGACGCAGTACGTCGATGCGGCGATCGACCGCATCGAGCAGCGCGTCCTCGCGCGCGGGGAGCGCGAGATCAGCTCCCGCACGATCGGCGAGATGGTGATGCAGGAGCTGAAGAAGATGGACAGCGTCGCCTACATCCGCTTCGCTTCCGTCTACGAGGACTTCCAGCGCGTCGACGAGTTCCGCGAAAAGGTGCTCGAGCTCAAGCGCCCGGGACGCAGGACGCGGCCGCGGGCGCAGGGGAAGTAGCCGCGGCGGCAGCGGACGCCGGATGTTCAGCCCCGCCGACGAGCACTACATGGCGCGGAGCCTGCGCCTCGCGGCGCGCGGCCTGTTCACGACCACCCCCAACCCGCGCGTCGGCTGCGTGATCGTGCGCGACGGGGCGATCGTCGGCGAGGGCTTCCACGCGCGCGCCGGCGAGCCGCACGCCGAGACCCACGCGCTGCGCGCGGCCGGCAACCGCGCGGCCGGAGCGACCGTCTACCTCACGCTCGAGCCCTGCAGCCACCACGGCCGCACGCCGCCGTGCGTCGACGCGCTGATCGCCGCAGGAGTGCGTCGGGTCGTCGCCGCGATGGGCGACCCGAACCCGCGCGTGGCCGGCGAGGGCTTCGCGCGACTGCGCGCGGCGGGCGTCCAGGTCGCGACCGGACTGCTCGAGGAGGACGCGCGCGAGCTCAACGTCGGCTTCGTCGCGCGGATGACGCGCGGACGCCCGTGGGTTCGGCTCAAGATCGCCGCCTCGCTCGACGGCAAGACCGCGCTCGGCGACGGGAAGAGCCAGTGGATCACGGGCGAGGCAGCGCGGGCGGACGGGCATCGCTGGCGCGCGCGCGCGTGCGCGGTCCTCACCGGCATCGGCACCGTGAAGGCGGACGACCCGCAGCTCACGGTGCGCGCGGTGGACACGCCGCGGCAGCCGCTGCGCATTCTCATCGACTCGCGGCTCGAGGTCCCGCCGGGCGCACGCATCCTCGAAGGCGGGGCGCTCGTGTTCGCGGCGGTCGAGGATCGGGCGAAGATCGCGGCCCTGCGCGACCGCGGTGTCGAGGTCGCGGTGCTGCCAGACGCCGCCGGCAAGACGGCGCTCGGCGAGGTGATGCACGAGCTTGCGCGCCGCGAGCTGAACGAGGTGCACGTCGAGGCGGGGTTCAGGCTGAACGGGTCGCTCGTCGCGGCGGGGGTCGTCGACGAACTGGTCGTCTACCTGGCGCCGAGCCTGATCGGCGAGAGCGGGCAGGGGATGTTCAGCCTGCCGGCGATCGAGGACCTGGCGCAGCGCCGCCGGCTCGCGTGGCGCGACGTGCAGCGGCTCGGGAGCGATATGCGGGTCGTCGCGCGCTTCGCGCCGGCCGGCTGAGGAAGGGCGCAATGTTCACCGGTATCGTCGCTGCGGTCGGCCGGATCGAGCGGGCCGAGCCGCGGCCGGGCGGGCTGCGCCTCGCGATCGACGCGGGCACGCTGGACATGGGCGACGTCGCGATCGGCGACTCGATTGCGGTCAGCGGGTGCTGCCTCACGGTGATCGCGCTGGCGGGCCGGCGCTTCGAGGTCGACGTGTCGCAGGAGACGATCGACTGCACGGTCGGGCTCGGCGCGCCCGGCGAAGTCAACCTGGAGAAGTCGCTGCGCCTCGCCGACCGTCTCGGCGGGCATCTGGTGACCGGCCACGTCGACGGCGTGGGCACCGTCGCGAAGTTCGAGCCCGCCGGGGAGAGCCATCGACTGGTCGTCCGCGCCCCGGCCGATCTGGCGAAGTACGTCGCGCGCAAGGGCTCGATTGCGGTCCAGGGCGTGAGTCTCACCGTCAATCGCGTGGACGGCGCGGAGTTCGAGGTCAATCTCATCCCCCACACGCTCGCGGCGACCACGCTGAAGCAGCTTGCCCCGGGCGCGCGGGTCAATCTCGAGGTGGATCTCCTCGCGCGCTACGCCGAGCGCCTGCTCGCCGCCGGGAGCGAATGACCGCGGCTCGCGCGCGCCGTCGCTCGACCGGCGAGCTCGAGGCGCGGCGCCACGACCTCCCGCGCCCGAGCTTTCCCGATGAGCTGCCGATCGCGGCCAAGCGCGCCGAGATCGGGGCCGCGATCCGCGACCACCCCGTGGTCATCGTGTGCGGCGAGACCGGGTCGGGCAAGACCACGCAGCTGCCCAAGATCTGCCTCGACCTCGGCCGCGGGATCGAGGGCCTGATCGGGCACACCCAGCCGCGCCGCATCGCCGCGCGCGCGACCGCCGCGCGGATCGCGAGCGAGCTGCAGTCGGAGCTCGGCCAGGTCGTGGGCTTCAAGATCCGCTTCACCGACCGGACCGGCCCGTCGACCTACGTGAAGCTCATGACCGACGGCATCCTCCTCGCCGAGACGCAGGCCGACCCGGAGCTGCGCCAGTACGACACCCTCATCATCGACGAGGCGCACGAGCGCAGCCTGAACATCGACTTTCTGCTCGGCTACATCCGGCAGCTCCTCCCGCGCCGTCCCGATCTCAAGCTCATCGTGACCTCCGCCACGATCGACGCGGAGCGCTTCGCGCGCCACTTCGGCGGGGCGCCGGTGATCGAGGTGTCCGGCCGGCTGTACCCGGTGGAGGTGCGCTACCGCCCGGTTCAGGAGAACGGGGATGGCGAGCTCGACGTGAACGAGGCGATCGTCGACGCGGTGGACGAGGCGGCCCGGCAGGGGCCGGGCGACGTCCTCGTGTTCCTGCCCGGCGAGCGCGAGATCCGCGAGGCGGCGGAGGCGCTGCGCAGGCACCCCCCGCCGGCGCGCACCGAAATGCGCGAGATCCTGCCGCTGTACGCACGCCTTTCGGCGCAGGAGCAGGAGCGCGTGTTCAAGCCGCACGGCGGGCGGCGCATCGTGCTCGCGACCAACGTCGCCGAGACGTCGCTCACCGTGCCGGGCATCCGTTACGTCGTGGATCCGGGGCTCGCGCGCGTGAAGCGCTACAGCTACCGGAACAAGGTGGAGCAGCTCCAGGTGGAGCGCATCTCGCAGGCCGCCGCGCGCCAGCGCGCCGGGCGCTGCGGCCGCGTGGCCGCGGGCGTCTGCATCCGGCTCTACGACGAGCAGGACTTCGCCAGGCGGCCGGCGTTCACCGATCCCGAGGTGCTCCGCTCGTCGCTCGCCGCGGTGATCCTGCGGATGATGGCGCTCGGCCTCGGCGCGGTGGAGGCCTTCCCGTTCATCGACCCGCCGGCGCCGAAGGCGATCAGCGACGGGTATGCGCTGCTCCAGGAGCTCGGGGCGGTCGACGAAGCGCGCGAGCTGACGCCAGTCGGGCGCAGCCTGGCGCGGCTTCCGGTCGATCCTCGCATCGGCCGCATGGTGCTCGCCGCGCACGAGGAGGGCAGCCTCGCCGAGGTGCTCGTGATCGCCGCCGCGCTCGCGGTGCAGGACCCGCGCGAGCGGCCGATGGACCGCGCGCAGGCGGCCGACGCGGCGCAGAAGCCGTTTGCCGACGAGCGCTCGGACTTCCTCGGCTACCTGAAGCTGTGGACGTTCTTCGAGGACGGACTGCACCACGAGTCGAACCGCAAGCTGCACCAGGCCTGCCGCGACCACTTCCTGTCGTTCAACCGGATGCGGGAATGGCGCGACATCCACGCCCAACTCAAGGCGCTCGCGGGCGAGCTCGGCTGGAAGGCGGGCGAGATCAAGGCCGACGGCGGGCAGTATGCCCGCGTCCATCGGGCGCTCCTCGCCGGGCTCCTCGGCAACGTCGGGCTGAGGTCGGACGACGGCAGCTACCAGGGCGCGCGCGGCATCAAGTTCTGGGTGCATCCGGGTTCCGCCCTCGGCAAGAAGGCGCCACGCTGGATCATGGCCGCCGAACTGACCGAGACGACGCGCCTCTTCGCGCGCACGATCGCCGGCATCGAGCCGGAGTGGCTCGAGCGGCTCGGTGCGCATCTCCTCAAGCGCGCGCAATCCGACCCGCACTGGGAGCGCAAGCCCGCCCAGGTCGTGGCGCTGGAGCGCGGGACGCTGTACGGACTCCCGGTCTACGTCGGCCGCCGGGTGCACTACGGCCCGCTCGACCCCAAGGAAGCGCGGAAGATCTTCATCCGCCAGGGGCTCGTGGAGGGCGACTGGGACTCGCGCGCACCCTTCTTCCAGCACAACCAGCGCCTCGTGCGCGAGATCGAGAAGCTCGAGCACAAGTCGCGGCGGCCCGACGTCCTGGTCGACGACGAGCTGATCTTCGCCTTCTACGACAGCCTCGTCCCGGAGGGCGTCTACAACGGCGCGGGATTCGAGGCGTGGCGCGGCGCAGCCGAGCGCAGCGACCCGAAGCGCCTCTTCCTCAGGCGCGAGGACCTGATGCGCCACGAGGCGGCGGGAATCACCACCGATCTGTTCCCGCCCGTGCTCGAGATGGCCGGCCGTACGTTCACGCTCGAGTACCTGCACGATCCCGGCGGTGCGCGCGACGGGGTGACGATGACCGTGCCGCTCGTCGCCCTGAACCAGGTCAGCGCGGCGCGCTGCGAATGGCTCGTTCCCGGCCTCCTCAAGGAGAAGGTCCAGCTGCTCGCGAAGTCGCTGCCGCAGAAGTTGCGCCACCGTCTGGGCCCGCTTCCCGAGTACGCGGCCGAGTTCGCGGCGGCGGCCGCTCCGTCCGACACGCCGCTCGCGCAAGCGATCGCCCGGCATGCGCGCGAGACGCGCGAGGTCGCCATCCCGCTCGACGCCTTCCGGCCCGAGATGGTGCCGGCGCACCTCTGGATGAACTTCCGCGTGATCGACGAGAGCGGGCGGCAGCTCGGGATGGGGCGCAACCTCGCGCAGCTGCGCGCCGAGCTCGGCAAGGCGGCGGGCGAGCAGTTCGCTGCGCTCGCCGGGGGTGCCGCCGCGGCGCAGACCGGTCTCACCGACTGGTCGTTCGGTCCGCTCGACGACGTCATGGAGCTCCGGCGCGGGGAGCAAGTGCTGATCGGCTACCCGGCGCTGGTCGACCGCGGCAACGCCGTCGACCTCGAGGTGCTCGATGCGCAGGACAGGGCGCGAGCCATCCACCGCGGCGGACTGCGCCGACTGTTCATGCTGCGCCTGAAGGAGCAGGCGCGCTACGTCGAGAAGAGCCTGCCCGGAATGCAGGCGATGGTGCTCCAGTACGCGAGCCTCGGCGACGCGAACGAGCTGCGGGCGCAGCTCGTGGCGGCGGCGTTCGAGCGGGCCTGCATGGCCGATCCGCTGCCGCGGACCGCAGAGGCGTTCGCACGCCGCTGCGACGAGGCCCGCACGCGCGTGGTGCTCATCGCGCAGGAGCTCGTGCGGCTCGTCGGCGCGATCCTGGCGGAACACCAGGCGCTGCAGAAAAAGCTCCAGGCGGCGCGGGCGTTTCCCGAGGCGGTGCGGGACGTGACCGCACAGGTCGCGCGCCTCATGCCGAAGGACTTCGTCCTGGCAACCGCGTGGGAGCGGCTGCAGCACTTCCCACGGTATCTCAGGGCCGCCGGCCTGCGGCTCGACAAGCTGCGCGCCGACCCGGCGCGCGACGCGCGCGCGGCGGCGGAGCTCGCGCCGCTGGAGACGCAGTGGCTGCGCGAAGAGGCGAGGCAGCGCAAGGCGGGTACGGTCGACCCGCAGCTCGAGCAGTTCCGCTGGCTGCTCGAGGAGCTGCGCGTGCAGCTCTTCGCGCAGGAGCTGCGCACGCCGGTGCCGGTGTCGGCGAAGCGGCTGCAGAAGATGTGGCAGACTCTCGAGCGCTGAGCGTCGTTGCGGCGCGCGGCGCTTCGATCATGCAGTTCGGCGCGATCATCATCGGGGACGAGATCCTGCGCGGGAAGCGCCAGGACAAGCACTTCGCGAAACTGATCGAGCTCCTCGGCGCGCGCGGGCTGCGTCTCGCCTGGGCGGAGTACGTCGGCGACGACCCCGACCGGATCACGGCGACGCTGCGGCGCACCTTCGCGTCGCCGGACGCGGTGTTCTCTTTCGGCGGAATCGGGGCGACGCCGGACGACCACACGCGGCAGTGCGCCGCGGCGGCGCTGGGCGTCCCGCTCGCGGTGCACCCGGAAGGCGAGCGCCTGCTGCGCGCGCGGTTCGGGGCGGAGACGACCCCGTTCCGGCTCAAGATGGTCGAGTTTCCCCTCGGGGCAGGGATCATCCCGAACGCCTACAACCAGATTCCCGGATTCTCGGTGCGCGACCACCACTTCGTGCCGGGTTTCCCGGTCATGGCCTGGCCGATGGTCGAGAGCGTGCTGGACACCCGCTACGCGGAGCTGCATCACCGCACCCCCGAGGCCGAGGCCGCGATCATCGTCTTCGGCTCCGCCGAGAGCACGCTCACGCCGCTGATGGTCGCCGTCGAGGCGCGGTACCGGCAGCTCAAGATCTTCAGCCTGCCGCACGTGGGCGAGGACGGCACGCGGCGCCACATCGAGCTCGGCGTCCGCGGCAATCCGGACGAGGTGGCCGAGGCGATCGAAGTGCTGAAGCGCGGGGTCATCGAGACCGGCGCGACCTACGAGCCGGCCGCCGGCTGAGCGGGAAAAAAAGCCCCCGGCCAGCGCCGGGGGCTTCGAGGCAGAGAGGAGAACCTGACTTTCGCTTAGGCGGCCTTCTTCTTGCCGACCGCGGTGGCGGCGGCGGCCATGTTGGCTTCGGCGATCTCGGTGGCCTGCTTGGCGACCTTGGTGAAGCTGTCGTAGGCGGAGTTGGCGGCCGCGAGCGCGGACTTCACCGCGGCGACGGCGACGTCCGAGCCGGCCGGCGCGTTCTTCGCAAACTTGTCGAGGAAGCCGACGACGGTCTTGTTGTACTCGCCCGCCTGCGACTCGAGGAGGCGGGTGGCTTCGGCCTGCTGCGCGGTCGCGAGCTCGTACACGCTGCGCGAGTAGGCGATGGCGCGGTCGAGGCCGGGCTGCGCGGCCGCCACGTTCAGGTTGACGACTTCCTGAACGTCCTTGGCGTTGAGCAGTGCGCGGGTGTGGTTCATGCCGTCTTCGAACGCGGTCTTGGTCGCGTTGAAGTTCAGGGCGGCGAATTTCTCGTAGACGGCGAACTGGCTGTTCGCGAGGGCGAGCATCACTTCGACGCCGGCCTTGCTGTTGGCGACGATCTGTTCGGGGGTCACGTACATTTCTGGCTCCGTTGGCGAGGGTTAACCGGTCACTTCAACCTTTGTTCGGTTGCGGTCTTGCTGCACCGCACAAGCCAAATTGTACGGTTTGCCGAGATTGTGTCAACCAATTTTTGTGCTTTGCACAATAAACCCGGCGAGAGAGACCGTAAAATACTCATAATCAATAAGTTAGACCCAGATCTGGACGATGGCTGAGCACTGGCCCAGCGGGCCTGCGCAGGGCGGAGACGGGGTCTGGGTCCGGGCGATGCCGGGCATCTTCGTGTTCCTGTGGAGCACCGGCTTCATCGGTGCCAAATTCGGGCTGCCCTATGCACAGCCGATCACGTTTCTGTTGCTGCGCTTCGGGCTCGTGCTCGCGCTGATGGTTCCGATCGCGCTCCTGTTGCGCGCGCCGTGGCCTGCGACGCCCGCACAGACGGCGCACATCGCCGTGACCGGCGTGCTCCTGCACGGCGGTTACCTCGCCGGCGTTTTCACGGCGATATACGCCGGAATGTCGGCCGGTCTCGCCGCCCTGATCGTCGGGCTGCAGCCGATCCTGACGGCCGTCGTCGCCGCACCCGCGCTGCGCGAGCGCGTTTCCGGCCGCCAGTGGCTCGGTCTCGCGCTCGGGTTCGGCGGCGTCGCGCTCGTCGTCGCGCAGCGCGCGACGCTCGCCGGGCTGACCCCGTTCAGTGCGGTCATGATCCTGATCGCGCTCGCATCGATCACCGCCGGCACGCTCTACCAGAAGCGCTTCTGCGGAGCATTCGACCTGCGCGCCGGCTCGGTGATCCAGTTCGTCGCCGCCGGGATCGTGCTGGCGCCGTTCGCGGCAGCCTTCGAGCACGAGCCGGTCCGCTGGGCGGGAGAGTTCGTCTTCGCGCTCGCCTGGCTCGTGCTCGTGCTGTCGATCGGGGCAATCTCGCTGCTGACGCTGCTCATCCGGCGCGGCGCCGCGACCAAGGTGGCGAGCCTCTTCTACCTCGTGCCGCCGCTCACCGCGGTGATCGCGTTCGCGCTGTTCGACGAGCGCCTCGGCGCGTTCGGCGTGGCCGGATTCGCGCTTGCGGTCGTCGGCGTCGCGCTCGTCGTGCGGTCGTAGCAGGCTAGAATCCGGCGCCCGTTCCCAGCGCCTCGCCCCCGTCCGATATCCCTGCGTCATGATCGATTTCCGAGCCCAGACCAAGCGCGCGCGGCTGCACGATCCGCGCAAGGGATTCGCGCTCACGGAGATCGAGAGCGAGGTGCGCCATGATCCGCTCACCGGCGACTCGGCGCGAATCTGCCACTTCGCGATGCGCGCGCCGCCGGCGCCGGATCTCGCGGCGATCGATGCGCTCAGCCGGCCCGGCTGTCCGTTCTGCCCGGAGCGGCTCGAGGCGATCACGCCGCGCTTCCCGGAGGACCTGGTGCCGGGCGGTCGCCTGCGCCGCGGCGACGCGACGCTCGTGCCCAATCTCTTTCCCTACGACGATTACTCCGCGATCGCCGTTCTGTGCAGCGAGCACGTGCAGCGAATGGACGCGATGCCCGAGCGCCTGATCGCCGACGGGCTCGCGGTCGCCCGGGAGTTCATCGGCATCACCGCCGGGCGGGTCGGCGGGGGGGCGGCGTACGGCATCGTCACCTGGAACTACATGCCCGCCTCCGGCGGCTCGCAGGTTCACCCGCACATGCAGGTCATCACGACCGCGACGCCGGGGAACGCGCTCGCCCGCCAGCACGCCGCTGCGGAGGCCTTCCGCAGCCGCACCGGCCGCGTCTACGCCGATGCCTTGATCGCGGCGGAGCGCGACGGCCCGCGGTGGATCGGCGAGCAGGGACGCGTCGCCTGGGTCGCGCCGTTCACGCCGACCGGCGTCCTGGGGGACGCAATGGGGGTAATCCGCGACCGCGCCACGCTGCTCGACCTCGACGACGCAGACATCGCTGACTTCGCGACAAGCCTCGTGCGCGTGCTGAAGGCGTTCGCGGCGCGCGGGCTCTGGAGCTTCAACCTCTGTCTGCTGCCCGACGCGTTCGGCGTCGCGCCACGCCGGCACTGGGTCACCGCGCGGCTGCTGCCACGCTTCTACCTGAATCCGAAGCTGCACGTCTCCGACGCGTCCTACCTGCAGCTGCTGCTCGACGAGCGGTTCGCGATGCTCACGCCGGAGGAGGTCGCGGCCGACCTCCGGGCGCGGTTCCGCTCGCCATGAAGCCCGATGCGTCCCAGACCTTTCCGCCGCACCTGATCGGCGTGCTCGTCGCGCTCACGGCTGCGTGGGGCTTCAACTGGCCGATGATCAAGCTCTCGCTCGCGGGCATGGCGCCGATGCACTTCCGCACCTGGTGCCTCGCGGCCGGCGCGGCGATCCTGTTCTCGATGGCGGCCTGGCGCGGGCTGCCCTGGCGCGTGCCGCGCGCGGAATGGGGCCGCCTCGCAGTCATCTCATTCGTGAACATCACTGTCTGGAACGTCCTCTCGGTCCACGGCGTCGCCCTGATGGCGTCCGGGCGCGCGTCGATCCTCGGGTACACGATGCCGATGTGGAGCGTCCTGCTCGCCACCTGGGTGCTCGGCGAGCCGTTCACGCGCCGGCGCGCGCTCGGCGTCGCGCTCGGCATGGCCGGCATGCTGCTGCTCCTCGGCGCGGAGTTCCGTGCGGTGGAGCGTGCGCCCGCCGGCGCCCTGTTCATGATCGGGGCCGCAATCGGCTGGGCGATCGCGATCGTGCTCATCCGCAAATGGCCGACGTCGCTGCCGACGACGAGCTTCGCGGCCTGGCAGATGGTCATCGGCGGCATGCCGATCTTCGCGCTCGCGCTCTTCGTGGAGGACGGCAGCTTCAACCTGCTCGCGCTCGCGCCGGGGCCGATGGTCGGCGTGCTCTACAACATGTTCGTCGCCTTCGGGTTCTGCTACTGGGCGTTCACGAAGATCGCGCAGACGGCGCCGGCGGGCGTGTCCGGGCTCTCGTCGCTCATGGTGCCCGTCGTCGGCGTGTTCAGCGGCGCGCTCGTGCTCGGCGAGACGCCGCGCTGGAGCGACTACGCGGCGCTCGTGCTGGTCGTCGGCTCCCTCGCGACGGTCCTCATCCCGCCGCGGCGGCAGGCGCCGGCGCTCGCCGCGCCGGCCGAGCGGCCGGCCGGCCCCTGAATACCGCGACGGCGTGGACGTGATCGCCTGGATCGTCCTCGGCGCGGTGCTCGTGCTGGGCGTGCCCGGCGCCCTCTACCTCGCGCAGGACGGCATGCTCTTCCTCCCGCAGTCCGGCCCGGTGCGCCCGCCGCACGCCCGCCCCGGGCGCACCGTAGAGCCGTTGAGCATTTCGGTCGGCGAGGGCGTCATCGTTCGCGGCTGGCTCGTCCACGCCACGCGTGCGCCCGCGCCGCTACTGATCTACTACGGCGGCAACGCCGAGGAGGTCTCCTGGCAGGCGGCCGAGCCGTGGCCTGAGGACTGGGCGCTCGCGTTCGTGAACTATCGCGGCTACGGCGAGAGCGACGGCAAGCCTTCCGAGCGGGCGCTGTTCGGCGATGCGGAGCGCGTCTTCGATGCGCTGACGGCGCGTCCGGACGTCGATCGCGCGCGCATCGTCCTGGTGGGACGCAGCCTAGGCAGCGGCGTTGCGGTTCACGTGGCATCGCGCCGCGACGTCGCGGGAGTCGTGCTCATCTCGCCGTTCGACAGCATGACCGCACTCGGCGAGCGGCACTATCCGTTCCTGCCGGTGCGACTGATGCTCAAGCACCCGTTCGATTCGATCGCTCGCGCGCCGGCAATCACCGTGCCGCTGCTTGCGATCGTCGGGGAGCGCGACGCCATCATTCCGCCCGAGCACTCGCGCCGGCTCTTCGAGGCGTGGGCCGGCCCGAAACGCTGGGCGGCAGTTCCAAACGCCGGGCACAACGACCTCGGCCCGCAGGCCGATTTCTGGCGCCCGATCGAGGCGTTCCTTTCGGCGCGCGCCCAGTAGCGCACGGTCATCCCGGAGCGATTGCAGTCCTCACCCGCGGGATCGATGCGCGGTTCCAGCGTCTAATCGCGGTCGCGAGGAGCGTCTCCGGTCGGGCGCCGACGGGATCGTCATCGACGCGCTGGCCGAGAAACCGCAGCGCCGCGAGAACCGCGGCGCCGGCGTGCGTGCAGTCTATCGGCGGCGCACCCGTCTGCTTCGAGAGCTTCTCTCCGCCCGCGTGGATTGCGACCGGAAGGTGAAGATAGCGCGGTGTCGGCGCGCCGAGCAGCCGCTGCAGCAGGATCTGCCGCGGCGTCGAGTCGAGCAGGTCCGCGCCGCGCACGACGTCGGTGATGCCCTGGGCGGCATCGTCGACGACCACGGCGAGCTGGTAGGCGAACAGCCGGTCGGCGCGCTGCAGAACGAAATCGCCCACGTCGTGCGCCAGTTCCTGGCGCACGCGGCCCTGCACGGCGTCGTCGAACTCGACCACGGCGTCCCCGACGCGCACCCGCGTGGCGCGGGCGGCGCGTCCGCCCGGCAGGCCGTTGCGACACGTCCCCGGGTAGACGAGGCCGCCGTCGATGCCCGCGCGCCCCGCATCGCCGATCTCGCGGCGCGTGCATGCGCAGGCATAGGTTGCGCCCGTGCGCGCGAGCTCGGCGAGCGCGGCGCGGTACGCCTCGGCGCGCTCGCTCTGGCGCAGCACCGGGCCGTCCCAGTGGAGGCCGAGCGCCTCGAGGGCGCGCAGGATGCCCGCGGCCGCGCCGGGAGCCTCGCGCGGGGGATCGAGGTCCTCGATGCGCACGAGCCACTCGCCCCCCGCCGCGCGCGCATCGAGCCAGCTTCCGAGCGCAGCGACGAGCGACCCGAAGTGCAGCGGCCCGGTGGGCGAGGGCGCGAAGCGACCGCGATAGCGCGAATCGGCGATCTGCAATGCGGTGAAGACGGACGCGGAAGACGCGATGCTATACTGCCCCAGCTTCATGCACATCGGGGAGCGAGCGTGGCGACCGTCGAGTTGACGAAGGAGAACTTCGAGAGCGTCGTGGCCGGAAACGACCTCGTCGTCGTCGACTTCTGGGCGTCCTGGTGCGCGCCGTGCCGCGCGTTCGCGCCGACCTTCGAGGCCGCCTCCGAGCGCCACGCCGACGTCGTGTTCGCCAAGGTGAACACCGAGGCGGAGCAGGAGCTCGCTGCGGCGTTCAACATCCGCTCGATCCCGACGCTGATGCTGTTTCGGGAGAAGGTGATCCTGTACGCCGAAGCCGGCGCGCTGCCGGCGCCAATGCTCGAAGAGGTCATCACCCGCGCGCAGTCAGTCGACATGGCCGAAGTGCACCGAGAGATCGCCGCGCAGGCGGCGGAACCGACTCCCGGCTAGCCTTCCGGACCGTCGCCGCGCCGATCGGCGTCGCACCAAGGAACTAGTGCCGCGTGGGCGCGGGCGGCGGTCCCTATACTCCCGGTTCGTCACCGCCGGTCATGGACGCCGACTCCTCCGCCCGCGTTTCGGGCTTCTCGCATCCCGATCCTGACGCGATCGCGGCCGAGCGGGTCGCGCTGCTCTACCGCAGCGCTCCGGCCGGTTTCCTGGTGACGCTCGCCGTGGCCTCGGTCACCGCCGCTGTCCTGTGGTCTGCCGCCGACCGTCGCGCGATCGTCGGCTGGCTAGCCGCAGTCGCCCTCGTCACCGGCGCGCGCTTCATGCTCGTCCGGGCCTACGGCGCACGCGATCGAGGCCGTCCCGGTGCGGCGACGTGGGAGAACCGGTTCGTCCTCGGGGCGCTCGCCATGGGCATTGCATGGGGTGCGCTCGCCACCGGGCTCGCTTCGGCAGACCCACTGCGGCAGGTCTTCGTCGTGTTCGTGGTGGGCGGAATGGCAATCGGCGCGATGGGCGTGCTCGCCGCAAGCCGGAGGTCGTTCTTCGCGCTCGTCGTGCCGATGCTGGCGGCACAGGGCGCGGCGCTTGCGCTGCGCGGTGGCGAGACCGACGCCGCGATGGCGCTGCTGGTGCTCGTGTTCCTGCTGGCGGTCGCACGCGTCTTCGCAGACCTGCACCGCACCGTCCTCCAGAACGTCGAGCGCGGCATCGCGAACGAGCGCCTGCTCGCCGAGCAGCGCGGCCTGTTCGATGCGGCAACCGTCGGGATCCTGTTCCTGCGCGAACTGCGCATCGTCGACTGCAACCGGGAGGTCGAGCGCATCGTCGGCTACCCGCGCCATGCACTGATCGGCCACTCGGTGCGCATGTTCTTCCCCGACCAGGAGGAGTGGGACGCGAAGGTCGAGGAGAGTTATCGCGCGGTGCTGGAGGGCCGGCTGTATCGGAGCGAAATTGCGCTCGCTCGCCGCGACGGCACGCGGGTGTGGTGCGACATCTCCGGCCAGTCGATCATCGCGGGCAAGCCGGAACTGGGCGTGGTCGTGGTCTGCGCCGACATCACCGAGGCGAAGCGCGCGGAGGCGGCACTACGCGCGAGCGAGGAGCGCCTCGACCTCGCGGTCCAGGCCGCGCAGAGCGGGCTCTGGGACTGGAACATCATCGACAACACGATGTACTTCTCGCCGCGCTTCAAGGAAATCCTCGGCTACGCAGGCAACGACGAGTTCCGTTCGCTCTTGTTCTTCTCCGATCACCTGCATCCGGAGGACCGCGAGCGCGCCATGGCCGCCATGACCCGCTGCATCGGGGGCGACGATCCGCTCGACTGCGAGTATCGCCTGCGCCGGGCAGACGGGACATTCGTGTGGGTGCACGCGCGCGGGCGCGCGGTTCGCGACGCGCGCGGCACGGCGGTGCGGTTTGCAGGATCGGTCATCGACATCTCGGACCGCAAGGCAGTCGAGGAGCGTCTGCGCGAGAGCGAGAGCCATTTCCGCCATCTGGTCGAGACCGCCAACGATCTCGTGTGGGCGGTCGACCGCGAGGGCCGCTGGACCTACCTCAGCCCGCGCGCGACGCGCCAGATCTTCAGTTGCGAGCCGGAGGACATGCTCGCCGAGCGCCTGGTCGACTCGCAGCCCGAGGCGGACCGCGACCGCACCGCGGCGATGCTCGCCCGCGTCATGAACGACGGGACGGCGTCCCACTTCGAGACCGTGCATCGCAATCGCAAGGGCGGTCACGTCGTGCTCAGCCTGAACGCGACGCCGTTGCGCAGCGCGCGGGGCGCGGTCGTCGGCGTCACCGGGACGGCCACAGACATCACCGAGCTGAAGGCCAAGGAGCACGAGCTGTCCGAGGCGCTGGCCGAGCAGCAGCTGATCTTCGACACCGTGTCCGAGGGGCTCGCGCTGGTGCGCGATCGGACAATCGAGAAGTGCAATGCGAAGTTCGCCGACATGGTCGGATACCGGCCCGCGGACCTGGCGGGCAAGCCGACGCTCACGTTCTACGCCGATCCGGCGGAATGGGACTACCTCGGGCGTCAGGCGCACGCCACGATGGCGCAGGGCCGCGTGTTCGAGACCGAGCTGCTCGTCCGGCGCAAGAACGGCACGGTGTTCTGGTGCGAGCTGCGCGGGCGTGCGATCGATCCCGATGCGGTGGACGAGGGCTCGATCTGGGTGATGTTCGACATCTCGGCGCGCAAGGAGCGGGAGCAGCGCATCCAGCACCTCGCGGACCACGACGCCCTGACCGGGCTGCTGAATCGGCGGCTGCTGGAGGACCGCCTGCAGCAGTCGATCACCCTCGCACGGCGCAACGACGCATTGGTCGCGGTCATGCTGATCGACCTGGACGGCTTCAAGGCGGTGAACGACCAGTTCGGCCACCTCATGGGCGACTACGCGCTGCGCACGGTCGCGCGGCGCCTGCGGGAGTGCGTGCGCGAGTCGGACACGGTCGCGCGGCTCGGCGGCGACGAGTTCGTCATCCTGCTCTCCGGGCAGCGCGTGCCCGACGACTCGAGCCTGGTCGCCGAGAAGATTCTCTCCGCGCTCACCGAGCCGGTGGCCGCCGGCGGGCGACGCTTCGAGATCGGCGCCTCCATCGGCATCAGCATCTACCCGCGCGACGGCACCACGCCCGAGGCGCTGCTCAAGCACGCCGACGCGGCGATGTACCGCGTCAAGGAAGCGGGCAAGAACCGCTACCAGTACTACTCCTTTTAGCACGTCCTTCTGGGCGTACCCGCGACCCGGGCAGGGGCATTCGTGCCCCGGCGCCCTTGCAATCCTGGCGCCGCGGATCCATCTTCCGTCGATGCGCGTCGCGCGCGCCTGGAGGGCACGATGATCGAGCTTCGCAGGGCGGCCGAGCGCGGCTACGCCGACCACGGCTGGCTGCGTTCGTACCACAGCTTCTCGTTCGCCGACTATCACGATCCCGCCCACATGGGCTTCGGTCCGCTGCGCGTGATCAACGAGGACCGCGTGGCGCCCGGCCAGGGCTTCGGCACGCACGGGCACCGGGACATGGAGATCATCAGCTACGTGCTCGAAGGCGCCCTCGAGCACAAGGACTCGATGGGGAACGGCTCGGTGCTGCGTCCCGGCGACGTGCAGCGGATGAGCGCGGGGCGGGGCGTGATGCACAGCGAGTTCAACCATTCGCGCGAGGCGCTCGTCCACTTCCTGCAGATCTGGATCGAACCCGGCGTGCGCGGCATCGCGCCGGGCTACGAGGAGCGGCACTTCGACGCGGGGTCCAAGCGCGGACGGCTCCGGCTGGTCGCGTCTCCCGACGGCCGGGAGGGCTCGGTGACGATCCACCAGGACGCATTCGTGTTTGCATCGCTGCTCGATGGGGCGGAGCGGGTGACCCACCGGCTCGCGCCCGGACGCCGGAGTTACGTGCACGTGGCGCGCGGGACGCTGGCGGCGAACGGGCAAGCCCTCGGGGCTGGCGATGCGCTGAAGGTCGCCGGGGTCGGCGAGATCGTGCTGGAGCAGGGCGTCGACGCGGAAGCGCTCGTCTTCGACCTGCCCTGACGCGGGCCCGGGACGGGGCACATACGGGCGCGCGCCGTCCCGGTATCCTCCGGCATCCTTTCGCCGTACCTCCCCATTGACCGCCCTGACCGGCCGCGAGGCCGCCCTCCTGCTCGTCGCGTGCCTCACGGTGATGGGCGCGGCGACGATTGCGCCCGCTCTGCCGCGAATGGCCGACGCGTACCGCGGCGTCGCAGGTGTCGAGCTGGTGACCAAGCTCGTCCTCACCGCTCCCGCGCTCGGCATCGCGCTGTGCGCGCCGCTGGCCGGGGCGATCATCGACCGCTTTCGACGGCTGACGCTGCTGACGGGAAGCCTCGTGCTCTTCGGCCTCGCCGGCATGGCGGGCTACGTGCTGCACGACCTCTACGCCATCCTCGCCAGCCGGTTTGCGCTCGGGGTTGCCATCGCCGGCACGATGACGACGACGACGGCGCTCGTCGGCGACTACTACAGCGGGGAGGCGCGGGCGCGCTTTGCGGCGCTGCAGACTTTCGCGATGTCGCTCGGCGCCGTCTTCTCGGTCGGCCTCGGCGGACTGCTCGCGGACATCGACTGGCGCCTGCCTTTCCTCCTCTACCTGAGCGGCTGGGTGGCCCTCGTGCCGGCCCTCGCGTTCCTCACCGAGCCGCCGCACCCGAGCTTGCGCGCGCCCGAGGCGGGCGACGCGCAGCACCTCGCCCGCGGTCGGGTCGCGGCCGCCTATGCGATCACCCTGTTCGCCGTCGTGATGTTCTACATGACGCCCGTCCAGCTGCCGTTCCTCGTGCGCGCGATCGGGGTCGAGGCGAGCGCCGCAGCGGGCGCCGCGATCGCCGTCTCGTCGCTCGCTGCGGCCGCGGGATCGGCTGCGTTTCCGCGCATGCGCCGGTTCAACGGCACGCTCGGCCTCTACGCGTGGGCGATCGCCACGATGTCGGTCGGCTACGGGCTCATCGCGCTGGCCGGCGCCTACTGGGCGGTGATCGCGGGTGCCGTCGCGTCCGGCTTCGGGGTCGGCCTCTTCTTTCCCAACAGCAGCCTGTGGGTGCTCGCGCTCGCGCCGCCGCGGCTGCGCGGGCGGCTCGCCGGCGGCCTGACCGCCACCATCTTCCTCGGCCAGTTCGTCTCACCGCTCGCGCTGGAGCCCGTCGTCGCGGCGAGCTCGCTCGCCGGCGCATTCGGTATCGCGGCGGGGACGATGGCGCTCGCCGCAGCCGGGCTCTTCCTGCTGCGCCGGCACGGCTGACGCCAAGGCCGGCGCCGCCGTCGTCATAGAATGACGCCATGAGCGTCGTCATTCTCATCTCCGGCCGTGGCAGCAACATGCGTGCCCTGGTCGATGCGGGTCTCCCGGTCGCCGCGGTGATCAGCAACCAGGCGTCCGCGGCGGGTCTCGCCTACGCGCGCGAGCGCGGCCTCGCGACCGCCGTCGTCGGGCACACCGGGTTCGCAAGCCGCGACGCGTTCGACGCGGCGCTCGCCGCGGAAATCGATCGGTTTCGCCCGCGGCTGGTCGCGCTCGCCGGCTTCATGCGCATTCTCGCGCCGGCCTTCGTGCGGCGCTACGAAGGGCGTCTCCTGAACATCCATCCTTCGCTGCTGCCGGCGTTCCCCGGGCTGCACACTCATGCGCGCGCGCTCGCGGCCGGCGTGAAGGTGCACGGCGCGACGGTGCACTTCGTGACGCCCGAGCTCGATCACGGGCCGATCGTGATTCAGGCGGCGGTGCCGGTGCGGCCCGGCGACGACGAGGACACGCTCGCCGCGCGCGTGCTCGCGCAGGAGCACCGCATCTATCCGCAGGCAGTCGCCTGGTTCCTCGGCGGCCGGCTCGTCCTCGAGGCAGGACGCGTGCGCGTCGCCGACCCCGACGCCCGCCAGTTCCTTTTCGACGACGCATGAACCGGCCCGCTGCGCCGCGCATCGCGAGCGATCCGCGATGCGCCTGAGCCCTGCGCTCGTCGACGCCTACGTCGAGGCGGCCGCGGCGGTCCTGCGGTTCGAGCGCCCCGCGGATGCGGTGCTGTCGTCGTTCTTCCGCGCGCATCCGAAGCTCGGCGTGCACGACCGGGGCTTCGTCGCCGACTCGGTGTATGCGCTGCTCCGGCGCCGGAGCCTGCTCGAGTTTGCACTGGGCGAGATCGGGGTCCGGCGTCCCGGCGCGCGCACGCTCGCCCTTGCGTCGCTCGTGCGCGTTTCGGGCCTCAACCTGCGCGAGGTCGCCGGTGCCACGCCCGGGGAGATCGCCCGACTCGAGGCCGTCAAGGGCGCGGCGCGCGGCGCGCTCCCGCTCGCGGTCGATTGCGACCTGCCGGACTGGGTCGTCGAGCGCGTGCTGCCGGTACTCGGCGAAGCGGGCCTGCGCAGCCTGGCCCATGCGCTTGCACAGCCCGCACCGCTCGATCTCCGCGTGAACCTGGCGGCAATCGGCCGCGACGAGGCCGCCGAAGCGCTGGCCGCGGACGGTATCGCCGCGCAGCCGACGCCGTACTCGCCCGCGGGACTCCGGGTCGCCGGCAAGCCGGCGCTGGCGCGGAACCGACTGTTCACCGCCGGCGCGATCGAGGTGCAGGACGAGGGCAGCCAGCTGCTGTGCTACCTGCTGGGACCGCGGCGCGGCGAGATGGTCGTCGACTTCTGCGCCGGCGCCGGCGGCAAGTCCCTCGCGCTCGGGGCGCTCATGCGCTCGACCGGTCGGATCTACGCCTTCGACGTGTCCGAGCGCCGGCTCGCGAAGCTCGCGCCGCGGCTCGCGCGCTCGGGGCTCTCGAACGTCCATCCGCAGCGGATCGAGTCGGAGCGCGATCCCAGGATCAAGCGGCTGGGCGGCAAGATCGACCGTGTCCTGGTTGACGCGCCGTGCACCGGCCTCGGAACCGTGCGGCGCAATCCGGACCTGAAATGGCGACAGGGCGAGCAGGCGCTGGCCGAACTCGCCGCGAAGCAGGCGGCGATTCTCGCTGCCGCGGCGGCGCTCGTGAAGCGCGGGGGGCGGCTCCTCTATGCGACGTGCAGCATCCTCGCCGAGGAGAATGAGCGGGTGGCGCAGGGCTTTCTTGCCGCGCACCCGGACTTCACCCTCGTGCCGCCGGCGGTCGCGCTGGCCAACGCACGCATCGAGTTGCCGGACCACGGCCCCGCGGACCGGTTCCTCCGGCTCCGTCCGGACGTCCACGGGACCGACGCGTTCTTCGGCGCGTTGATGGAGCGGACTTGAGCGCGGTGTGCGCGAAGCTACCGGCAGGGAGAGCGATATGAACGGCGAGTTCGAGGGACTCTGGCGCAAGGCATGGGCGGATCTGCACGATCCGGCGGTGCTGTGGCAGATCGGCGCGATCGCGGCATGCCTGCTGGGCGCCTGGGCAGCCGACCGCGCGTTCAGCCGGCGCGTGCCGTCCGTGCCCACCTCCCGCGGCGTGGAGGTGGGGCTGGGCGGGATGCGCCGGATCGTCTTTCCCGTCGTTGCACTGCTGCTGGTGGTGCTCGCGCGCGCCGCGCTGAAGCCCTACCTGTCCGTGTCGCTGCTCGACCTCGCGGTCCCGCTGCTCGGGGCGCTTGCGATCGTGCGCAGCGTCGTCTACCTGCTGCGCGTGGCGATGGGGCGCGGCAGCATGATCGCGGCGTTCGAGCGCGCGATCGCGGTGACCGTCTGGGGGGCATTCGCCCTCTACATCCTCGGTGTGCTGCCGCGGGTGGTGGAGGCGCTCGAGTCGATCGCGATTCCGGTGGGACGCGGGCGCGTCTCGGTCTGGGACCTCAGCTGGGGAATCTTCGGCGTCGCGCTGACGATCCTCGCTGCGCTCTGGGTCGGCGGGCTGATCGAAGCGCGCCTCATGCACGCGGTGGGGATCCACGCGAATGTCCGCGTCGCGCTAGCGCGCCTGGTCAAGTCGCTGCTCGTGTTCCTCGCGGTCGTCGTCGCGTTGCCGCTGGTCGGGCTCGACCTCACGCTGCTCTCGGTGTTCGGCGGAGCGCTCGGCGTCGGGCTCGGTTTCGGCCTGCAGAAGATCGCGAGCAACTACGTGAGCGGGTTCATCGTGCTCCTCGACCGTTCGATCCGGCTCGGCGACGTGATCACGGCGGACAACTTCTACGGCGTCGTCAAGGAGATGACGACCCGCTATACCGTGGTCAGGGCCCTCGATGGCCGCGAGGCGATCATCCCGAACGAAGCGCTCATCACCTCGACGGTGCTCAATCACTCCTACACCGATCGCCGGGCGCGCGTTCCGATCCAGCTGCAGGTCGCGTACGGCACCGATGTGGAGCCGGTCCTGCGGCTGTGCGAGGAGGTGGCGCGCCGGCATCCCCGCGTGCTCGACGATCCGGCGCCGTTCGCGATGCTCAACGGCTTCGGCGACAACGGGCTGAATCTCGAGCTCGGCTTCTGGATCGGCGATCCGGAGATGGGGACCGGGGGCGTCCGGTCCGACATCGCGCTCGGGTTGCTCGCGGCCTTCCGCGAGCGCGGGATCGAGATCCCGTATCCGCAGCGCGACGTGCGCATTCTGACCGGCGCGGTGCGTGAAACGGCCACCGCCGGCACCCCGGGGGCGGCGTCCGGCACGGGCTAAGTCCTCGATTTGCCGTAGAATCCGGCCCGCGGAGCCGTTTCCGCGCCAACCAGAACGAGATACCCTCATCTACATGGACATCGCCTCCTGGCTCTTCGCTGGCCTGATCGACCTGCCCTGGTGGGGCTGCGTGCTCGTGGCGCTCGCGCTGACCCACGTCACCATTGCCGCGGTCACGATCTTTCTGCACCGGTGCCAGGCGCACCGTGCGCTCGACCTGCACCCGATCCCGGCGCACTTCTTCCGGTTCTGGCTGTGGCTCACGACCGGAATGGTCACCAAGGAATGGGCGGCGATTCACCGCAAGCATCACGCCAAGTGCGAAACCGCCGAGGACCCGCACAGCCCGCAGATCTACGGCATCAACCGGGTGCTCTGGGGCGGCGTGTTCCTCTACGTGAAGGAATCGCGCAACCGCGAGACCATGGACCGCTATGGCCACGGCACGCCGGACGACTGGATCGAGCGCAACCTCTATTCGCGTTTCACGCTCTCCGGCCTCACGGTCATGGGGATGGTCGACATCGCGCTCTTCGGCCTCGTTCCCGGCGCGCTGATCCTGGTGACGCAGATCGCATGGATCCCGTTCTGGGCCGCAGGGGTCATCAACGGCATCGGCCACTTCTGGGGCTATCGGAACTGGCAGACAGGCGACGCCAGCACCAACATCGTCCCATTGGGCATCCTGATCGGCGGCGAGGAGCTGCACAACAACCACCACGCGTTCGCCTCGTCGGCCAAGCTCTCGAACAAGTGGTACGAGTTCGATCTCGGCTGGGCGTACATCCGGATCCTCGAGACGCTCGGCTTCGCACACGTCAAGAAGACGCCTCCGCGCCTGCGAGTCGGCGCAGTGAAGCCGGCGATCGACATGGAGACCTTGCACGCCGTGATCGCAAACCGGTACGAAGTGCTCGCGAAGTACGCGGCCTCGCTGAAGGCCACCTACGCGGAAGAGCTCGCGCGCCTGAAGTCGCGGGCGCCCCACGACGCCGAGGTGCTCAAGCGCGTGCGCCGCTGGCTCACTTGGGACGACCGGAAGCTCGCCGGGACCGAGCGGGCGGCGCTGGAGGAGAGCCTCGCGAAGAGCTCGGCGCTGCAGACCGCCTACCGGATGCGCGCGGAGCTCGCGGCCCTCTGGAACCGGTCGAGTGCGACGCGCGAGCAGCTCGTCGCCCAGCTGCAGGACTGGTGTCACCGTGCCGAGACGAGCGGGATCGGGCCGCTGCGCGACTTCTCGATGCGCCTGCGCAGCTTCGCCTGAGCCGCCCTGCGGCAACAAAAAAACCCGCCAGCCGGCGGGTTTTTTGTCGGCCGTGAGGCCGGGCTACTTGAGCTTCGTCTCCTTGTAGAGGACGTGCTTGCGCGCCTTCGGGTCGTACTTCTTGATCTCGATCTTGTCCGGGGTGGTCCGCTTGTTCTTCGTGGTCGTGTAGAAGTGACCGGTTCCGGCGGTCGACTCGAGCTTGATCTTCTCGCGCATCGCTCAGCCCCTTCCTAGAGTTCGCCCCTGGCCCGGAGGTCGGCCAGCACCGCCTCGATGCCCCGCTTGTCGATGAGCCGCAGCCCTGCGTTCGAGACGCGCAGGCGCACCCAGCGCTTCTCGCCTTCTAGCCAGAAGCGGCGCGACTGCAGGTTCGGCAGGAACCGGCGCTTGGTCTTGTTGTTCGCATGGGACACGTGGTGCCCCGTCTGCGGCTTCTTGCCGGTAATTTGGCAAACGCGCGCCATGGGAGTCGCTCCAGAATCGGGAAAGCCGCGGATTATAGGCAGAAATCGGCTTCGGCTCAACCGCTTCCCTTCGACATCCTAGAGCAGCCCGCGCTCCGCGAAGGAAAAGGTCGCCCCGCGCCCAACCACGAAATGGTCGAGCACCTTCACGTCAACGAGGTCCAGGGCCCGCCTGAGCGTCTCGGTCAGAAGCTGATCGGCCTGGCTCGGCTCCGCGAGCCCGGAGGGGTGGTTGTGCGCGAAGATCACGGCCGCGGCGTTGTGTCGCAACGCGTCCTTGACGACCTCCCGCGGGAACACGCTCGTCTGGGTCAGGGTGCCCGAGAAGAGCTCCTGCATCTTCAGGACCCGGTGCTGTGCGTCGAGCCAGACGGCAACGAAGACCTCGTTGGGTCGATGCGCCAGGCTGAACTGGAGGTAACTGCGGACCGCCTGGGGCGAGGAGAGCACGTCACCCGCGAGCGCGGTCTCCGCGAGCCCGCGCCGGGCGAGCTCGTATGCGGCGCGAAGCTGTGCGCACTTGGCGGCACCGATGCCCGGGGTCGCGGCGAGCTCGCGCGCCTCGGCCGCGAACAGCGCGTTGAGCGAGCCGTGGCGATCGAGCATGTCCCGGCCTAGGTCGACCGCGCTCCTGCCGCGCACCCCGGTGCGCAGGAATATCGCGAGCAGCTCTGCGTCTGACAGGGCGGCGGCGCCCCGGGCAAGCAGCTTCTCGCGCGGGCGCTCGCCTTCCGGCCAGTCGGTGATCGGCACGGGTCACCCTCTCGATCGCGTAGAATCAGTCCGACCTAACGCGCGACTTCGAATGCGGCTGACGTGAAGGGAAAACGCATCCTCCTCGGGCTGACCGGGGGAATTGCGGCCTACAAGGCCGCCGAGCTGTGCCGCCTGCTCGTCAGGTCCGGCGCTGACGTGCGCGTCGTCATGACCGAGGCCGCCTGCCGCTTCGTCACGCCGGTGACCCTGCAGGCGCTGTCCGGCCAGGCCGTCTCCACGGACATGTGGGACGCTCGCATCCCCGACAACATGGCCCACATCGAGCTTTCGCGCGACCGCGACGTGATCGTCGTCGCGCCGGCCACCGCGGACTTCCTCGCCAAGGTCGCGAACGGGCTCTGCGACGATCTGCTCTCCACGCTCTGCCTCGCGCGCGAGTGTCCCCTCGTGGTCGCGCCGGCGATGAACCGGCAGATGTGGGACAACCCGGCAACGCGCCGCAATGTCGAGACGCTGCGCGCGGACGGAATCGTGATCCTCGGGCCGGCAGCGGGCGACCAGGCGTGCGGCGAGACCGGGATGGGCCGGATGCTGGAGCCGGCGGAGATCTTCGCCGGGGTTGCGGCCGAGCTCGGGCCGAAACCGCTGGCGGGCAAGCGCGTCCTCGTGACGGCGGGGCCCACGTTCGAGCCGATCGACACGGTGCGCGGCATCACCAACCTCAGCTCGGGCAAGATGGGCTTCGCGGTGGCGCAGGCGGCGGCGGAGGCCGGTGCCGAGGTGACGATGGTTGCCGGACCGACGCAGCTCGCGACACCGCCGGGCGTCGCGCGAGTGGACGTCACGACCGCGCGCGAGATGTTCGACGCGACGATGTCGCGGGCGCGCGACGCGAGCGTGTTCATCGGTGTCGCGGCGGTGGCCGACTACCACGTCGTGCAGCCCAAGGGCCACAAGATGAAGAAGGGGGACGGCCCGCCGCGCTTCGAACTGGCCGAAAACCCGGACATCCTTGCCGCCGTGGCGGCGCTCGACAAGCCGCCGTTCTGCGTGGGTTTCGCCGCCGAGACCGAGAACCTGGTCGAGTACGCCCAGGCCAAGCGGAGGAAGAAGCGGATCCCGCTCCTCGCCGCGAATCTCGCCCACACCGCGTTCGGTCGCGACGACAACGCGCTCACCCTGTTCGACGACGCCGGCGAGCACGTCCTCGAGCGGGCGCCGAAGATCGTGCTCGCGCGCCGGCTCGTGGCCCACATCGCGCGGCTGCTCTAGGGCGCGCGGGACCGCACCACCCGCTCCGGCCGGCTCGCGCCCATGCATCGCATCGACGTCCGCGTCCTCGACGCGCGCCTGCACGACACGCCGCCCCAGTACGCGACGGCGGGCGCCGCGGGCCTCGACCTGCGCGCGTGCATCGACGCGCCGCTCGCGCTCGAGCCGGGCCAGTCCGCCTTGGTGCCGAGCGGTATCGCGATCCACCTCTCCGATCCGGGCCTCGCCGCACTCGTCCTGCCGCGCTCAGGGCTCGGGCACAAGCACGGCATCGTGCTCGGCAACCTCGTCGGTCTGATCGACTCGGACTACCAGGGCCAGATCATGGTGTCGCTGTGGAACCGCTCGGCGGCGCCCTACACGCTGCAGCCCATGGAGCGGGTGGCGCAGCTGGTCATCGTGCCGGTGCTGCAGGTGGCGCTGAACATCGTCGAGGACTTCGCCGCGAGCGAGCGCGGCGCCGGCGGGTTCGGCAGCACCGGGCGGCGATAGCGCTCCGCGGCACCGGAAAAGAAAGCGCGCGGCGAATGCCGCGCGCTAGCTTGCCCGATACCGGCGCCGCGACCTAGCCGAGGGCGTCCGACCAGATGTTCTCGGCCCAGCCCATCGCGAACACGCCTTCCTTCACGCTCGGCGCAGTCGACAGTCCGCCGGCGCCTTTCACCGGGACCAGCGTCTTCTGCGCCTTGTCGTAGACGTGGACCGACGCCACGTGGACGACCTCGCGATTGTCGATCCAGCTGTAGCAGGTGTTGGCGATGATCGGCTCGTCGTTGACGGGCCGTCCGGTCATCGTCGCCACGATCGCGCCGGCGGCGATCTTGCCGTGCTGGTTCGCCATGTGGCCGGACTTCGGCATGGCCGGCGCCGCGAGAATGGCGTCGCCGATGACGTGCACGTCCTTGTGCGCCGTCGACTCGAAGGCGAGGTAGTCGATCCCGCACCAGCGCTGGTTGACGTTGATCAGACCGGCCTGGCGCGCGATGTCGCCCGCGCGCTGGGGCGGGACCACGTTGAGCACGTCGGCCTTGACCGAGCCGCCGAGCAGCCGGATCGTCTTCGCGCCGGCATCCACGGCCTCGAGCTCGCTGTTCGGACGATACTCGACGAGACCCTTGTACGTCCCGTTCCATGCCGCCATGAACAGGCCTTTCTTGGACTGCACGTCGTCGTTCGAGTCGAGGATGAGGACCTTCGACTTCGGCTTGACGGTCTTGAAGTAGTAGGCGACCTGGCACGCGCGCTCGTACGGTCCCGGCGGGCAGCGATAGGGCGACTTGGGGATCCACAGAGCGTAGACGCCGCCGTCCGGCATGGCCTCGAGCTGCTTGCGCAGCGCCACGGTCTGCTCCCCCGCCTTCCACGCGTGCAGGATCTGCGCCTGCGCCTGCGGCGTCTGGAGACCGGGCACCTGCTCGTACATGAAGTCGATGCCGGGCGCGACCACGACCTTGTCGTACGGCAGGTCCTCGATGCGCTTGAGCCGGACGCGCTTCTTGACCGGATCGATCCCGGTGACCTCGTCGTGGATCACCTGCACGCCGAGTGCGCGCAGCTTGTCGTAGCCGAGCGTCAGCTCCTCGATCTTCATCGAGCCGCCGAGCACGCGGTTGCTGAACGGGCAGGACACGAACTGGCGGTTGCGCTCGATCAGGAAGACCTGGATGCGGCCGCCGCTCCATGCGCGGATGTAGCGTGCCGCGGTTGCGCCGCCGTAGCCCCCGCCGATCACGATGACCCTGCCGATCGGTGCCGGCGGGGCGGCAGGCTCGGTCGCGCAGCCGGTCATCGCGGACACGCCGGCGAGGGTGCCGCTCGCGCCGAGCAGCTTCACGAAATCTCGTCTGTCGATGCTCATTGGATTGTCCTCCGGAGTGGACGCGGCGCGTTCAGCGCTTCTGCCTCGAGAAGAAATCGGCCATCGCCTCGAGCTGCGCGTCGGAGTAGCCGCGCGCATGCTGGTGCATGACCGTCGCCGTCTTGGTCGCGCCCGACTTGAAGTCGAGCAGCGCCTTGTACAGATCGGCCCTCGACTTGCCGGCCAGGCCCGGCACTTCGCTGACGCTGCGGCCCTCGAAACCGTGGCAAGCCGCGCAGCTCGCGGCCCAGTACCGCGCCCGGTCCTCCATGCTCTGCGCGGCGGCCGGCTGCGCGGCCGCGGCGAGCACGAGCAGCGCGATCGCGGGAACTCCTCTCTTGAGCATCGTCGTCCTCCTCCTCGTTCCTCCTAGAACCAAGCCGAGCGCGGACGTTCAGGCGCGCGGCTCCCCGTACCCGCAGTGTTGATCCGACCCGTAAGTTAAACCCGGCAACAGCATGGTGGCAAGGGTGGTCGCACCGATACAGATCACGAAAAAGCGACCGGGCAGACGTGCCGCGCTAGCGCTTTTGCGCGAAATCGAGGCGGGACAGATAGTCGGACACCGCCTCGATCTGGGCATCCGTGTACCCCTTTACCGCCTTCACCATGCGCGGGTTGGCGTTGCGCCGCTTCGCGTCGCGGATCTCCTTCACCTGGCGAACCATGTAGAGGTAGTGCTGACCCGCGAGCACCGGATAGAACTTGCCCGCGTCGCCTTCGCCCCGGTCCCCGTGGCAGGTCACGCAGTCCTTGCGGTAGAGCTCGCCGCCGCGCGCGAGGTCAGTGCCGGGACCGCGGCCGTTGTCCTTCGGGATCGGCAGCTGCTGCAGATAGGTCGCAATGTCGGCGATCTCCTGCACGTTGATCATGTGCTTGCCGGCGAACGGATACATTTTCGGGTTGTCGCGCCGCCCGACCCGGATGTCGCCCATCTGCTTGATGAGGACAGTCGCGTGCTGGCCGGCGAGCTGCGGGTACGAGCCGTCGGCGAGCCCCGAGCCATCGGGCTTGTGACAGCCCTGGCAAACCTCGTACGCCACTCGACCGCGCGCGGGATCCCCCTTGAGCTTCAACGCCTCCGCCTCCTCCGCCGTCAGCTTGTCCCAGCGGTAGGACTTCGACTCGATACCCGGCGCGACCGGTGGTGTCGGCGGCGCGGCGAAGGCCGGTGCGGCAAGTGCGCCGAGGACGATGAGCGCTCCCGCCACGCGCCGGCTGCTCGCGGATCCCTCGATGATCATTTCATCCCCGCTATGTATTCGGACACCGCCTTCATCTGCTGGTCGTTCATCCGGTTGGCGACCGATTGCATGGCCAGGCCGCGATCGTTCTCGCGCTTGCCCGCGGCGAAGTCCTTGAGTTGCTGGTAGGTGTACTCGGCGTGCTGCCCGGCGACGCGCGGGAAGCGTGGCGTGCCCATGCCGTCGGGGTAGTGGCAGCCCGAGCACGACGGCAGGCCGACCTCCGGGATGCCGTCGTTGTAGAGCTTGCGACCGGCCTCGACGAGCTTCGCGTCGCGCGCGTCGCCCGGCTTCGGCTTCTGCTCGGCGTAGTACGCGGCGAGGCCCGCCAGGTCGTCTTCGGCGAGCTCCTTCACCATCGGCTCCATCACCTCGCTCTTGCGCGCGCCCTTCTTGTAGTCGCGCAGCTGCTTGAGGAGGTACTCGGGCTGGAGGCCGGCGAGCTTCGGATGCGCGGGTTGCGGGCTGTTGCCGTCGATGCCGTGGCACGCGACGCACAGCCGGTCGACGATCGCGCGCGCCTTCGCCTTGTCGACGGTCTGTGCGTGCGCCTTCGCTCCGGCCGCGGCCAGACAGACCGCTACGAGCGCTGCCGAAGTGGTTCTCATTTTCTCGATCAGGGGCCCCGCGCGGCGTGCAATGCAACCCGCTCGCCGCCGGCGGCGGGAGTGTCCGCCGGCCCCCCAAGGAGCGTCAAAGAGTTTCGCTCGATACGCGGATCCGGCGCGCTTATCGCAACAGCAGAGAAAAGGGCCGCACGCGGCGGCCCTCGACGCCACCGGACGGCAGCTCAGGTCTCGGTGGGTGTCGGCGCGCCCGGCGGAGCGGGGGGCGCCTCGGCGGGCTCGTCGAAGCGCAGCACGATCCTGTCCTCCGGGTCGACGTCCACGGTGACCTTGCCGCCGCTCAGGAGGCGACCGAACAGGAGTTCGTCGGCGAGGGCCTTGCGGATCGTGTCCTGGATGAGACGGGACATCGGCCGCGCGCCCATCGCCGGGTCGAACCCGCGGCGCGCGAGGTGCTCCTTGAGCGCGTCCGACCAGACCGCCTCGACCTTCTTCTCGTGCAGCTGCTCCTCGAGCTGCATCAGGAACTTGTCGACCACCCGCAGGATGATGTCGTGGTCGAGCTGGCGGAACGAGATGATCGCGTCCAGCCGGTTGCGGAACTCTGGCGTGAACAGGCGCCGGATCTCGCCCATCTCGTCGCCGGCCTCCTTCTTCGCAGTGAACCCCATTACTGCCTTGTTCAGCGCCTCGGCGCCCGCGTTGGTCGTCATGACGATCATGACGTTGCGAAAATCGGCCTTGCGGCCGTTGTTGTCGGTCAGCGTGCCGTGGTCCATCACCTGCAGGAGGATGTTGAAGATGTCCGGGTGCGCCTTCTCGATCTCGTCGAGCAGCAGCACCGAGTACGGCTTCTTGGTGATCGCCTCGGTCAACAGCCCGCCCTGGTCGAAGCCGACGTATCCGGGCGGGGCGCCGATCAGCCGTGACACCGCGTGGCGCTCCATGTACTCGGACATGTCGAAGCGGATCAGCTCGATGCCCATGCAGTAGGCGAGCTGGCGCGCCACCTCGGTCTTGCCGACGCCGGTCGGTCCGCTGAACAGGAAGTTGCCGATCGGCTTCTGCGGGTTGCCGAGCCCTGAGCGCGCGGTGCGGATCGCCGACACGAGCGCGTCGATCGCCTTGTCCTGGCCGAACACGACCGCCTTGAGGTCGCGGTCGAGGTTCTTGAGCGCGGTGCGGTCGTCGGTCGACACGGTCTGCGGCGGGATGCGGGCGATCTTGGCGATGATCTCCTCGATCTCCTGCTTGCCGATCATGCGCTTCTGCTTCGACTTCGGCAGGATGCGCTGCGCCGCGCCCGCCTCGTCGATGACATCGATCGCCTTGTCGGGCAGGTGCCGGTCGTTGATGTACCGGGCGGACAGCTCCGCGGCCGAGGAGAGCGCGTTCGCGCTGTACTTCACGCCGTGGTGCGCCTCGAAGCGCGACTTGAGGCCCTTCAGGATCTCCACCGTCTCGTCGATCGAAGGCTCGATCACGTCGATCTTCTGGAAGCGCCGCGAGAGCGCGTGGTCCTTCTCGAACACGCCGCGGTACTCGTTGTAGGTGGTGGCGCCGATGCACTTCAGCGCGCCGGTGGAGAGCGCGGGCTTGAGCAGGTTGGACGCGTCGAGCGTGCCGCCCGAGGCCGCACCTGCCCCGATCAGCGTGTGGATCTCGTCGATGAATAGGATCGCGTTCGGGTTGTCGAGCAGCTGCTTGAGCACCGCCTTTAGCCGCTGCTCGAAGTCGCCGCGGTACTTCGTGCCGGCGAGCAGCGCGCCCATGTCGAGCGCATAAACCTGGCACTTCGCGAGGATGTCGGGCACCTGCCCCTCGACGATGCGGCGCGCGAGGCCCTCCGCGATCGCGGTCTTGCCCACGCCGGCCTCGCCCACGAGCAGGGGGTTGTTCTTGCGCCGGCGGCACAGGGTCTGGACGACCCGCTCCAGCTCGCGCTCGCGCCCGATCAGCGGGTCGATCTTGCCGACCAGCGCCTGCGCGTTCAGGTTGACGGTGTAGGTCTCGAGCGCGCCCCCGGACTGCTGGCCTTCCTGGCTCTCCTCGTCGCTTTCGGCGGGCTTGGGCTGCTGCGATTGAGGTGCCTTGGTGATGCCGTGCGAGATGTAGTTCACGACGTCCAGGCGGGTCACGCCCTGCTGGTGCAGGAAGTACACCGCGTGCGAGTCCTTCTCGCCGAAGATGGCCACCAGCACGTTCGCGCCGGTGACTTCCTTCTTGCCGGAGGACTGGACGTGGAGGATCGCGCGCTGGATCACCCGCTGGAAACCGAGGGTGGGCTGGGTGTCGATCTCCTCGGTGCCGGCGACCGTCGGGGTGTGCGAGTTGATGAACTCGGTCAGGCTCTTGCGCAGCTCCTCGATGTTCGCGGCGCAGGCCCGCAGCACCTCCGCCGCGGTGGGATTGTCCAGCAGCGCGAGGAGGAGGTGCTCGACGGTGATGAACTCGTGCCGCTTCTGGCGCGCCTCGACGAACGCCATGTGCAGGCTGACTTCGAGCTCCTGGGCAATCATTACGTTTCCTCCATCACGCACTGCAGCGGATGCTGGTGCCGACGTGCATATGCTACGACTTGCTCGACCTTCGTGGTCGCGATGTCTCGCGGGTAGACCCCGCACACTCCCATGCCTTCGCGGTGCACCTTGAGCATCACCTGCGTCGCCTTCTCGCGCGTCATGGCGAAGAACGTCTGCAGGACCACGACCACGAACTCCATCGGCGTGTAGTCGTCGTTCAGCAGAACCACCTTGAACAGCGGCGGCGGCTTGACCTTCGACTTCTTGGTCTCGAGGACCGTTCCATCACGCGACCGGGTCGCCATGCCT
>CAZIXQ010000004.1:0-43225 GCA_964543155.1 uncultured Enterobacteriaceae bacterium
GTTTCCACTGCAATTCGCCAGGGGTCACCGTGCGCCCCGAATCCTGGGCGCTGGCCAGCGACGCGGCAGCGCCCAGCACGAGGGCGCAATAGCGCATGGAACGGTTCGATTTCATAAGGATCTCCTTCACCGTTGGGAGAACACGGCAGTCCATCGGTTTGCAGCGCCGAATTCCTCGATCGGGGCGCCCGCTTGGATCGCGGAGTCCGCCTCCCCTTCGCAGCCGGTGTTGCCGCCGTCGCTGGCGACGCTGCGGGCGAACCTGTCGCACTCCTCGCCGGACGTCACGGGGCCGATGCGGGCATCGCGTTCCGGGCTCCAGGCGTCGTCGCCCCAGCCCCAGGTCGTCAGCGGGGCGATCGGCAATGCTGCAGCCAGGGTGATCAGTGTTGAAGGCGTTTTCATGGCAAATCCTCCCCGTTCAGTTCGACGACGCAGGCCCGGGCCACCTCGGCCAGGTCGGAATTCCCTGCACCTCGGATCGGATTCTTGACTATGCTTCGGGCGGAAGTCCCCGTGGAAACACGACCGTCCCACGCCGAAACGGCGACGATCGGGGTTTCGCCAAGAATCAGCGCGTTGGAGATGAGGCGACGACCGACAACGGGCGACGACGGTAATCGTCCATCACCGCAGCGAGGAAGGCGGCGGCATGGCAATCCCGAGGCAGGAAGCCCTTCTCGTCGGCGAATGGCGTGTCTGTCCACCGGAAGGGACGCTCGCACGCGGCGGCGAGATCGTGCGGCTCGAACCCAAGGTCATGGAGGTTCTGGTGTATCTGGTGTCCCGCGCCGACGACGTCGTCACGCGCGACGACATCGAGCGTGAGGTCTGGCGCGGCGCGATCGTCGGCTACGACGCCGTGACCAACACCATCATCAAGCTGCGCAAGGCCTTCGGCGACGAACCCCGGGAGCCGCGCTATATCGCGACGATCCCCAAGCGGGGGTACCGCCTGCTTGCCCCCGTCAAGCGCGACGTTCAGGCGAGGCCCGAAGCAACGACGCCGAGCGAGGCGCCGAGCGCGACGGCGCAGGTCTCGACGTCCGCCTCGGCAGCTGCCTCGCCATCCGCGCCGGCACCCGCGCCGGTCAAGGTCCGGCGATTGACTTTCGCGGTCGCCGGCGCCGCGCTGGTGGCGCTGGCCGCAGCGGCCGCACTGTGGTTCCCCGCCGGCCGCGCTCCGGAACCGATGATCCCTCGCGCCGCCGACCTGCCTTCGCTGGCGGTGCTGCCGTTCGCCAACCTGAGCGAAGACACCGGCCACCGCTACTTGAGCGATGGCGTGACGGAGGATCTGATCACCGGCCTTTCGCGGATTTCCGGCCTGCGTGTCATCGCTCCCAATTCCGCCTTCGCCTTCGCTGGGGACGACGTCGATCCGCGCCGGGCGGCCACCCGGCTCGGCGTTCGCTACGTACTGCAGGGTAGCCTGAGACGGTCCGGCGAGAAGTTGCGCTTCACCGCGAAGCTGATCGACACCGATAGCGGCGTCGTTCTGTGGGCCGACCAGTTCGATGGTGGCACCGCCGATCTGTTCACGCTACAGGATCGGGTGGCCGCGGGCACGGTGACCGCGCTGCGGGTGACGCTGACGGAGGACGAACGCAAACGCTTGGCCGCGCGGCCGACGACGAGCTTCGCTGCCTACGACCTCTACCTGCGCGGGCGCGTCGGCTACGGCAATCTGACCGAGCGGGAACGGGCGCTCGCTCGGGCCACCTACCGCCGCGCCCTGGAGCAGGAACCTCGCTTCGCGCCGGCCTATGCCGGGCTCGCCCTGACCTATCTCGATGATTTCCGCCAGGGCAGCGGGCCGGACAGCGAGGTCGCCGCCACCGAGGCGCTGCGCATGGCCGAGCATGCCGTAGTGCTGGACGACACCTTGCCCCGGGCGCACTTCGCGCTGGGGTTCGTCTATCTCTATGGGCGCGCACAACACGAACGGGCGATCGCGGAAGCGAAACGGGCGCTGGCGCTGGATCCGAACTATGCGGACGCCTACGTGCTGCTGTCCTCCGCCTATTTCTTCATCGGCGACCTGGACAAGACCGAGGCGCTCGACCGCGAGGCTCTGCGGCTCAGTCCCACCGCAAGCTTCGTCCTGGACATCCATCGTGGACGCCGCCTGTATCTGAAGGAACGCTACCGCGAGGCGCTGGAGGCATTTCTGGCCGGTGCCGCCAAGGATCCCAATTTCGTGCCCAGCCATGTCTGGCTGGCGGCGACCTATGCGAGGCTCGGGCAGCAGGGCGAGGCCGAGTGGGCCGCCGATCAGATCCGGACTCTGGTTCCGGGGTTCGCTATCGATACCTGGCTGCAGCGCTGGCCCTACAAGATTGCCGAGCACCGAGAGAAGTTGGTCGGCGGACTGAAGGCCGCGGGGCTATGATCCCGGCGCGGTGCAAGCTTGCGGCGAGCGGATTCAGAATCCCCTTCTGCCAGCTCGCCGTGGTCGGACTTCCGCAGTTGGACCGAACGCGCATTGATGATCAGGCGCGTTCCCCGGCAGGAAGGCTCCGCGCGCGGGAAATCAGGCACCCCAAACGGCCTCGGGATCATCGATCCTGATCCGACGCATCTCACGAGCGGGATCGATTTTCCGACCATTTCAACCCGCCCGGCTGGGCGCCGCACGCGGCCTGAGCCGGGCGAGCGCGCGCGCCGGTCCCGGCAGCAGACGCTCCAGCGCGGCTTGGTAGGCCCCGGTATCGACGCTGGCCGCATCGGCGTGCGCAGCGCCGTCCACGAGCAGCAGCGCCTTGCGCCCGCCGGGCGCGCGCAGGTACAGCTCGAGCGCCATCGCGTGCGGCACGATCGGATCGCGCTTGCCGTGGATCACCAGCAGCGGGACGTTGAGGCGCCGCACCTTGGCCGCGGCATCGAAGCGGCCGTCGAGCATCCGGTCGACGGGATAGAGCGCGGCGGCCCACGAGTCGCGCAGCAGCGCGCGGAGCGACGTCGGCGCGCCCTCCACCACCACGCCTTCGACATCGGGATAGCGCGCAGCGAGCTCGAGCGCGGCGGCGGCCCCCAGCGAGTGCCCGTAGACGACGCGGCGGCCGCCTTCGGGCTGGTGCCAGCGCAGCTCGTGCCACGCGGCCTCCGCGTCCGCGAACATGCTCGCCTCGGTGAGCGGGCCGCGGTCGCTGCGGCCGAGCCCGCGGTAGTCGATCATGAGCACCGCGGCGCCCGCGGCGTGCATTGCGGCGGCGACGTGCACGAGGCCCGCCTTGGAGCGGCCGGTGCCGGGCAGGAGCAGCACGGCCTGCAGGTTGCGCCCGTTCGGCAGCCACCAGCCGTGCACCAGCGTCCGATCGGGGCCGGCACGCAGCCACACCTCGCGGTAGTCGATGCCGAGGGCGCCGGGCGTCAGCGGCCGCTCGTTCTCCGGAAAAGGGACGAAGCGGTCCGGGCTGCGCCAGAGGAGCGCCGCCCCCGTCGCGTAGGCGGCGGCTGCCGCCGCTGCGAGCGCGAGCCCGATGCGTCGGATCGTCCGCGGCATGCGGCACAGCGTACTCCGCCGCCCGCGCGAGGACGAGCCTCTCTATGGAGCGAGCGCCGCCCGGGACGACCGGAGATGGGTCGCGCTGAACCAGGTCTGCACCGCGACGGCCTCCTGTTCCCAGGAGGGCTCCGCGAGGTCTGCGCCGAGGTACCGGACCTGGACGTAGTGCGCAAGCTCGTGCGCGAGCGACTCGTCGAGCGAGCGGCCGAGCCGGGCGTAATAGCCGGGCTCGTCGATCAGGTAGATCTCGTTGCGTTCGATCGCGTAGGCGTTGCCGAATGCGTGCGGGCGGAAGCCCCACTGCGCGGCGAGCGCCGCGCGGAACCGCGCGATCGGGGTGGCGCTCTCGAGGTGCACCGCGGGCGGCGCAATCGCCGGGTCGAGCCGCACGCCGAGCCGCTCGGCGACCTGCGCAAGGACGAACGCTGGGTCGAGCCGCAGCCGCACCGGCTCGGCCCCGTCCGTGCCCGACGAGAAGAGGGCGAGGACGAGCGCGAGAGCGGCCGCGAGAGGCTCGAGATGGCGCATGCGCGGGCTATCGCGATCACGGTTTGCCACGGTCCGACGCGATCAGGCGCGCGGGGTCGAGCCACGGGTCGCGCTCGAGCCGCGACAGCATGTACTTGGCTTCCTCGCTGCCCTGTGCCTTGGCGCGCTCGAGCCACGCCCGCGCGCGCTCGTAATCCCGCTGGACGCCGGAGTACAGGCGGTCGCCGTAGAGGAGCATCAAGCCCGCGATCTGCTGCGCGCGGCGGTCCCCGCCTTGCGCAGCGACCTCGAACCAGGCGAGCGCCTGCGGCCAGTCGTAGTCCTCGCACGCCTCCTCGGCGCGTTCGAGGGCCTCGTTCGAGTACGCGACCGAAGGAATGATCGTTGCGGCGGCGACGAGGGCAATGGCAATCAGCTTCGTTTTCATCGGAGATCTCCCAAGGGTTAGAGCATTTCAAGGACGTACCACCAGACCGGGACGGTCAGGAACGACAGGGGAATGCCGATCCCGACCATGAGCGTCGTGAGCGGCGGGTCGAGCTTGTGCTCGGTGGCGACGATCGCCGCGCCGATCATCGGGGCCATCGCCGCCTCGAAGAAGACGATGCGCGCGTGATCGGTGTCGATGCCGGCGAGCGCGACGAAGAAGCCGACGAGCACCGCGGGACCGACCACGAGCTTGAAGCCGAGACCCAGGGCGAGCTTCTCGACGTTGCCCGCGAGCGCCCCGAGCCGGATCTGCGCGCCCACCGAGACGAGCGCGAGCGGCGCAAGCGTGTCGCCGAGGCGCCCGAGCGCTGCGGCCAGCCACTCCGGGTACTCGAACGGACGGAGCAGCAGCGCAGCGGCCACCGCGAGGAGCGGGGGGAAGAATGCGATCTTGCGGACGATCGCGCGGCGGTCGAGCGCGGCGCCGGAGTAGATCGCCGCGACGGCGATGCCGAGCGTGGCGAGCGCGAGGTAGGACCCGAGCTGGTCGATCACCAGTCCGAGCGCGACGCCGCTCGACCCGTAGAACGCCTCGATCATCGGTACGCCGAGGAAGGAGGTGTTCGCGAGCCCGCCGGTGAGAGTGAGCGCGCCGACCGACTGCGGCGGAAGGCCCGCCGCGCGCCCGATGATCCCGAAGAAGGCGATGCTGAGGGCGAACAGCACCCAGGCGACCGCGGCGGCGAGCACCAGCGACGCGGTGAGCTCGACCGCATGCAGGTGATTGAGGATCAGCGCCGGCAGCGCGACGTTGATGATGAACGCGTTGAGCGCCGCCGGGCCGTTATCGGGCAGGCGGCCCGAGCGGCGCAGAGCCACGCCGATCAGGAAGCAGGCGACGAGGAGTACGAGGTTGCTCATGGCGCGTTGTCCTGGCGCCATGATCGATGCGGGTGGCGTACACCCGACTTACCTGGCGTTGCACCAACGAGCTAAACGCATGGGTGAGGCGCGCGCAATAATGCTGTAATGGAATGGGTGCTCGTCCTCGTGATCGGCCTTGTCGCCGGCACGCTCAGCGGCATCGTCGGCTTCGGCACCTCGATCATGCTGCTGCCGCCGCTCGTGGTCGTGTTCGGGCCGAAGGAGGCGGTGCCGATCATGGCGGTGACCGCGCTGCTGGCGAACCTCTCGCGTGCGGCGGTGTGGTGGCGGGAAATCGACTGGCGCGCGTGCGCCGTCTATAGCGCGACCGCGGCGCCCGCCGCGGCGCTCGGGGCGGCGACGCTGGTGCGCATGAGCTCGGTGGCGATCGAGGTCGCGCTCGGCGTGTTCTTCCTCCTGATGATTCCCGTTCGCCGCAAACTGACGGCGAGCGGGTTCCGCATCCGCCTCTGGCAGCTTGCCGCGGTCGGTGCGGTGATCGGCTATCTCACGGGAATCGTCGCATCGACCGGGCCGATCAACACGCCGTTCTTCCTGGCGCTCGGGCTCGTCAAGGGGGCCTTTCTCGCGACCGAGGCGCTCTCGTCGCTCTCGATGTACGTCGCCAAGGCGGCGACGTTCAATCAGCTCGGCGCGCTGCCGTGGGCGACGTTCGTCAAGGGACTGATCGTCGGCTCGGCGGTGATGGCCGGCTCCTACGCCTCCAAGCCGTTCGTCCTGCGGATGGCGCCGGAGCAGTTCCGGCTGCTGATGGACGCGTTGATGCTGGTTGCCGGCGCGACCATGATCGCAGCCGCCCTGACCTAGTCCCGCGCCGCGCGCGGGGCGGCGGGCCCCGCCCCTGCCAACGTCAAGGCGTGACCGGCGTGGGCCGGGGCAGCGGGAGGCCCTTCGCGGCCACTACCTCGCGCAGCCGATCGGGGTAGTCGGAGATGAGCCCGTCGACGCCCCAGTCGATCAGCCGCTCCATGTCGGCGCGGTCGTTGACGGTCCACGGCAGCACCGCGAGACCGAGCGACTTCGCTTCCCTCACCAGCGATTCGCTGAGATCGACGTAGTTCGGCGACCAGATCTTCCCGCCCGCCGCCTTCACCATCTTCGGCACCGACCCGTGGTCGCGGTGGCGGACGCCCGCGGTCCACGGAGAGTCCTCGCGGTGTCCGGCCTGGATGTTGTCCAGCGCCTGTTGCTGTGAGCTGAGGTACGAGGTCGCGATCTCCGGCGCCTCCTTCTGCACGAGGGCGAGGGTGCGCCAGTCGAACGACTGGATGATCGTGCGGCCGGCCATGCCGTTGTCGCGAATCACCTTGATCAGCGCGCGCGTGAACGTCTCGGGGTCGGCGGTGTCCTCGGGCGCCTCGGGCGAGATCTTGGTCTCGATGTTGAACCGCACCTCGCCGTTGCGCGCGTGGCGGGTCAGCTCGAATACCTCCTCGAGCGTCGGGATGCGCACCTTGTCCTGGCGCCGCTGGTCCGGGAAGCGGCGCGAGTAGTCGCTGCCCGGCTTGATGCGACCGACGTCGTAGCGCTGGAGCTCGCGTACGGTGAGCTCGCGGATCGCCGGTGTGCGGCCGGCGAGCCAGCGGCCGTCGGCCCCCCGGACGATGTCCGGGTTCAGCCGCCGGTCGTGAGCGATCACCACGACGTCGTCCTCGGTGAGCCCGGCGTCCATCTCGAGCGTGGTGACGCCGATCGCGAGAGCGCGCGCGAACGCGGGCAGCGTGTTCTCGGGCGCGAGCCCGCGCGCGCCGCGATGGCCCTGGAGGTCGAAGGCGGCGGCGTGGGCGGTCATGAGCGCGAGCGCGGCGGCGGTGGCGGCAGAGCGCAGCACGGGTTGGGCTAGAATCGCCGGCATCATCGGTTGCGGGGGCCAAGTCTATCCCGCCGCCGCGATCCACGACTCGGGCCCCGGACCACGCATGGTGAAGGTTTACGCGATCGACGGCATCACCCCGGTGGTGCACCCCGAGGCCTACGTGCACCCGAGCGCGGTGCTGATCGGCGACGTGATCGTCGGCCCGCAGGTGTACATCGGGCCGTCCGCGAGCCTGCGCGGGGACTTCGGCCGCATCATCGTGGAGCGCGGCGCCAACGTCCAGGACTGCTGCGTCGTGCACGGCTTCCCCGGCTCCGACACGGTGATCGAGGAGGACGGGCACATCGGCCACGGGGCGATCGTGCATGGCGCGCGCATCTGCCGCAACGCGCTCGTCGGCATCCACGCGGTGGTGAACGACAACGCGGTGGTCGGCGACTCGGCGATCGTCGCGGCGCTTGCCTTCGTGAAGGCGGAGACGAAGATCCCGCCGCGCTCGCTCGCCGCCGGGATCCCGGCGCAGGTGCGGCGCGAGCTGAGTGCGCAGGAGCTCGCCTGGAAGGCCGACGCGACCCGCCTGTACCAGCAGCTCGCGGTGCGGAGCCTGCGCACGATGCGCGAGACCGAGGCGCTCGCCGCGGTCGAGCCCGGCCGCAAGCGCCTCGAGCTGCCCGAGGTGCTGCCACTGTCGGAGTGGAAGGCGAAGTACAGCTCGCGCGGCGACGGCGGCGCGATCGACCAGTAGCGGACGGCCGCGCGCCGCCGCCAGAACCATTCTCCACCTCTCTCGGAGCGTCAGCGATCCATGTACGAAAACATCCTCGTCGAGACCCGCGGCCGCGTCGGCCTGGTCACCCTCAACCGCCCGAAGGCGCTCAACGCGCTCAACGACGCGCTCATGAACGAGCTCGGCGACGCGCTCCTCAAGTTCGAGGCCGACGAGGGCGTCGGCGCGATCGTGATCACCGGCAGCGAGAAGGCGTTCGCCGCCGGCGCGGACATCGGGGCGATGAAGGACTGGGGCTACATGGACGTCTACAAGTCCGAGTACATCACGCGCAACTGGGAGACGATCAGGCGGATCCGCAAGCCGGTGATCGCCGCGGTCGCCGGCTGGGCGCTCGGCGGCGGCTGCGAGCTCGCGCTCGCGTGCGACATCGTGATCGCCGCGGAGACGGCGAAGTTCGGCCAGCCCGAGATCAAGCTCGGCATCATCCCCGGCGCGGGCGGCACGCAGCGCCTGCCGCGCGCGGTCGGGAAAGCGAAGGCGATGGACCTGATCCTCACCGCGCGCAACATGGATGCGCAGGAGGCCGAGCGCGCGGGCCTCGTCTCGCGCATCGTCCCGGCCGACAGGCTGCTCGACGAGGCACTCGGGGTGGCCGCGGCGATCGCCGAGTTCTCGCTCCCGGTCGTGATGGCGGCGAAGGAGGCGGTGAATCGCGCCTACGAGAGCGCGCTCGCCGAAGGCGTGCTGTTCGAGCGGCGCATGTTCCACTCGCTCTTCGCGACCGAGGACCAGAAGGAGGGCATGCGGGCGTTCGTCGAGAAGCGCAAGCCCGCGTTCAAGCATCGCTAGCGGCCGGCCCGACCCGGGATCGCCGGTGCGCGACCGCCAGCGCTCGCCGGCTGCGCTGATTGCGTGGGTGTGCGCCGCCCACGTCCTGAGCATGTCCGGCTTCGCGACCTACCCGGCGCTGCTGCCGGGCCTGCAGCGCGAGTGGGGCATGTCGAACACCGAGGCGGGGCTCGTGAGCGGGCTCTTCTTCGCCGGCTACATGGCGGCGGTGCCGGTTCTCACCGCGCTCACCGACCGCCTCGACGCGCGCCGCATCTACCTCGTGGCGAGCATCGTCGCCGCCGCCGGCACCGCGGGCTTCGCGCTCCTCGCCCACGGGCCGGTCGCCGGCGGCCTGTACCAGCTCCTCGTCGGCATCGGGATCGCGGGCACGTACATGCCCGGCTTGCGCGCGCTGACGGACAACACCCATGGCCCGGCGCAGACGCGCGCGGTGTCCTTCTATACGGCATTCTTCGGCGTCGGCGTGAGTCTCTCGCTGGTGCTCGCGCAGCAGGTCGCGGACGCGCACGGCTGGCGCTGGGCGTTCGGCGTCGCGGCGCTCGGTCCGCTCGTCGCGGCGGCGATGGTGCTCGCGGTGCTGCCCCCGCGCGCCGCGCGCGCTGCGGCGGCCGATACGCACCTCCTCGACTTCCGTCCGGTGCTCGCGAACCGCGAGGCGCGCCGCTACATCCTCGGCTACGCGGTGCACTGCTGGGAGCTGTTCGGCTCGCGCTCGTGGATGGTTGCGTTCCTCACCTTCGCCCAGACGATCGTGCCGGCGCCCCTGTCGCCGGCGGCCATTCACGCGCTCGCCAACCTCGGCTCGCCGGTCGCGAGCATCGCGGGCAACGAAGCCGCGCTGCGCATCGGGCGTGCGCGCGTGATCGTGGCCGGCATGACGCTCTCGGGCCTGCTCACCTGCCTGCTCGGCTTCGCCGCCGCGGCGCCGTGGCTCGTGGTCGTCGCGCTCGTCGTCCTGCACATGGCTCTGGTCATGAGCGACTCCTCGACGCTCACCGCCGGCATGGTCGGCGCCGCCGATCCCCGGCTCAAGGGCGTGACCATGGCGGTGCACTCGACGCTCGGGTTCGGCGCCGGCTTCGTTTCGCCGCTCGTCTTCGGCGCCACGCTCGACCTCGCCGGCGGCAACCAGTCGATCGCGGCCTGGGGCATCGCATTCGCGACGCTCGGCGTCGGGGCGCTCGTCGCGCCGGCGCTCCTCGGCTTCGCGCGCCGATGACCGCGCTGTCGCAGCGCAGCGAGCGATGGCTGCTCGCGACGCTGGCGGGCGTGCAGTTCGCGACCGTGCTCGACTTCATGATGCTGATGCCGCTCGGCGAGAGCCTCATGCGGCTCTTCGCGCTCGCGCCAACCGAGTTCGGGGTGCTGGTCGCGGTCTACATGATCGCGGCGGCCGCAACCGGGTTCGTGATGTCGTTCGTGGTGGACCGCTTCGACCGGCGCGCGATGCTCCTCGCGCTCGGCGCAGGGTTCACCCTGACCACGATCCTCACCGCCACCGCACAGGGCTACGCGTGGCTCCTCGTCGCGCGCGCGACCGCCGGGGCGTTCGGCGGCGTGCTGTTCGCCACCGTGCACGCGATCGTCGGCGACGCGATCCCCGAGGGCCGGCGCGGCCGCGCGCTCGGCGCGGTGATGAGCGCCTCCTCGCTCGCCTCGATCATCGGCATCCCGCTGTCGCTCTGGCTCGCGGCGCACTTCTCCTGGCGCGCGCCGTTCTTCGCAAACACCGTGCTCTGCGCCGCGGTGTTCGCGGCCGCGTTCCGGACGGTCCCGCGGATCCGCGCGCACATGGAGGCGGCGCGCGGGCACGCGCCGCGCGCCCGGCTCGCGGCCGTTTTCGGCGAGCCGAACCACTTGCGCGCGTTCGGGCTGACCATGTCGCTCAACTTCTCTGGCTTCCTGATCGTCCCGTTCATCGCGCCGTACTTCATCGCCAACGTCGGAATCACCGAAGCCCAGCTGCCGGTGACCTATTTCTTCGGCGGGCTCGCCGCGTTCGCGTTCGTGCGGCTCGCGGGACGCCTCACCGACCTCCACGGGCGCCGTCGCGTCTTCACCTGGATCGCCGCCTCCTCCACGCTCGCCATTCTGGTTGTCACCCACCTGCCGCCGGTGCCGCTGTGGGCCGCCGTGGCCGCGCAGGTCCTGCTGATGTCCACGTTCCCGGGCCGCTTCGTGCCGGCGATGGCGATCCTGCAGGGCGCGGTCGCACCGGCGCTGCGCGGCAGCTTCATGAGCTTCAACGCGGCGCTGCAGCAGCTCTCGGCCGGGATCGCCTCGTTCGTCGCAGCAGCGATGGTCGCGCGCGGCGCCGACGGCGAGCTGACCGGATTCGGCGCGGTGGGCTGGCTGTCGGTCCTCGCGACCGGCTTCGCGATCGTGATCGCCGCGCGGGTGCGGCGCGCCGCGGCGCGGCCGGCGTAGAATCCCGCTCATGCCAACGTCATTGCGAATCGCCGCTGCGGCGGCGCTGCCGCTCGCCTTCGGCGCGGCGGCGCAGCCGCGCGAGGTGCCGGTCGGTCCGACCGGCGACTACGGGATCGCACTCCAGCACGAGGGCCGCACGCGTACGGCGCTCGTGCACGTGCCCGACCGGGTCGCGGGCGAGACCCGGCCGATCCCGGTCGTGCTCAACTTCCACGGCGGCGGGGGCGATGCGCGCGCCCACCGCGACTACGTGCGCATGGACGCGCTGGCCGACCGCGAGGGCTTCATCGTCGTCTACCCGAACGGCAGCGGCCGGCTGGAGGAGAAGCTGCTCACGTGGAATGCGGGCCTGTGCTGCGGGTACGCGATGAGCGAGAAGGTGGACGACGTGGGGTTCGTGCGCG
This sequence comes from uncultured Enterobacteriaceae bacterium, assembly GCA_964543155.1. GTDB lineage: Bacteria > Pseudomonadota > Gammaproteobacteria > Burkholderiales > SG8-39 > JAGVSZ01. The sequence goes on from CAZIXQ010000004.1 coordinate 11,604, forward strand.
CGCTGCTCGACGCGCTCGCCACGCGCGCGCCGATCGACTCGGCGCGCGTCTATGCGACCGGGCTGTCCAACGGTGCAATGATGAGCTACCGGCTTGCCGCGCAGCTCTCCGAGCGGATCGCCGCGATTGCGCCGGTCGCCGGCTCGATGGTCCTGCCGGAGCGCCCGGTCGACGGCGCTTCACCCGCGCTCGCGGTGCCGGGCAAGCGCGCGGTGCCGATCCTCCACATCCACAGCATCGACGACAGGCGCGCCCTCTATTTCGGCGGCCTGGGCGAGCCGTTTCCGTTCACCAACGTCCGTACGCGGCACCCGAATGCGGAGGAGGTGCTCTACCGCTGGGTGCGCTTCGAGGAATGCGCGCCGAAGCCGGTCGTGCAGGAGGAACGCCGCGGATCGGCGGGTACGCCGACCGCGGCGCACACCGCCACGCTGTACGTCTTCACCGGCTGCCGCGACGGCGGCGAGATCGCGCTGTGGAAGCTCGCCGGCGCGGGCCACGTGTGGCCGGGCGGGCGGCCCGACTACCTGCCGCGGCTCCTCGGGCCGGGCACCGACGTGATCGACGCGAACCAGGAGATGTGGAAGTTCTTCAGGCGGTTCGCCCTGCCGCCCGCACGCACCTGACGCGCGTTTGACGTCGCTCGGCGCGATCGATACCCTCCGGCTCGGTCCGGGCTCCGAGCGCAATGGACGTCCTCGTCATCGGCGGTGGCATCGGCGGGCTGGTGCTCGCGCTCAGCCTGCACGAGCGCGGCATGGGCTGCCGCGTCTTCGAGGCGGCGCCGGCGCTGATGCCGCTCGGCGTCGGCATCAACCTGCTCCCGCACGCCACGCGCGAGCTCGCCGCCCTCGGGCTGGAGCGCCGCCTTGCCGCGGTGGCGGTGACCACGCGCGAAGCCGCGTTCTTCAACCGCTTCGGCCAGCTCATCTACCGCGAGCCGCTGGGTCGCTTCGCCGGCTACGAGTGGCCGCAGTTCTCGATCCACCGCGGCGACCTGCACGCGGTGCTGGTCGAGGCGGTGCGCGAGCGGCTCGGCGCGGACGCGCTCGTGCTCGGGCACCGCTGCGTCGGGGTCGACCAGGACGCGAACGGGGTCACGGCAAGGTTCGTCGACCCCCGGACCGGTGCACAGCTCGCGCCGCGCAAGGGGGCCGTCGCGATCGGCTGCGACGGCATCCACTCGGCCGTCCGCAAGCAACTGCACCCGGCCGAAGGGCCGCCCGTCTATTCGGGCGTGAACATGTGGCGCGGCATCACGCGCTGGAAGCCGGTCCTCTCGGGCGCGACGATGGTGCGCGCCGGCTGGCTCGCGACCGGCAAGCTCGTCGTCTACCCGATCCGCGACAACGTCGACGCCGAGGGCCGCCAGCTCGTCAACTGGCTGGCCGAGATCGAGACACCGAAGCACCAGACGAGCGACTGGAGCCGGCCCGGGCGTCTCGAGGACTTCATCGGCGCGTACGCCGGGTGGCGCTTCGACTGGCTGGACGCGGAGGCGTTCATGCGCGCGGCCGACACGATTCTCGAGTACCCGATGGTCGACCGCGACCCGCTCGCGTCCTGGACCGCGGGCCGCGTCACGCTGCTCGGCGACGCCGCGCATCCGATGGTGCCGCGCGGTTCCAACGGCGCGGGTCAGGCGATCCTCGACGCGCGCACGCTCGCGGACTGCCTTGGCCGGGAGCCCGACGGTGCGGCGGCGCTCAAGGCCTACGAGGCACGCCGGCTCGAGGCCGCGAACAAGGTGGTGCTCACGAACCGCGCGACGCCGCCGGACGTGATCCTGCGCGAGGTCTGGCGGCGTACCGGCGACCGGCCGTTCGCGCGCATCGAGGACGTGATCAGCGATGCCGAGCTTGCCGCGCTCTCGGGCAGCTACAAGAGGATCGCGGGCTACGCACGCGAGACGCTGGCCCGGGAGGCTGGCAGTGGCCTCTGACGGCACCGCCGCGGGGCTGCTGCTCGACGCGCTCCGCGCGCACGGCGTCGAGTACTTCTTCGCCAACGCCGGCACCGACTTCCCGCCGCTGATCGAGGCGTTCGCGCGCCGCGCCGAGACTGCGCGCGCCTGCCCGCGGCCGATGGTCGTGCCGCACGAAGGCATCGCGGTCGGCATGGCGCACGGCTACTACCTCGCGACCGGTCGGCCGCAGGCGGTGATGGTGCACGTCAACGTCGGCACCGCGAACTGCCTCAACAACCTGATCAACGCGGCGCGGGACAACGTGCCGATCCTGCTGCTCGCCGGGCGCACGCCGGTGACCGAGCACGGCCGCAAGGGCTCGCGCACGCGCCCGATCCACTGGGCGCAGGAGATGTTCGACCAGGCCGCGATGCTGCGCGAGATCGTGAAGTGGGACTACGAGCTGCGCTATCCCGAGCAGGCCGCCGACGCCGTGCGCCGCGCGGTCGAGGTGGCGCTGAGCCCGCCGCGCGGGCCGGTGTACCTCGTGCTGCCGCGCGAGGCGCTCGCGGGCGACGTGCCGGCGGGCATCGACCTCGCGCCGCGCGCGGTGCCGGCTGCGCCGCGCCCCGACCCGGACGCGGTTGTGCGCCTCGCGCAGTGGCTCCGGGACGCCGAGTTCCCGCTCGTCGTCACGTCGGCTTCGGGTCGCGACCCCGCGGCGGTCGCCGCGCTCGCGCAGCTGTCGGAGCGGTACGGCGTCGGGGTCGTCTGCGCATGGCCGCGGTACGTCAACCTCCCGGCGAGCCACCCGATGCACCTCGGCTACGCGCCGGGCGACGCGCTGCGGGACGCGGATCTCATCGTCGTGCTCGAGGCCGACGCGCCCTGGTTCCCGCACCTGGAGCGCCCGCGCGGCGGTGCGCGGGTCGCGCACGTCGGCGTCGATCCGGCGTTCGTGCGCTACCCGATGCGCAGCTTCCCGAGCGATCTTTCGCTCGCGGGCGATCCGCGCGCCGTGCTCGAGGCGCTCGACGCGGCGCTCGAGCCGCATGCCGGCGACCCGCGTATCGCCGCGCGGCGCGATGCGATTGCCGCCCGTGCCGCCGCGCGGCGGCCACAGGCGCACGCGACCGACCCGATTCAGCCGGAGTGGAACAGCCGCTGCATCGGCGAGGCGAAGGGCGACGCGCTGGTGATCAACGAGTACCCGCTGCGGCTCGAGCACTGCGCCTTCGAGGCACCGGCGAGCTACTTCGGGCTCTCGCCTGCGGGCGGCCTCGGCTGGGGGCTGGGGGCGGCGCTCGGCGCGAAGCTCGCCGCGCCGGAGCGCCTCGTGATCGCGACGCTCGGGGACGGCGCCTACGTCTTCGCCAACCCGACCGCCGGGCACTGGGTGGCGCGCGCGCACGGGCTGCCGATCCTCACGGTGGTATTCAACAATTCGCGCTGGGCGGCGGTGCGCAACGCGACCGTCGCGATGTACAAGGACGGCGTTGCGGCGCGCGCGGGCGGCACCCTGCTCGCCGACCTGTCCCCCAGCCCGGACTACGCGATGCTCGTCGAGGCCCACGGCGGCCACGGCGAGCGGGTGGAGCGCGCCGAGGCGCTCCCCGACGCGCTCGCGCGCGCGATCGCCGCGACGCGCCGCGGGCGTCAGGCGCTGCTCGAGGTCGTCTGTAGCTATTAGGCAGCTCTGGCGGCCGCCGCCGCCTCGCGCCGGCACAGGCGCCGGATGTTGCCCGCGTAGATCTTCTGCCGGTCGGCGGCGCTGATCTTCAGCTCGTCGACGATCCTGATCGTCCAGCGGATGTACGCCGAGCCCTGCTCCGGGTCGAACGGCGAGTCGGACGCGAACACGACGTTGTCGGCGCCGAAGAACGCGAGCCCGCACTCGGTCGCGGGCACCGAGCCGAACACCGCGGTGTCGGCGTAGAAGTGCCGGAAGTAGTCGATCGGCCGCTTCTTCATCCACGCGAGCTTCGCGCGCAGGTCCTCCCCGGAGGTGCGCTTGCCGATCTGGTCCCAGCCCGGCCCGACGCGGCCCTCGAAGTAGGGAATCATCCCGCCGAGGTGGTGGGTGATCACCTTCAGGCGGGGGTGCCTGTCGAAAAGCCCCGCGAACACCATGCGCGACATCGCGACGCTCGTCTCGTACGGCCAGCCGAAGGTCCACCAGATCTCCCACTCGCTCTTCGTCTCGGAGGCGTAGTCGGGGAAGTCCGCGCCGCGCGTGGGATGCATCCAGACCGGCATGTCGAGCTTCGCCATGAGGTCGAAGAGCGGCAGCGTCTCCGGCGCGGTGAGCGGCCTGCCGCCCACGTTCGTGTACACCTGGACGCCGCAGGCCCCGAGCTGGGTCACCGCGCGCTCGGCCTCGCGCAGCATCGCGTCGGGGTCGTTCATCGGCAGCGCGGCGACGAAGCCGAAGAAACGGTCGGGATGCTTCGCGGACAGGTCCGCGAACGCGTCGTTCGCGAGCGTTGCCATGGCGGCGGCGTCGGGCCCGAAGTCCTCGACCGGCGGCGCGGGGAGCGACACGATCTGGCGGTAGTCGGCGCCGAACTCGTCCATGATCCGGAAGCGCGCGTCGAGGTCGACGATGCACGGGATCACGCGCACGCGGCGGGCCATGTCCTTCCAGTCCGCGCCGAGGGTGAGCATGCGGTCGAAGTAGGCCTTGGGGAACAGGTGGTTGAACGCGTCGATCTTCATCGGGACCCCCTCGTCTGCGGGCAGCCATCTTGACGCACGCCGGCGGGATTGCCAACATCCGGCGCGCCCCGCGGCGACGCGCTCGAGCGCGATCCTGCCGCGCCGGTCCCTGCCTCGATCCGGAACCCCGGGAGAATGAACCGCAGCAACCGTGTCATCGTCGTCGGCGCCGGGCCGGTGGGCCTGCTCGTCGCGCTCGCGCTCGCGCGGCAGGACGTCCCGGTCGTCGTCCTGGAGTCGGCGAGCGCGCTCACCCACGACCTGCGCGCCGGCACGTTCCATCCGCCGTCGCTCGAGATGATGGCGCCCTACGGCATCACCGACGAGATGCACCGCATCGGCCTGCCGGTGCGCCACTGGCAGCTCCGCGACCGACAGGAAGGCGTGATCGCCCAGTGGGACCTCGAGCTGCTGCGCGACGAGACGCCTTACCCGTACCGGCTCCACCTCGAACAGCATCGCCTCACGCCGATCATCTACGACAAGGCGCGGGCGATGCCGAACGTGGAGGTGCGCTTCGGCAGCACGGTGACCGGCGTGGGGCAGGACGCCGCGCGCGCGTGGGCGGACGTGCAGACCGCGGCCGGCCGCGAGCGCATCGACGGCGCGTGGCTCGTGGGCTGCGACGGCGGCCGCAGCGCCGTGCGCAAGAGCCTGGGCGTGGAGATGGACGGCTTCACGTGGCCCGAGCGTTTCGTCGTCGTCAGCACGCGGTACGACTTCGCCCGCCACGGGATCACGCCCAACGCGTACGTCGCCGACCCCGACCAGTGGGCGGCGGTCTTCAAGATGCCCGACGAGGCGGGGGCGGGCCTCTGGCGCGTCGCATTTCCGGTGCCGCCCGACGAGGCCGACGAGGTCACGCTCGCGCCCGACGAGATCGAGCGCCGCATGCAGTACTTCGTCGCGCGGCCGGAACGCTACGAGATCCGTTACAAGAGCATCTACAAGGTGCACCAGCGCGTCGCGCAGGCGTTCCGGCGCGGCCGGTGCCTGCTCGCCGGCGACGCGGCGCATCTCAACAACCCGCTCGGGGCCTTCGGCCTGAACGGCGGGATCCACGACGCGATCAACCTCGCCGGGAAGCTCGGGCCGGTGTGCCGCGGGGAGGCCGATGCCGCGCTCCTCGACCGCTACGAGCGTCAGCGTCGGACGGTCAACATCGAGTACGTCCAGGAGGGATCGATCCGCAACCTGCAGCTCCTGGCCGAGCGCGACCCAGCGGCCAGGCGGGCTCGGTTCGACGAGATCCGGCGCTCGCGCGCCGACCCTGCGCTCGCGAAGGCGTTCCTCCTGCGCAGCTCGATGATCGCCTCGGTGCGCCGCGAGCGGGGGATCGAGTGACCGGCTGTAGCCGGCGGACGAGGGTTTCCGCATAATCTCCTGCCCCCCGACCGGCGCGTGGCCCTGCCGGTCGGTCGAGAGGCGACCAGGACGCGCACAACGCAGGGGTCCGCGCGCCGACCCGCGCGGCGACGAGAGGAGAGCAAACCGTGGAGAAAGTCTGGCTGAAGCGCTATCCGCCCGGCGTGCCGCACGAGGTCCGGTACGACGAGTTCCAGTCGGTGAAGGATCTCTTCGAGGCGAGCGTGAAGAAGTACGCCGACCGGCCGGCGTACCACTGCATGGGCAAGTCGATCAGCTTCGCCGATCTCGAACGCATGTCGCGCGCGTTCGCCGCGTGGCTGCAGGCGCAGGGTGTCGGCAAGGGCGCGCGCGTCGCGATCATGATGCCGAACGTGCTGCAGTACCCGGTCGCGCTGTTCGGCACGCACCGCGCCGGCGGCATCGTCGTCAACGTCAACCCGCTCTACACGGCGCGCGAGCTCGAGCACCAGCTCAAGGACTCGGGTGCCGAGGTGATCGTCATCCTCGAGAACTTCGCCGCGACGCTCGCGCAGGTGCTGGCGCGCACCGCGGTGAAGAAGGTGGTCGTGACCTCGCTCGGCGAGCTGCTCGGGTTCAAGGGCACGATCGTCAACTTCGTCGTGCGCCACGTGAAGAAGATGGTGCCGGCGTTCGAGCTGCCGAACGCGCTGCGCTTCGGCGACGTGCTCGCCGAGGGCGCGCGCCACGAGCTGAAGCCGGTCGCGCTCGGACAGGACGACATCGCCTTCCTGCAGTACACCGGCGGTACGACCGGGGTCGCGAAGGGCGCGATGCTGCTGCACCGGAACATTCTCGCCAACCTGGAGCAGTCGGCGTCGTGGCTCATGCCGTTCATGGGCGAAGGCGAGGCGAAGGTGATCATCACCGCGCTGCCCCTGTACCACATCTTCTCGCTGACGGCGAACTGCCTGGTGTTCATGAAGCTCGGCGGCTGCAACGTGCTGATCACCAACCCGCGCGACATCCCGGGCTTCGTGAAGGAGCTGGCGAAGCACAAGTTCACCATCATCACCGGCGTCAACACCCTGTTCAACGCGCTGCTCAACAACCCGGACTTCGCCAAGCTCGACTTCCGGCCGCTCAGAATCACGCTCGGCGGCGGGATGGCGGTGCAGAAGGCGGTCGCCGACCGCTGGAAGCAGGTCACCGGTGTGACGCTCGTCGAGGCCTACGGGCTCACCGAGACCTCGCCGGCCGCGACGATCAATCCGCTCGACATCAAGGAGTACAACGGCTCCATCGGCCTGCCGGTGCCTTCGACCGAGGTCGGCATCCGTACCGACGACGGTCGCTGGCTGCCGATCTGGGACGGCGTGCGCCCGGTCGAGGAGTGCACCGGCGAGATCTGCATCAAGGGCCCGCAGGTCATGGCCGGGTACTGGCAGCGCCCCGAGGAGACGGCGAAGGTGATGACGCCGGACGGGTACTTCATGACCGGCGACATCGGCTACATGGACCGGGAAGGCTTCATCCGCATCGTCGACCGCAAGAAGGACATGATCCTCGTCTCCGGCTTCAACGTGTACCCGAACGAGGTCGAGGGCGTGCTCGCGATGCACCCCGGGGTGCTCGAGTGCGCGGCGATCGGCGTGCCGGACGCGAAGTCGGGCGAGGCAGTCAAGGTGTTCGTGGTGAAGAAGGACCCCGCGCTCACCGAGGACGCGATCCGCAAGCACTGCGAGGAACACCTCACCGGGTACAAGCGTCCGCGGTTCGTCGAGTTCCGCACCGAGCTGCCGAAGACCAACGTCGGCAAGATCCTGCGCCGCACGCTGCGCGACGAGGAGCTGGGGCGGAAGAAAGCGGCGTAGCCGATCGGCGCAGAGCGACGATCGAGCGGTACCCTCGGAGGCCCGCCGTTCCCGCCCGGCGGGCTTCGTCGTCTCCGCGATGAGGCAGGACCGCTTCGCCGCAGGCATCGCGCTGCTCCTCGTCACGGTGCTGTCCTGGGGCGGCACCTTTCCCGTCGGCAAGGCGGCGGTCGCGGGCATCGATCCGTTCTGGCTCGCGGCGATCCGCTACGGCGTGACCGTGCTCGCGTTCGCCGCCATCCTGGCGGCGGTCGAGGGCCGGGGCGCGTTCGACTACGAAGGCCGCTTCGCCGCCGCGGCGGCGATCGGCGTGGTCGGCTTCGGCGGCTTCAACACGCTCGCGTTCATCGGCCTGCAGTACAGCAAGGCGGAGCACGTCGCGCTCATCAACGCCCTGCAGGCGCCGATCACCGCGCTCGCGCAGTGGGCGTGGCGCGGCGTGCGCCCCGCGAACGTCACGCTCGCGTGCATGGCCGTGGCGTTCCTCGGCGTGTTCTTCGTGGCCACGCACGGCGACCCGGCGGCGGCGCTCGCCGGCGGGTCGCTCGTCGGGGACCTCCTTGCGCTCGCCGCGGCGGTGAGCTGGGTCGTGTTCTCGCTCGGCGTGGTCCGGTTCTCCGGGTTCAGCGCGATCCGGTACATGACGCTCACGTGCATTCCGGGCGCAGCCGCGCTCTTCGCGTTCGCGGTCGTGGCCACCGCGCTGGGGGCGGTCGTGCCGGACGCGGCGGCGCTCCGCGCCCATGGCTGGGAGGTTGCCTACCTCATCTTCTTCACCTCGATCGTCGGGGTGGTGTGCTGGATCGCCGGCATCCAGCGCGTCGGACCGCTCGACGCCGCGCTGCTCGCGAACCTCGTGCCGATCATCGCGTTCGCGATCGGGGTCGCGCTCGGCACGCCGTTCGACGCGTTCGAGATCGGTGGGGCCGCGCTCGTGATCGGGGCCCTGGTGGCCAACAACCTGCTCCTGCGGCGCCGGATCGCACCGGCGTGACGCGTTTCCGGCGGCTGGCGCGCGGCTTAGTGCACCGCAGCAACTCCTCTGGTATAAAGCGCCAGGCCTGTTAACCGTCTCGTTAAGACAGGAGGTTCGGGAGTGCTCTACGCGCTGCACGAGATGCACCACGCGCTGCTCGCGCCGTGGAACGTCTGGGCGAGGACCCACCACGAGCTCTTCTCGCACCCCTTCAGCCCGCTCGCCTACGCACCCGGCGCGAAGCGGGTGGCCGCTTCCGCGGACCTGCTCCATCGCCTGACCAAGCGCTACGAGAAGCCCGAGTTCGGGCTGCACCATGCGCTCGTCGACGGCGCCGAGGTCGCGGTGACCGAGCGCGTCGCGCTGCGCAAGCCCTTCTGCCGCCTCCTGCACTTCGAGCGCGCCGTCGCGCGCCGCGATCCGGTCGTGCTCCTGGTTGCGCCGCTGTCGGGCCACTTCGCGACGCTGCTGCGCGACACGGTGCGGGCGCTGCTGCCCGACCACGAGGTCTACATCACCGACTGGACCGACGCGAAGATGGTGCCGATCGCGGAGGGCGCATTCCATCTCGACGACTACGTCGACTACGTGCGCGATTTTCTCCGCCACCTCGGGCCCGAGGTGCACGTGATCTCGGTGTGCCAGCCGACCGTCCCGGTGCTCGCCGCGGTGTCGCTGATGGCGGCCGACGGCGAACCGGTGGCCCCGCGCACCATGACGATGATGGGCGGACCGATCGACGCGCGCCGCAGCCCGACCGCGGTCACCAATCTCGCGCTGAAGCATCCGATCTCCTGGTTCGACCGCCGCCTGATCGAGCGCGTGCCGGCGAAGTACCCGGGCTTCATGCGCCGCGTCTACCCCGGCTTTCTCCAGCACGCCGGGTTCGTCGCGATGAACCAGGACCGCCACGCCGACGCGCACTGGGACTACTACCTCCACCTGGTCGCGGGCGACGGCGAGAGCGCCGAGGCGCACCGCCGCTTCTACGACGAGTACAACGCCGTGCTCGACATGCCGGCCGAGTACTACCTGGACACGATCAGGACGGTCTTCCAGGAGTTCGCGCTCGCGAACGGGACGATGCGGGTGCGCGGCGCGCCGGTGCGTCCCGAGGCGGTCACCCGGACCGCGCTGCTCACGATCGAGGGCGCGCTCGACGACATCTCCGGGAACGGCCAGACCGAGGCGGCGCAGGCGCTGTGCGCCGGCGTCCCGGCGAAGCGGCGCGAGCACTACCTCGTGCCGAACGTCGGTCACTACGGCATCTTCAGCGGGCGCAAGTGGCGCGAGGCGATCGCGCCGCGCATCCGGGAGTTCATCCGGCGGCACGCCTAGCGGGGGGCCGGGCACCCGGCCGATATCCACGCCCGCGCAGGGGGGATGTCGCCCTATCTGGACGCGCGTTGTTCCCGTAGGATCGCCTCCATGCAGAAGGTCCTGAACCGTCTCGACGTCGGGTTCACGCGGCTGCGCAAGGACTTGCGCGCGCGCAAGAACCTGGCGTTCAAGCGCCAGGAGGTCGAGGCGTACTACGCGCAGCGTTTCGCCGTCCCCGAGCGCCTTTACGTCGAGTGCACGAATGTGTGCAACGCGCGCTGCGTCTTCTGCTACTACCCGAAGATCGCCGACACGCATCCGCGGAAGTACATGGACGTCGGTGCGTTCCGTCGCATTCTGCTCGAGTTCAAGGCGGCGGGCGGCATCGAGGTCGGGCTCACGCCCACCGTCGGCGACCCGTTCATCGACCCGCACTTCCCGGAGCGGATGCGCGTCCTCAACGAGATCGGCCTGCCGGCGTTTCTCTACACGAATCTCATTCACGTCAGCGCCAAGATCGAGCGCGCGCTGAGCGAGGTGTCGAGCTTCAAGTTCACCGTGAACGTCTCGGTCGCGGGGTTCGACCGCGACGCCTACGCGCGTCTGATGGGCGTGGACCGGTTCGAGGACATGCAGCGCAACCTCGCGCGCGTGCGGGCCATCGCCCGGGCGAACCCGAACTTCACCGTGGCGGTGCGGCTCCAGGACTACTACGGCAGCGACGCGGCGAAGCGCGACTTCGTGGCGTTCCTCGACTCGCTCGGCGTGCCCCACACCCTCAACACGCTCGTGGACACCTGGGGCGGTCTGGTCGAGGACGACATCGACCGCGTCGGCGCCCTGGAGAAGAAGCCGCGCCTCACCCGCATTGGCCCGTGCAAGATCTCCTACATCAAGCCGCTCGTCACCGTCGACCTGAAGCTCAAGCTCTGCGACTGCCGCGACGTGAAGGACGAGCTGATCGTCGGCGACCTCGCCACGCAGTCGCTGACCGAGATCTGGTCCGGGGCGGAAGCGAACCGAATTCGCGCGAGCATGTACGACCCCGAGCGCATGCCCGAGATCTGCCGCAAGTGCGAGATGTACGTGTCGATCTTCGACCACAAGGGCTAGCCGCCGGGCGAGGCGATCGCGTGCCGGTGCCCGGAAGAGACGATCCGAAGCGGCGGCGCCTCCTGGCGGCCGGTGCCGCGTTACTGGTACCTGCGCCGCTCGTCCGCGCCCAGGGGCGCGAGGCTGCACCGGTCGCGCAACCCGGGCGCCCGTCGCGCGAAGCGTTCATGCGCCGCGCCTTCGAGATGCGGCGCATCTCGGTGGAGCGCGGCGATCAGGCCTACGGGGCGGTCATCGTCAAGGACGGCCGGGTCGTCGGCGAGGGCATCAGCGCCGTGATCACGTCGAACGACCCGACCGCGCACGCCGAGATGCAGGGGATCCGCGATGCGGCGCGCCGGCTCGGCACGCGCGACCTGTCCGGCTGCGAGCTGTACGGCACCGCGCGCGCCTGCCCGATGTGCGAGGCCGGCGCGTACTGGGCGGGCATCGCCCGGATGTACTACGGCGAGGCGATCGCCGACGCCGGAGCGCCGCGGCTGAGCCGCTAGAGGAGCTTCCGCGCCGCGAGCGCTTCGATCATCGTGCGCGCGAAGTGCTCCGAGTCCCGCTGCGGGTTGCTCGGCGCAAAGACCTCGCTCTGCGCGGTCCACACCGGCTGGTCGCTCGTCACCGAGAACAGTCGGCTCTCGACGAAAGCCTGGTCGAACTGCACCACCGTCGGCGGGGCGGCATAGCCGATGAAGAGGGGGCCGCCCCACGCCGATCCGTAGAAGCCGTACGCCCCGCCGAAGGTCGCCGGACCGGACGGGATCACCTCGGTGCGCCGCTCGACCCGGAGCACCCGGGCGATGAAGACGCCGTCCGCGCGCGCCTTCGCGACCGCGCCGTCATAGCGTTCGCGCGAGGCGATGCCGTCCTCGGGCACGAGCGTGTAGCTCTGGATGCATTCGACCGCGCGCGACCGGAGCGCGGCGCAGAACGCGTCCTCGAAGACGCGGCGCACCGTCGCGTCGGGTGTGATGCCGATGACGAAGATGCGCTTGAGCGGGCCGCCGGCGTACGCGGGGTCCTGCCACTCCTGGATGATGCGCGTGGGGCCGGCGCAGCCGGCGACCGCGACTGCAACGAGGAGAATCAGGGTAACCAGGCGCATGGGCGCTGCGCCGGCGGCCGTTTCGCCGGTCATACGTAGGCGATCAGCCGGCCGCAGGTGATGACGCCGAGCCAGAGCGCGAGCGAGAACGCCGCGGAGGCCTTCGCGGCGCCAGGCGTCGGAATGTGCTGGTCCCACGACGAGACCGAGCGGTACACCCCGCCGTGGAAGACGAGGGCGTTGACGCCCGCGAACGCGATCAGCACGAGCTTCACGCGGAACGCCGGGTTGGCGATGAAGTCGGTCGCATGCGCCGAAAGCATGGCGATGCCGCTCGGGACGATCAGCAGGAACGCCAACCACGCCCACGGCAGGAGATGCCGCTCGAGCGCGCGGATCGACACCGTGCGCGAGAAGCCGAGAATGCGCAGGTCGAAGAGCGCCACCGCGCCAACGAGGATGGCGAACCCGACGATGTGGACGATCTCGACGATCGGGTAGGTCCACAGCGAGTGCCGCATCAGCTCCGCGAGCGGCGAATGCTCGAGGGCCGAGAACCATTCGGCGATATCCATGCTGTCCGGCCGCGCGCGCCGGGGGCGCTCGCTCGCTCCTCCTCTTGGCGCCGCCGCGGCGGGGGGCTTTCTCGGGCCGCCCCCTCGACGCCGGCCGCGCGCTACCTCAGCTCGACGGTCTTGCCGTCGAACGTGATGCGCTCGGCGCGCATCTCGTCGGGCTTGTTGCGGTTCGGGTAGCCCACCACCGTCACGGTGTTGCCGACCTTGAGCGCACCCTTCGGCAGCCCGCGGTTCTCCATGCGCGTCGGCGGCGCGAGCACCGCGTTCCACGTCTTCGCGGACGTCTGCAGCTTGATGTGGCCGTGCGGATGCTCGTAGCCCGACTCGATGATCTTGCCGGTGAGCGTGAGCGTCTGCGAGCTGTCGTACTCGCTCCAGCCGTGATGCGGCAGCGCGGGCGTGGCGAGCGCGGCGAGCGCGAGCGCCGGAAGGAGGTGCCTGATCATGGCAGTGCGCCTGGTGGTTCGGGACCGGGCCGACTATGCACCGCGAGAGTGAAAATTTCAACCGCATCTAGAATCGGGTGATCGTGCGCCTCGTCCTGCCTGCCTGCCTCGCCGTCGCGGTGATCGCCGCGCACGCGCAGAGCGCCGCGCCGTTCCGGCTCGCCGACACTTGGCCGCTGCCCGAGCACGAGCTGCCGTACACGGGCGCGGCGCCATCCACCCACCGGCTGCAGCTCGATCTCGTCGCCTTCGTCGACACCACCTGGAAACCCGAGGCGATCCTCGTGGCGGTGCGCGAGGCGGGCGCGCTCCTCGCTCAGTGCGGGATCCGGCTCGAGCGCGCGGAGCTCTACCGCTTCGATGGCGGCGACCCCGGCTACCGCTACCTCTGGACGCCGGTCTCGCGAGCGCTCGTGCGACGGGTGCGGCCGGCGAAGCCCGCGGTCTTCTTCGTGCGCGACTCGCGCCACGTCCCCGTCTTCGACGCCGAGACGTTCGGCTCGGGCAACACCGCGACGCGGCCCGAGCTCGCGTACACCGTCTGGGTCACCGCCTACATTCGCGATCTGCCGATCGCCCTGGCACACGAGCTCGCGCACGTGCTCATGGACTCGGGCGAGCACTCCATCGAGCCGGGAAACCTGATGCGCGACGAGACGGCACCGGGCAACACGTTACTTACGCCGGCGCAGTGCGAGCGCATGACCGGGACCGGGGAGCGAAACGGGCTCCTGCAGCGCGAACGCTCGCGCTAGCCGCCGCCCTGCTTGCGCAGGAAGGCTTCGAGCCCGCGGCGCGCCTCGGATCGAACGCGGTTGCGCACCATCGGCGTCCAGCCGAGCGCCCATCCCGGCAGGCCGAGGGCCTGCCGCGCCCAGCGCCAGAAGCCGAACCGGTCGACGTGGCGCACGATCAGGCCGTCGCGGAAGTCGAACGCCGCGTCGATGTCGTTGTGCACGCGGCGGCCGGTGGGCGAGAAGGTGTAGCGCGCCTCCCAGTGCGCGCGGCCGCGCGCGTCGTCTGCGCGCACGTCGCCGAACTCGATCGCCAGGTCCTGCGCGCGGGCGCACAGCATCGCCCACATCGCGCCGGCGTCCCGGCCGCGCAGCTCCGGAAACACCGGATCGGAAAACACGATCTCCGGGTGGTAGCAGGCGGCCATCGTCGCCGCGTCGCGCGCCTGGAACGCGCGGTAGAACCGCTCGACCAGGGCCGCGTTCGTTTGCACCGGCTCAGCCGTGCCGCGCGCGGCTGTCGGCAGGCGCCTGCGCGCGCTCGGTCATCGAGTAGTCGCGCAGGACGGTCGCGACGCGCAGACGGTAGTGGGCGAAGATCCCGCCGCGCCCGCGCACCTGCGCGGCGCGATGGCCCTCGAACTCGCGCCAGCGGCGTACGGCTTCCTCGTCGCGCCAGAACGAGAGCGACAGGATCTTGCCCTCGGCGGTGAGGCTCGCGAAGCGCTCGATCGAGATGAAGCCGTCGTGCCGCTCGAGCTCCGGCCGCAGGCCGGCGGCGAGGTCCAGGTACTCCTGCTTGCGGCCGGGGGCGGGGGTGACTTCGAAGATGACCGCGATCACGGGAATCTCCCTAGGAGCGATTGCGCGGATACCCTGCGCGCAGTGCGACGAAGTGCGCGGGCCGCACGCGATTCTCGAGGCAAGGGTCAGCTCGTGCGACCGGGCCGCAGCTTGCCGTCCATCCACACCAGGAGCAGGAGCCCGCCCAGCGTGGACATGTTCTTCAGGAAGTGCAGCAGCTGGGAGTGCTGCTCCGCGGCCGGATGGGTCCAGAACGCGTGCGCCGTGAAGGCGTCCGCGAGGATGAAGACCGCGAGCAGGCCGGCCACCCAGCGCATCTTCCAGCCGATCATGACGAGCACCCCGGCCACGAGCTCGAAAACGCTGAACGCAACCGCGCCGATGGAGAAAGGTGGGCCGGGGATGGCGCCCGCGAAGATGAGCAGGCGCTCCAATCCGAGACCGACGAACACGCTCGGAATCAGAATGCGCGCGGCGAGGAACAGTACCCGGTCGATCATGATCAACGCCCCCTCAATCGAACAGCCGATCGGCTGAGCACCCGCCGATGGTACCCGGTCAGGCGACGGTCGGAGGCGCCGCGTGACTGCGGCGTCCGAGCGACAGCCACTCCCAGATCGCGACGATGATCAGCACGGTCGTCGTACCTGCGGCCAGGACGAGCGGCGTAACGAACCCGTAGGCCGGAAACAGCAGTGCGAGCAGGCCGAGTCCCACGAGATGGGACAACGGCACGTAGGGCGACGAAGTGCGCTTGAAGAGGGCGTTGCCGATCAGGTAGAGCGCGGGTCCGCCGAGGATGGTGGCCGCGGCCTTGGTCTCGACGTGGCCGCCGGGATGAGCCAGCACCAGTTCGTCCGCTACCGCGGCCACGACGACGCCGGCGACAATGGGAATGTGAAGGTAGGTATACGCCAACCTTGCCATGCGCCCGGGATCTTCGGAGCCGGCGATCAGGCGGCTGCCGCGCTCGGCGCCAATGTTGAAATAGATCCACCACATCGCCACGCTCCCGATGAAGGCGATGACGAAGGCCGCGACCGTCTCGACGGACCAGGCGAGTTTCGAGAACGTGGCGCCGGTGACGAGGATTGACTCGCCAAGCGCGATGATGACGAAGAGCCCGCAGCGTTCCGCCATGTGGGCGCCCTCGACGTCCCAGTCGGCGGTGCTCGAGCGGCCGAGTCCGGGCGTCCAGAAGCCGAACCAGGGGGACGCGTATTCGACGGCCAGCGCGAGACCCCACAGGCCGTAACGCCAGCCATCGCCGGCGATCGCGCCGGCGGTCCACAATGCCGCGGCCGCCAGCACCCAGGCCGTGATGCGCTGGAAGTTCCGGAAGTTGCGCGGGCTGTGGTTCCTGAGCGCCCACAGCATGAACAGCGTGCGCGCCACCTGCATGAAGACGTAGGCAAGGACGAACGCCTGCCCCCGCTCGTCGAACGCGTGGGGAATCGACGCCGACAGCACGAGGCCCGCCAGCATCAGCGCCACCAGCATCAGGCGCACCGCCGCTTTCTCGGGGTCGACCCAATTGGTCATCCACGAGACGTTGATCCACAGCCACCACACCGCCAGCATCAGTAATCCGGTCTGCAGGACCCCCTGCAGCGTCAGGTGCTCCAGAAGGCCGTGCGAAAGCTGGGTGATTGCGAAGACGAACACCAGGTCGAAGAAGAGCTCGACGTAGGTGACGCGAGTGTGCTCGTGCGCCCGGCGGGCGCGCAGGTGATTGGCGCGCGCCGCAACGAGTCTCATCGGTCTTCGCCTGTGTCTCGACGGGACGGCCGGCCCAGCCGCTACTTCGCCCGCCAGCCCCCGTCGACGACGAGGCTGTGCCCGGTGACATAACCGGCTTCGTCCGAGGCGAGATAGCACACCGCCGCGGCGACGTCGTCGACGGTGCCGCGCCTCCCGGCGGGTACGAGGCCGCGGATCTGCTCGTCGCTCACCGCCACGCCGCGCCCGCTCATGTCGGGGACGCCGGGACCGAGGATCGCCTGCGAGTGCTGGCGCAGGCCGGTGAGGATCGGGCCGGGGCAGACGCAGTTGACCGTAATGCCGCGCGACGAGTAGACGACCGCCATCTGGCGCGTGAGGCCGACGACGCCGTGCTTCGCGGCGATGTAGGCCGGGCCGCCGCCGGTGCCGTTCAGTCCGGCGACCGAGGCCATGTTGACGATGCGGCCGCGGCCGCGCGGGAGCATTTCCTTCAGCGCGCGCTTGCAGCCGAGGAACACGCTCGTGAGATCGATGTCGATCACGCGCCGCCAGAGGCTCTCGTCCATCTCGTCGACGTTGAAGTAGCCGTCGAGGACCCCGGCGTTGTTGACCATGATCTCGAGCGGGCCGAGGTCGCGGACGGCGGCGGTGATCGCCTGGTCGACGTCGGCGGCGCGGCTGACGTCTGCCGGGTAGCTCGCGGCCCGGCCGCCGGCGGCGGCGACGAGCTGCGCAGTCTCCTGCGCCGTGGCCCCGTCGAGGTCGATTGCGGCCACGGCGGCGCCGCGCGCCGCGAGCATCTGCGCGATCCCGCGGCCCAGGCCCGAACCGGCACCGGTGACGACAGCCATCCGATCTCTCAGGGTCATGCGAAGACTCTCCCTATGGAAGCCGGCCGCCCGGCGGTCGCGGGCGCCTGCCCGTGCGCGCGGGCACGGCCGGCTTCTCCTCCGCGTGCATCTGCCCGCGCAGCCACGAGACGAATGCTGCCACGGGTGCGCGCTCGGCGGCCCCGGGCGCACAGACGATGAAGAAGCTGCCGAGGGTCGCCATGCAGTCGTCGCCGAACGGGGCGTGCAGCAGACCGTCCTTCAGCTGACGGGTGAGGTGTGGCCGCTTGCCGATGGCAACGCCGCTGCCCTCGAGCGCCGCCAGGATCACCTGGTCGTAGTGCGAGAAGTGCAGCACTCCCGACGACTTGATACGGGGCAGCTTGACTCCGTCGAACCATCGCTCCCAGTCGGACCAGACGCGCCCGTAGGCGATGCGCTCGAAGTCGAGCAGCACGTGGTGCGCGAGATCGGCCGGCGTCGCGAGCGGCCGCGTGCGGTCGCGCGCGAGCCGGGGCGAGCAGACCGGAAAGGTCCGGTAGTCGACCAGCCGCTCGCCCCCCGGGATGTCCCAGCCCGGAGGCACGAACTGGATCGCGACGTCCATGTGCGCGCGCTCGAGGTCGAGGTTGAGCATTTCGTTGACCGCTGCGAGCCGGACGTCGATCCCGGGGTGCGACCGCGTGAAGTCCGCGAGTCGCGGCGCGAGCCAGAGCGACGCGAGCGAAGTGGTCGTCGTGACCGCCAGCGTGTTGCCCGGCGACGCGAGCCGCTCGACCGCTCCGTCGAGGAGCCCGAGCGCCTCCTCCGTGGCCTGGTACAGCTCCCGGCCCGCGCGAGTCAGCTCGATCGCGCGGTTTGCGCGACGGAACAGCGGCTGGCCGAGCTGGTCTTCCAGCGTCCTGATCTCGCGGCTGATGGCCGACTGGGTGACGAACAGCTCCCGCGCGGCGCGGGTGAAGCTCAGGTGCCGCGCGGCGGCGCGGAAGCCGCGCAGGAGATCGAGCGACAACCGCGGGTGCCGGCGCCTATTCACCGGTCCGGCTCACGGTCGGATCACGCGGCGAGGAGCGGCGGTCTCGCGGCTCCCGGTGTTCGGCGTCCCGGTCGGCTCGATGAGAAGAACGAGCGCTTCGTCCTCCGCGACCGGGCAGTGCTCCACGCCCTTCGGCACGACGAACAGCTCCCCGGGACCGAGAGTCACGTCGCGGTCCCGCCGGCGCATCGTGATCCGGCCCTTCAGGACGAGGAAGAGATCGTCGGTCTCGTCGTGCTTGTGCTGCACGAACTCGCCCTCGACCTTGACCACCATGAGGTCGTGGCCGTTGAACTGGCCGACGGTTCGCGGCTGCCAGTGCTCGAACGTCGCGAGCTTCTGTGCGAGGTTGACTGCCTTCACGCGGGAACACTCCGATGAGCGGTGGACTCCAGGGTTCATCGGGCAAAGCCAGCCCGTGCGCGCGCAGGAACGAGAGCTTGCCGTGGTCTCTCCTCCGCGACTCCCCAGCCAGACTCACGACTTCAGGTCTTCGAGCCGGACGCCGCGCCCGGCGCGCAAACTGGCGCGCGCTCGCGCGACGCGATCGAGGAAGCGAGGATCGCTCTCCAGACGGTAGTCGAACCAGTCCTCCTCGGAACGGAAGCCGATCAGGACGCCGGCGGGCCTGCCGTGCCGGGTGATCACGATCTCGCCCTTCTCGGCCTCCCTGAGATAGCGCGACAGATCGTCCTTGACCGTGGCCAAGGGCACTTCCTTCACTTTGACTCTGGTTCTGACCTTGCGTGCTTCGCCAGCCATTGTGCGGCCTCCGACTTGAGGACGATCGCCAGGATCTCGACCCGCTCCTCGGTTACGTCATAAAACACCCGTACTTCCCCCAGGCGAAGACGGTACTGCGGTTGAGACATCTTCTTCAGCCGCTTGATACGGCTACGGCTGAGCTTCGTCGGCTCGTGCCGGAGGTGCGTTTCGAGCCCGTCGCGCACAGTTGCCCGGAGGCCCGCCTTCAACCCGTTCAGGTCCTCGATTGCCTCGGGGGCGAGGATGATAGCAAAGGGCATTCTGGCCACATTATAGCCAGAATGTAACGACGCGCTCGCCGCGAAGCGGCGCCCCGATAGCGCCAGACAGCCACGCCGAAGGAGATCCGCGCGGCTGGGCGACGAACGCGCGCCTCAGCGCCGCTCGACCCGCCGGATGAGCAGCAGGTAGGACGCGAGGATCAGCCCGCCCGCCAGCGCCACCGCCGCCGCGAGCTGGACCGGCGCGCCGTCGAAGAACCGCCGCATGAAGACCTGCCCCGCCACCGCCGCGACCACGAGCTGCCCGCACCCGAGCAGCGCCGAAGCCGTTCCCGCGAGCTTCGGGAACGGCGCAACCGCGGCCGCCAGGCACACCGGGTTGATCAGCGCCAACCCGAAGAGGTAGAGCGCCATCGGCCCCACCACCGCGAGCGGGTGCGCGACCCCGCCCGCGGCGAGCGCGAGCATCAATGCGCCTCCGCCCGCCGCGAACATGGTGCCGATCCCGAGCACCCGCGCGAGCGGCATGTGCCGCGTCAGCCGCGCGCAGACGAACGACCCCACGAAGTTCCCGACCACCACAATGATGAACCACAGCCCGTAGTCCTGCGCCCGCACGCCCAGCACCTCGATCAGCACGAACGGCGAGGCCGACAGGAAGAAGAAGAGCCCCGTGTAGGTGATCGCGAAGCACATCGCGTAAGCGAAGAACGTCCGGTGCGAGAGGATCGTCCGCGCGTTGCGCGCGAGCTGCAGGAAGTTGGTCGCGCTCGGCTCCGGGTGCCGGTTCGACTCCGCGAGCACGAGCCAAGTCGCGACCCACAGCACGAGGCCGTAGACGGCCATCAGCGCGAAGTTCGCGCGCCAGTCGAACCAGACGGTGAGGTAGCCGCCGAGCAGCGGCCCGAACATCGGGATCAGGACGACCAGCATCATGATGTGCGCGATCGCCCGCGTCCCGCGCACCGGGTCGAACACGTCGCGCACGATCGCGCGTCCGATCACCGGCCCGCTGCACGCCCCCACCCCCTGGAGCAGGCGGGCCGCCACCAGGAGCTCGATCGACGTGGCCAGCATCGACGCGATCGAGCCGAGCATGAAGAGTGCGAGGCCGGCGAGCAGCACCGGCCGCCGCCCGAAGCGGTCGGAGAACGGCCCGTACCCGAGCTGTGCGAGCCCGAACCCGACTGCGAACGCCGACAGCGTGAGCTGGGTCTGCGCGTCGGTCGCGCCGAGCGCGCCGCGGATCGCCGGCAGCGCCGGCAGGTAGAGGTCGCTCGGGAGCGCGAGGAGCGAGAAGATCCCCGCGCAGTAGACGATCAGCGCCCGGCCCGGAGCGTGCGCCGGGTGCGCGATCGTGCGCACGCCGGGCCTAGCCCGCTTCGACCGCGGATTCGGCGGCCGCCGCCCGGTGTCCGGTGCGCACGATCTCCTGCTCGATCGCGCCGAAGACGGAGCGGCCCTCGGCGTCGCGCATCTCGATCTCCACGCGATCGCCGAAGCGCAGGAACGGCGTCGTCGCCTCGCCCTGGGCGATCGTTTCGAGCGCGCGCTTCTCCGCGATGCAGCACACGCCGACTCTTGCGTCCTTGTTCGAGATCGTGCCCGCACCGAGGATGGTCCCGGCGCCGAGCGGCCGCGTCCGCGCCGCGTGCACGATGAGCCGCGGGAAGTCGAAGGTCATGTCCACGCCGGCGTTCGGCTGCCCGAGCAGGGTGCCGTTCACGTGCACCGTCACCGGCAGATGCACCTTGCGCCCGTCCCAGGCGCTCCCCAGCTCGTCGGGCGTGACGGCGACCGGCGCGAACGCGGTCCACGACTTGGACTGGACGAACCCGAAACCCTTGGCGAGCTCGTGCGGCACGAGGTTGCGCAGCGTGACGTCGTTCGCCAGCACGAGCAGGCGAACGTGCTCGGCGGCCTTCTCGCGCTTCACGCCGGCCGGCACGTCGCCGAGGATCGCCGCGAGCTCCGCCTCGAGGTCGATGCCCCACTCCTCGCTCTCGACCGCGATCGGATCGCGCGCGCCGAGGAACGCGTCGGAGCCGCCCTGGTACATGAGCGGCTCCTCGCGCATCTCCTTCGTGAGCTCGGCGCCGCGCGCCTTGCGTGCGCGCTCGGCGTGGGAGAGATAGCCGGAGGCGTCGAGCCACTGGTACGCGCGCGCGAGCGGCGCGTGGAACCGGGCGAAGTCGGGCTCGAACCAGCGCGAGCCCTCGGGCGCGCGGTTCGCCGCGTCGTAGAGGTCCTGCAGCTGCGGCGCGCAGTAGTCCCAGTCGTCGAGCGCGGCCTGCAGCGTCGGCGCGACGTCGTAGGCGATCGTTGCGACCTTGAGGTCGCGCGACACGACGCACAGCGCGCCGTCGCGGGTATCGTTCTTGAGGGAGCCGAGTTTCATGGCGGGGCGGGTGAAGCGAAGGGGCGCATTCTACCCTCGCCACCGGGCACCCCGAGAGGCGCGTCGCTACGCTGCCGGCAGGACCGTCCCCCGGCACTCGCCGAAGCCGATGCGCGCGCAGCCCGGCCGCTCGCACATGCCGCGCAGGATCACGGTGTCCCCGTCCTCCAGGAATGTGCGCGTCTCGCCGTCCGGCAGCGCGACCGGACGCTTGCCCGCGTCCGAGCGCTCGAGCAGCGATCCTGCTTCCTCGGGCGTCGGCCCCGACTGCGTGCCGGTGCCGAGGAGATCCCCGGGCTGGAGGTTGCAGCCGTTCACCGTGTGGTGCGTCACCAGCTGGGCCACGGTCCAGTACGCGTGCCGCAGGCTCGTGCGCGACAGGCGCACGGGGCCGCCGTGCGCGGCGCGCATCCTTTGCGTCTCGATCCAGACCTCGAGCTGGACGTCGAATGCGCCGCGTTCGCGGTTTTCCGCCGACTCGAGATAGGGCAGCGGCTGCGGGTCGCTCGCCGGACGTGTCCACGCGACGCGGTAGGGCGCGAGCGCATCGAGCGTCACGATCCACGGCGATACGGTCGTGGCGAAGCTCTTCGCAAGGAAGGGTCCCAACGGCTGGTACTCCCAACCCTGGATGTCGCGCGCCGACCAGTCGTTGAGCAGGCACAGGCCGAAGATGTGCGCCTCGGCGTCGGCGAGCGGGACGCGCTCGCCGAGCGCGTTGCCGACGCCGACGTAGACGCCGACCTCCAGCTCGTAGTCGAGCCGGCGCGAGGGGCCGAACACCGGCGTCTCGACGCCCTTCGGCAGCGTCTGGCCGACCGGGCGCCGGAAGCTCTGCCCGCTCACGCCGATCGACGACGCGCGGCCGTGGTACCCGATCGGCACCCACTTGTAGTTCGCCAGCAGCGGGCTGTCCGGGCGGAACAGCTTGCCGACGGTCGTGGCGTGGTGCACCGACGCGTAGAAGTCGGTGAAGTCGCCGATTGCCGCCGGCACCGCGTACTCCGCGTGCGCCTGCGGCACCAGGCACGCGGTGAGCTTCCCCTGCATCGGGCTGCCCTCGCGCAAGGCACGCGAGAGCGCGAGGCGCAGCGCGGACCAGGCGCCCGGTCCCATCGCCATGAAGCCGTTGAGCGTCGGACCGGCGCAGTGCGCCGCTGCGGCCGCGGCGTCGCCCGCGAACGCGCCCGCCTTGTGCGCGGCGGCGAGATCGAGGATCTGGTCGCCGATCGCCACGCCGACGCGGAACGGCTCGTTGCGGCCCTCGCGGCGGAAGACGCCGAAGGGCAGATTCTGGATCGGGAAGTCGGTCGCGCCCGAGTTGGCCGAGTCGACCCAGCTGCGGAGCCCCCGGTCGTGCGTCTCGTTCGGCTCGTGCATCACGGCTGCCGCGGGTCGAAGTGCTTCGCGAGCCCCTGCCAGCAGGTGTGGTAGTCCTGCTGCAGCTCCGCGGCCTCGAGCGCGAACCGCGTCGGCCGGATCGGCAGGCGCGTCTCGAACATGAAGGCCATCGTGTCCCGGATGTAGTGCGGCTTCGACGTGTCGGCGCGCGACGCCTTCTCGAACGTTTCCGCGTCCGGGCCGTGGCCGGTCATGCAGTTGTGCAGGCTCGCCCCGCCGGGCAGAAAGCCCTCGGCCTTGGCGTCGTAGACGCCGTGGACGAGTCCCATGAACTCGCTCGCCACGTTGCGGTGGAACCAGGGCGGGCGGAACGTATCCTGCATCGCCAGGATGCGCGGTGGAAAGATGACGAAATCGATCATGTCCACCCCGGCCGAGTCCGACTGCGACTGCAGCACGAGGAAGATCGACGGGTCGGGGTGGTCGTAGCTGATCGAGCCGATCACGTTGAAGCGGCGCAGGTCGTACTTGTAGGGCGCGAAGTTGCCGTGCCAGGCGACGACGTCGCACGGCGAGTGGCCGATCTCGGCCGTCCACAGGTTGCCGAGGAACTTGTTGACGAGCTCGAAGCGGCCCTCGCGGTCCTCGTACGCCGCGACCGGGTACATGAAGTCGCGCGGATTGGCGAGGCCGTTCGAGCCGATCACGCCCAGGTCGGGGAGGCGCAGGTACGCGCCGAAGTTCTCGCAGATGTAGCCCCGCGCCTGGCCGTCCGGCAGCTCCATGCGGAAGCGCACGCCGCGCGGGATCACGAGGATCTCCTGCGGCTCGGCTTCGAGCACGCCCATCTCGGTGACCGCCCGGAGGCGTCCGAGCTGCGGCACGATCAGGAGCTCGCCGTCGGCGTCGACGAAGTAGCGGTCGGTCATCGACCGGCTCGCCGCGTAGATGTGGATGGCGCAGCCCGCCATCGCGTCGGGGGCGCCCTGGCCGGCCATCGTCACCCAGCCTTCCACGAAGTCGGTCGACTGCGCAGGAATCGGGAGCGGGCTCCAGCGCAGCTGGTTCGGCGTCGCGACTGTGGCGCCGAAGTCGTTCGTCATCCGGCCGTTGTCGATGCGCCTGAACGGCTTGTGGACCGCACCCGGGCGGATGCGGTACATCCACGTGCGGCGGTTCGCGCCGCGCGGCGCGGTGAATGCGGTGCCCGAAAGCTGCTCGGCGTAGAGACCGTACGGGCACTTCTGCGGGGAATTGCGGCCGACCGGCAGCGCGCCCGGCAGGGCCTCGGTGGCGAACTCGTTGTTGAAGCCGGTGAGGTAGGCGAGCGGCGCCGGAACGGATCGGGCCGGGGTCGGCGCGCGCTCGGCCTGGGGGGTGGCAGCCATCGGGATCTCCACGGTAGGCGGCCCGGGTGGGCCGCATGCGGGCCCGTATCCTAACGCGCCGCGCGCTGCTCGAGCCGCAGCTGCGTGCCGCGCGCGACGACGCGCTCGGGCGGGAGCATGACGTACTCGACCGCGGTCGGGCTGTTGCGCTGCATCCAGCGGAAAGGGCGGCGGCGCGAAGTGAAGAGGCCCCGGCGCTCGGCGAGCGCGCCGCCTGCCCTGCGGAGGGCCTGCATGCTGCATTGCGGCATCGCGCGCCTGTCGGGCCGTCGGGTGCGGAAGCACGACGAGCGGGCCACCCGTTCCGCCACGGGCCCCGGGGTATCCTCGCGCCTCCGCCCACCCGATTCGCCGCCGCCCATGTGGACCGTCAGCCAGCTTGCCCGGGATCTCGCCGCCGGAAGGACCACGAGCCGCAAGCTCGTCGAGACCGCGCTCGAGCGCATCGCCGATCCGAAGGGCGAGGGGGCGCGCGCCTTCCTCAAGGTCTATGCGGACACGGCGCGCACCGACGCCGATCACGCCGACGCGCTGCGGCGCGCGGGCGTTGTGCGCTCGCCGATCGACGGCCTGCCGGTCTCGGTGAAGGACCTCTACGACGTCGCGGGCGACGTGACGCGTGCGGGATCCAGGGTCCTCGCGCTGCACGCGGAATCCGACGCGCCCGCGGTGGCGCGCTTGCGCGCGGCCGGCGCGATCCTCGTCGGCCGCACGAACATGGTCGAGTTCGCCTTCGGCGGTCTCGGTCTCAACCCGCACTATGGCACGCCGCGCGGGCCGTGGGACCGCACGAGCGGGCGCGTGCCGGGCGGCTCCTCGTCGGGCGCGGGCGTGGCGCAGGCCGACGGCATGTGCGCGATGGCGCTCGGCAGCGACACGCGCGGGTCGGTGCGCATCCCGGCGGCGCTGTGCGGGGTGACCGGCTGGAAGCCCACCGCGGCACGCGTGCCGCGCGAGGGCGCATTCCCGCTGTCCTACACGCTCGACTCCGTCGGGCCGCTGGCGAACTCGGTCGCGTGCTGCGCGGCGTACGACGCGATCCTGGCCGGCGAGCCGCCGGCGCCGCTCGCCGATCTGCCGCCGCGCCTCCTGCGCCTCGTCGTGCCGAAGTCGAGCCTGCTCGACGATCTGCACGAGCGCGTGGGGCGCGCGTTCGCGCGCGCGCTCGAGGCGCTCGCGAAGTCGGGCGCGAAGGTGGAGGAGATCGACGCGCCGGTCTTCACGCGCGCGCAGCAGCTCTTCCGCAACGGCGGCCTCGCCGGCGCGGAGAGCTGGCACGTCCATCGCGGGCGGCGCGAGCGCTTCGGCGAGATGGATCCGCGCGTCGCGCAGCGGCTCGCGCTGGGCGAGACGTTCTCCGCGGCCGACTACATCGAGCTCCAGCGCGAGCGCGCGGCGACGATCCGCGAAGCCGACGCGCTCGTGGCGCCCTACGACGCGATGCTCTACCCGACGGTGGCGGTGATCCCGCCGACGATCGCGGAAGTGTCCGCCACCGACGCGGCGTACTTCGACTGGAACCTGAAGGTGCTGCGCAACACCGGCATCGCGAATGCGCTCGACGGCTGCGCCGCGACGATTCCGTGCCATCGCCCCGGCGAGGCGCCGGTCGGTCTCACGATCGCGGGCGTGGGCGGAAGCGACCGGAAGACGCTCGCGGTGGCCGCGGCGGTGCAGGCGGTGGTGGGGCCGTGGCGGTAGTGCGCCAGCCCTAAGTCGTCGCGATCCGCTCGATCGTCTCCGCGAGCTTCACGTCGCGTGCGGAGAGCCCGCCGGCGTCGTGCGTCGAGAGCGTGATCTCGACGCGGTTCCACACGTTGAACCACTCGGGATGGTGGTCCTGCTTCTCCGCGGCGAGCGCGACGCGGCACATGAAGCCCCACGCCGCGTTGAAATCGGCGAACTGGAACGTCTTCGCGATCGCCGAGCGGCCGTCCACCCGGCGCCAGCCCGGGAGCTTCGCGAGGGCGGCGGCGATCTCCTGATCGGCGAGCTTGGCGACGGTCATGGCGGGCTCCTTTCGACGCGGGCCACGAGTGTACTGCGACCCGTCCGGTCGCCGCTGCACCGCAATGCCCCTGTCATGCGGGGGACTATTGCACACCGCCCCCGGCAAAGTTGCCGAACGCGGGCACGCGACTTGCAATCCAATGAGGCATGAACGTCCGTGACCCCCTTCACGCGAGCGCCCGGACTGCGCCGCAGCGGCGCACGCGCTCGGTCCGGATCTTCGGCGTAGCGAGCGGCCTCGGCGCCGGGGCGTCGGGCTGCGCCGACGCCCCGGCGCGGCTGCGGCGCGACGGTTTCGACGCCCGCCTCGCAGCGCGCGGGCTCGTCGTTCAGTGGCGCGAGACGCTCGCGCCCGATCCTGCGCCGGAAGAGCGCGCGGTCGAGGCGGTCTCCCGGTTCTGCGCGCAGCTCGCGCGCGCAGTGGCGGCGACGGTGCGCGCCGGCGCGACGCCGCTCGTCCTCGGCGGCGATCACAGCTGCGCGATGGGCACCTGGCGCGGCGTCGCGAAGGCGGCGCGCGGGCCGATCGGCCTGCTGTGGATCGACGCACACCTCGACGCGCACACGCCCGCGACCAGCCACACGGGG
Organism: uncultured Enterobacteriaceae bacterium; assembly: GCA_964543155.1. Lineage (GTDB taxonomy): Bacteria > Pseudomonadota > Gammaproteobacteria > Burkholderiales > SG8-39 > JAGVSZ01. Next base: position 38,731 of record CAZIXQ010000004.1, read on the forward strand.
CGGCTGCACGGCATGCCGCTCGCCGCGCTGCTCGGACAGGGCGGCGAGGCGCTCCGCGTCGATGCGGCGGCGCTCGCGCCCGAGCACGTGTGCGTCATCGGCGTGCGCAGCTTCGAGCCGGAGGAAGCGGCGTTGCTCGCCGCGCTCGGCGTCCGGGTGTACCCGATGCGCGAGATCGCCGAGCGGGGGCTCGAGACGGTGCTCGACGAGGCGCTCGCGCGCGTGCGCGGCGGCACGGCCGGATACGGCGTCACGCTCGACCTGGACGCGATCGATCCGGCCGATGCGCCCGGGGTGACGACCCCGGTGCCGCAGGGACTGCGGGCCGCGGAGCTCATCCCCGCGCTCGAGGCGATCGCGCGCGCGGCGCCTCCGCTCGCGGTCGAGATCGCCGAGTACGACCCGCACCGGGACGCGGGCGGCGCGACCGCGCAGCTCATCGGGCACGCCGCGGCGGCGCTCCTCGGCGCCGCCGGCACGCGCACGCCGCTCGCGATCGCGCTCGAGCGCCGGCACAGCGCGCGCAACTACGAGCCGCTCCCGGTCGTCCTGGTGCGCGGCGAGGGCGCGCACGTCTGGGACGAGGCCGGGCGGCGCTACCTCGACTGCATGTCGGCCTACTCCGCGGTGAGCCTCGGCCACGCGCACCCGCGCATCCTGCGCGCGCTCACGCAGCAGGCGGGGCGGCTCGCGGTCACCTCGCGCGCCTACTACAACGACCGGCTGCCGGCCTTCCTCGCGCGGCTGTGCCGGCTGACCGGCATGGACCGCGCGCTGCCGGTGAACACCGGCCTCGAGGCGGTCGAGACCGCCCTCAAGGCGGCGCGCAAGTGGGCGTACGAGGTCAAGCGCGTGCCCCACGACCGCGCGGAGATCATCGCGGCCGAGGGCAACTTCCACGGCCGATCGATTGCCATCACCGGCCTCTCGTCGGAGCCGCAGTACCGCCAGGGCTTCGGGCCGTTCCCGCCGGGACTGAAGCTCGTGCCGTATGGCGACCTCGCCGCGCTCGAGCGCGCGATCACGCCGCACACCGCGGCCTTCCTCGTCGAACCGATCCAGGGCGAGCGCGGCATCGTCGTCCCGCCGCCCGGCTACCTCGAAGCCTGCGCGCGGCTGTGCCGCAGCCGCGACGTGCTGCTCATCGTCGACGAGGTGCAGACCGGGCTCGGGCGCACCGGGCGGCTGCTCGCGTGCGACCACGAATGCGTCAGGCCGGACGGGCTCGTGCTCGGCAAGGCGCTCGGCGGCGGGCTGCTGCCGGTGTCCGCCTTCCTCGCGCGCGAGGACGTGATGGGGGTCTTCAGGCCGGGCGACCACGGCAGCACCTTCGGCGGCAATCCGCTCGCGGCCGCCGTCGGGCTCGAGACGCTGAACGTCCTGGTCGACGACCGCCTGCCCGAGCGCGCAGCCGAACTCGGCGCGCGGCTCGCGGCGGGTCTCGCGGCGATCGCGAGCCCGCTCGTGCTGGACGTGCGCGGGAAGGGCCTGCTCATCGGCGTCGAGATCGACCCGGTGCGGGCCACCGCGCGGCGCGTGGTGGACGGGCTGCTCGCGCGCGGCGTGCTGTCGAAGGACACGCACGGCACCGTGGTGCGCTTCGCGCCGCCGCTCGTGATCGAGCCGGAGGACATCGATCTTGCGGTCGAGGCGCTGCGCGACGCGCTCGCGGAGATCGAGCGCGCGGGCTGACTACGAGCGGAGCACTCGCCCAGGGCAGGACCCGGTCAGCGCGCCGCGCTCCCAGATGATTTCGCCGTTGACCACGGTGAACTCGACGCCCTCCGAGCGCATCACCATCCGCTTCCCCCCGCCGGGAAGGTCGTAGCGCCGCTCCGGCCGGCCGGCCGAGCGGACCGTCGCTGGGTCGAAGATCGTCACGTCGGCCGCGAGTCCGGCCTGCAACCGTCCGCGGTCGCGGATGCCGAAGAAGTCCGCCGGGTCGGAGGTCATGCGGCGCACCGCTTCTTCCAGCGTGAGCGCGCCACTTTCCCGCACCCAGGTGCCGAGCACGTAGGTCGGGTAGCCCGAGTCGCAAAGCATGTCGAGGTGCGCCCCTCCGTCGCCGAGCCCGAGCAGGATGGACCGGTCGTTCAGGATCTCGGTCATGCGGTCGACGCGTGTGTTGAACGAGGCGATGGTGAACTCGCTCTCGAGGTCGTCCGCGAGCGTCACGTCGAGCAGCGCGTCCACCCCGTCCTTGCCCTCGGCCGCGGCGATCTCGGCGACGCTGCGGCCCTCGAGATGCTTTAGCGCCGGGTTGCGCACCTCGTGCAAGGTGATGCGCGCCCAGTTTCCGAAGGTGGCGGGGCGCTTCAGCTCTTCGCGGAACTGGTTGCGAAAGGCCGGGTCGCGGTAGACCGCAGCCTGCGCCGGCTTCGACTTGTCCTCGAAGACGCGTTTCCACGACGGGAAGGCGGCGAACGAGAACGGGCTGCGCATGCTGATCTCGCGCGTGAGCGGCAGCGGCGAGGTCTGCGGCCGCGCACCGCGCGCGACCAGCTGCGCGGCCTTGGCGAGCGAGGTGCGCAGCGCGTCCGGCAGGTCGTCGCGGTCGAACATGGCGATGAAGGTGACCGGCCGCGCACTCTCGTCGAGCAGGTATCCGAGCAGGTCGACGTCCGCGTCCTCGAGCACCGAGATCTGGCGCGTGACGGCGATCTCGATCGCGCCCTTGCCGCGCGCCTTCAGCACGTTGCAGTAGGCCTTGAGCTCCGCGCGGCTCGCCTGGCGACAGGCAAGCGGACGGCCCTGGTAGCCGAGGTGCTGGTTGAGCAGCGTGCTCGAGAAACCGAACGCGCCCGCGTCCATTGCCGCGCCGAGGAGCGCTGCGATGCGCTCGGTCTCGGCCGCGCTCGCGGCGCGCTCCATCGACGCCTCGCCCATGACGTAATGGCGGAACGGCGTCAGCGGCGCGAGGAAGGCGAGGTTGAGCGCGGATCCGCGCCGCGCCGCCGCCGCCAAGTATTCCGGGAAGCTTTCCCAGTCCCAGGTGATGCCGGCGTCGAGCACCTCGAACGGGATGGCCTCGACGTTCACGAGGTCGCGCATCGCGATTTCGCGCGCCTCCGGGCGGCACGGCGCGATGCCGACGCCGCAGTTCCCCATCACCACCGACGTCACGCCGTGCCAGGACGAGGGCGTGAGCGCACCGTCCCAGCAGATCTGCGCGTCATAGTGCGTGTGCGGATCGATGAAGCCGGGGCACACGACGCGGTCGCTCGCGTCGATCGTCCGCCGCGCGGCGCTCGCCGCGAGATCGCCGATCTCGGCGATCTTCTCGCCCACGATCCCGACGTCGGCACGGCGCTCTGGCGCGCCGGTGCCGTCGATCAGCCGGCCGTTCCTGATGAGCAGGTCAAACGCCATGTGCGATCCTCGACGTCGCTCCGGTCGCGGCAACTCTACTCCACGCCGCCCTTCACCGCCCGGGCTCAATCCGCCTGCGCGAGCAACGCCGCGTTGCCGCCGGCCGCGGCGGTGTTCACGGTCAGCGTGCGCTCAAGCGCGAAGCGCAGAAGGTAGTGCGGCCCGCCGGCCTTTGGGCCGGTGCCCGAGAGCCCCTCGCCGCCGAAGGGCTGCACGCCGACCACCGCGCCGATCATGTTGCGGTTCACGTAGGTGTTGCCCACGCGCAGACGCTCTCGCACGCGCTCGACGAAGCGCTCGATGCGGCTGTGGACGCCGAGCGTCAGGCCGTAGCCGGTCGCGGCGACCGCGTCGAGCACGGTCTCGAGGTCGCCGGCGCGCCAGCGGATCACGTGCAGCACCGGCCCGAACACCTCGCGCGCCGGCAGGTCGGCGGGCGCGATCTCGAAGGCGACCGGTGCGACGAAGTGGCCCGGCACCGTCGCCGCAGGCGCCGCCGCGATGAGCCGCCCGCGTGACCGGAGATGCGCAACGTGCGCGTCGAGCGCGCGTGTCGCGTCCGCATCGATCACCGGGCCGACGTCGGTCTCGGGCAGGGCAGGGTCCCCCACGACGAGCTCGGCGATTGCGCCGGCGAGCATCTCGAGGATCCGCGGCGCGGCGTCGTCCTGCACGAGCAGCAGCCGCGCCGCCGAGCAGCGCTGCCCGGCGCTCTGAAACGCAGACGCGATCGTGTCGGCCACCACCTGCTCGGGCAGCGCAGATGAGTCCGCGACGAGCGCGTTCAGGCCGCCCGTCTCCGCGATGAACGGGACGATCGGCCCGTCGCGCGCGGCGAGCGCCTGGTTGATCGCGCGCGCCGTCTCGTACGAGCCGGTGAACACCACGCCCCCGATCGCCGGGTGCCGGACGAGCCGCGCGCCGACCGCCTCGCCCGTGCCGACCGCGAGCTGGAGGGTCTCCCGCGGCACGCCGGCCTCGTGCAGGAGCGCCACCATACGCGCGGCGATGCACGGCGTCTGCTCGGCGGGCTTCGCGACGACCGCATTCCCCGCCACGAGCGCCGCCGCGACCTGGCCGGTGAAGATCGCGAGCGGGAAGTTCCAGGGGCTGATGCAGGCGAACA
>CAZIXQ010000005.1:0-41904 GCA_964543155.1 uncultured Enterobacteriaceae bacterium
CAGCTGGTCCTCGGTCAGAATCCCCTGCGAAATCAGGATCTGGCCGATGTGGCGCTTGGCCTGCGGGGACGCCGGGGAGTTCATTGCGATCGGGCGGTGCAGGTCAGCGCGGCGCGCGCGATGCGTTCAGGACAGGCGCGCGGCGCGAGCGGCGACAGCGAATGCGCCGGGACAGCTCCCGCTCTCCTTGCACCTGCCACACGAATTCCCCTTCGACGGGACGAGACGGCTCGCCCCCGGTTCGCTGCCGTCCGTCGTGGCCGGCGCCGCCGGTCAACGCTGGAGGTCTCGGACGCGCGTTTCGACTTGGGCCGTATTGAACCCGACCGGACGGTTCCCGGCAAGCTTGAGCGCACGCTGGTAGTAATCGAGCGCGAGCCGTGGCTGCCGCATCTGATCGAGGCTGACCGCAAGGTTGTAAGCGTAGTCCGCGTTCTCGGGCTCGCCGGCGAACGCGGCGAAGTACGCCTGCTGCGCCTCCGCCCAGCGCCCCTGCGAGGCGTACTGGTTGCCCAGCGCGAAGCTCAGGTTGGCGTCGGGCTGCTGGGCGAGCAGCGTCTTCAGGCGGCTTTCCGCCTGCTGCGCGTCGGCGCCGCCGCGCAGCCCGATCAGCGCCGCGTTCGCGTATGCGTCGCGCGGGTCGAGCTCGAGCACCTTGAGGTAGCGCGCCTCGGCGCGCTCGAAATTCTGCGTGCGCGTGTCGATCGCGGCGAGGCCGAGCAGCGCGTCGCGATCGGTCGGGTTGGCGCGGAGCGCGCGGTTGTACTCCTCGGCGGCGCGGCCGAGGTCGCCGGCCTGGAGCGCTTCCCAACCGCGTTCCACGCTCGGGTCGACGCGGGGGCCGCTCGTCGTGACCTGCACCGGCGCGCGCGGGGCGCCTGCGGACCGCGGCGCGCGCGGTTCGGCCGCAGGCGCGGCTGCGACCGGTGCACGCGTCGCCTGCGCCACCGTGGTGGGACGTTGCACGGATCCGGCTGAGGGCGTCGGTTGTGGCGGCGCCACGATCGTTCCGCTGGACGCCTGGGCCGGAGCGGGCGGGGTCGGGTCCTGGGCCGCGGTGGCCGGCGCAGCGGCGATCGCGGGCGCGGATGACGATGCGGCGCTCGGGGCGGCTGCGACCGGCGGCGTCGGCTGCGACGGCGCAGTGGCGGCTGCGGCGGGCGGCGGGGCCTTGCCTCCGGGCGGTCCGGTGTAGAACGACGGCCGCGGCGCCAGGACCTGGTAGGCAAAGTAGCCGACCACGCCCAGCACCACGACGCCGAGCGCGCCGACGATGAGCGGGAAGATGCGGCGCGGCGCGTATTCGCCCGCTTTCGATTCGAAGAGCTGGCGCGCCGAGGCGCGCTCCGCCTCCTCGCTCGCGGCCGCGGGCGAATTCTCGCTGGAGGCCGCCGAGTGTCCCGATGCCGGTCGGACGGGCGCCGCGGCCGGGCCGGGTGTCGCTGCGGCGTCCTTTGGGCCTGCCGGAGCGGCCAGATCCTCGGTGAAGATCTCGAGCGGCTGGGTGATGTCCGGGAGACGGTCCCGCGTCATGAGCGGCTGGCCGGCGCTCGCGCCGCCCAACGGTTCGAGGCTCAGGCCGCTGCCGGCCTGGCCGGTCGCCGGGGCGCCTTCGGCCGGCGGCTGACCGCCCGCGCCTTGCTGCTTGGCGAGCTCGGCCTTCTTGAGCGCCTCGAGCAGCAGGCTCACTTCGGACAGCCCTCGATGTTCGGCGGGTCGCACAGGCGCGGCTTGCCGGGATTGGGCTGGCTCATGAAGTCCTCGCCCGGCAGGAACACGCGGTAGCCGCGGTAGTCGCCGTCCACGCTCGGGTCGCGGATCACGATCGGGCGCATGAAGATGACGAGTTCCACCTTGCTATTCTGGATGTTCTTGTTCGAGAAGAGGTCGCCCAGAAAAGGCACCCGGTTCACGCCGGGGATGGTGTCGGACTTGTCCGCGAGCTGGTCCTGGATGAGCCCGCCCATCACCGCGATCTGCCCGCTCGAGAGCTTGATCACCGATTCCATCTCCCGGGTCACGATCTGGGGAATCCGGCTGACGATCGGCGGGTTGGACTGCGCGAGCGCCGGATTCGGGTCGTTCACGTAGTCCTTGATCGTCGAGATCGTCGGCTTCACGCTCAGCAGGACCGTGTCGGTGTCGCTGATCTGGGGCGTCAGGCTGAGAATGATGCCGACCGGGACGACGTTCGGCGTGGTCGTGAAGGTGGTGAGGGCGGTCGTCTGCGCCTGGGTCGTCTGCGCCTGAATCGTGAAGTAGACGATGTTCTCCACCACCTTGAGGACGGCGGTCTGATTGCTGATCGCGCTGATGCGCGGGCTCGACAGCACGCGCACGTTGCCGAAGGTCTCCAGAAGCTGCAGCGAGAACTTGAAGGAGTTGGAGTTGTACTGGCCGACGAACGTGTTCGCGGTGGGCAGCGCCGTCAGTGCCCCCGCCGCCGGAATGGGCGCGAGCGCCTGCGCCGCGCCGCGGAACAGACCACCGCCGAACAGCTGCCAGCCGCCCGTGAAGATCGCCCAGTCGATGCCCTGCTGATACGAGTTGTTGAGCGTCACCTCGACGATCGTCGCCTCGATCAGGACCTGGCGCTTCGCATTCACCAGCACCTGGTCCAGGAATTCCTGGATCTTCTCGTGCTGGCGCGACGTGGCGCGGATCGTGAGCACGCTCGCTTCAGCATTGGGGATGACCGATGCGGCTTCGCGGAACGACACGTTCGGTCCGGCCGCGGGCGCGCCAAGCGCACCGGCGCCCTGGGCTGCGCCGGGCTGGGCCGCCGCGGCGCCCGCCACCTGCCCCGGAGCGCCTGGCGCGGCGCCGGTGGGAAGGACCTTGTCCGTTTCCCTCAGGATGTCCTTGATGTTGTCGACCAGCGTCGTCCAGAACTGGTTCTGGGAGTTGTTGCGCACCGTGACGCGCGAGGCGTTCTGCCCGCCGCCCGCGCCGGCGCCTCCTCCCGCACCGGCGCCCCCGCCGCCCGCGCCGCCCGTCCCGCCGGGCTGCTGGCCGATGATCTCGGACGAGACGCTCACCTGCCCGGTCGTCTGACGATCGATGTTGACGTAGTCGATCTTGTAGACCCGCAGGTACGGCGAATCCGGCATCACGACGAGGTTCGGTCCGTCGAGCTCGTAGCGCATGTCGACCTGCTTCGAGATGCGGCTGAGCAGCTGCGGAAGCGTCTGGTCAATCGCGTTCAGCGTGACCGTGCCGGCGATGCCGGGGTGGATGTCGACGTTGACTTTCGCGTCCCTGGCGAGCGCGAACAGGAGCTCGCGGACGTTCACATTGTTCACCACGACGCTGTAGGTTTCCGCTTTCGCCGTCGGCTTCGGCCGCGGCGGCGTCGGGAGCGCCTGGACAGGGGGCGGGATGGTGCCGACCGGGGCGGGCGGCTGGTCGGCGAGATGCCCGCTCGCAGTGGGCTTCATGGGCTGCATGCAGCCACCGAGCGCAGCGCCAAAACCGAGCACGAGTAACGCGTTGCGCATGGCTCCTCGCATGGTCTTGGCCTCTGTCCGCCCCCTAAACCCCAAAAACCAGTATAACAAAGCAATCTAAGAAATTGTTTTGACGGCGTATTGCCTCTGTGTCCTAGTGCCGCTCCCGGCCGCGAACTTATTCCTGGTTCTGCCGCCGCATCAACGAGACGCTCCGGTGATAGGGTCCGCGGGCCTTGAAGGTCGAGGGCAGGTCGCCCATCGCCGTAATCGTCTCCTCCAGCGACGGATAAAGGCCGTACGTTGCGCTGTAGTGCTGCTGGCCGCCGAGCTTGACGCTGTAGACGCGCATGTCGCTCAGATCGACCAGGTCGGACGCCTGGCGCAGGAAGCGTTCCATCACCGCGATTTCCCCTGCATTGACCGTCAGCAGCTGGATCGTGTAGTGCCCGGAGGGAGCCGTCCGCAGCCATTGTTGCGTTGCCGCAAAACGCTCCTGGGTCAACTTTCCGCCCGTCGGTGGCGTCGGTCCGGTTCGCGCAGGGGGCGGCGTCGTGGGCGCGTCGCCGACCTTGGGCGGCTCGGCACCGGGAAGTGCCGAGGCGGTCGTGACGTTTGCAGGCGGCGTGCTGGAGGGACTCGGGCTCGTCGGCCCGGGGGTGCCCGGGGTGGGCGGCGTTGCCTGCGGGAGCGGCGGAGCGACGGCCTCGGATTTCCGGGCGTCAGTCGCCGCGGCGACCCGATCGGCGGCCGTCGGCGAGGCCCCAGTCGGCGGGGCCATGACGTCGCCCGGCGCGGGAGGGCGGACCGGCAGGCCTGCGGATTCCGACACCCGGCCGGGCCGGGGCGGCGACGGCGGCTCCGCCACCTGCGGCGCGGATGCCGCCGGGGACGACGGGGCCGTCACGGTGACCGGCGTCCCGAGGCGACTGACGTTGAAGTAGTGAAACCCGGCGCCGGCCACCAGTCCTACGGCGAGGCCCGCGCCGACGAGCCACCATCGGGCGGAGCCGCTCCGGCCGGCGGCGAACTCCGAGTCGCGCACCGCCGCGCGCGCGTGCTTCGCCGTGACCTCGTGCTGGCCGTCGGCGAATGCGGCGAGGAGGGCCTTGTCCGACAGGATGTTGATGCGGCGCGTCAGCCCCTCGGAGGTGCGGGCGATGATCTTCATCGCCGGCGGCGAAAACAGCTTCGGGCCGCGGTAGCCGGCCGCGCGCATGCGGAAGTCCACGTAGCTGTCGATGTCCGAGCGCACGAGCGGCTCGAGCCGGAAGCTGTGCGTGATCCGCTCCTTGAGCTGGCGCATGTTCGGCAGCGCGAGGTGCTCGTCGAGCTCGGGCTGCCCGAACATCACGATCTGCAGCAGCTTGTGGCGGTTCGATTCGAGGTTCGAGAGGAGACGGATCTCCTCGAGCGTCTCGAGCGGCATCGCGTGCGCCTCGTCGATCAGCACCACGACGCGCCGGCCGGCGGCGTAGAGCTTGATCAGCTTTTCCTGCAGCGCGCGCAGCAGGATCGTCACCCGCTCGCCGCGCGACTCGATCTGGAGGTCGGCGGCGATCACGTGCAGGATCTCGTCGCGCGACAGCGACGGGTTGGCGAGGTAGATCGTCTCGACGTGCTTGGGCAGCCGCTCGACCAGCACGCGGCAGAGCATCGTCTTGCCGCTGCCGACCTCGCCGGTGACCTTGACGATGCCCTCGTCGTGCGTGATCGCGTACAGCAGCGCCTCGAGGGTCGCGCCGCGGTTCGCGCCCGAGAAGAAGAACTCGGTGTGGGGGGTGATCCGGAACGGGGGCTCGGTGAGCCCGAAGTGGCTGAGGTACATCGCCTCGCCCTCTATGCGTGAACCCGCGCGGCCGGGGAGGCCCGCCCGCGCGGCCCGCCTACTGCTTCTGCAGCGACTCCATCCGGCTGTAGAGCGTCGTGCGATTGATGCCGAGCAGCTTGGCCGCCTGGCTCACGTTTCCGCGCGTCAGCTTCATCGCCGCCTCGATGTAGCCCTGTTCCCATGCCTTGAGCATATTATCAAGGTTGAAGCTGCGCTCGCGCTGCAGGTGCGCCTGGGCCTGCTCGATCAGCGTGTCCGGATCGCTCGGGGGGCCGAACTCCGGCGCCGGCGCCGAGCCGACGTCCAGCTCGGGCTCGAGGTCCTCGTCGGACAGCCGCTGCCCCGCGTACTTGGTCGTGAGGCGGATCACGATGTTGCGCAGTTCGCGCACGTTGCCCGGGAAGTGGTAGTCCCGCCAGAGCTTGCCTGCGGATTCCTCCAGGGTGAACGGCGGCAGCTTGGCCTGGTCGGCGTAGAACTTCGCGAAGTGATCGAGCAGCAGCAGCCGGTCCTCGTCCATCTCGCGCAGCGGCGGCACGTTGATCGTGAACACGCTGAGCCGGTGGTACAGATCGGCGCGGAAGTTCCCCTTGCGGATCTCCTGGCGCAGGTCGCGGTTGGTGGCCGCGATCACGCGCGCGCGGCTGAACCTGCGCTGCGTCTCGCCCACCCGCTGGTACTCGCCGTTCTCGAGCACGCGCAGCAGCTTCGCCTGGAGCTCGAGCGGCAGCTCGCCGATCTCGTCCAGGAACAGCGTGCCGTCGGCCGCATCCTCGAAGTAGCCCGACTTGTTCGACACCGCGCCGGTGAAGGCGCCCTTCACGTATCCGAACAGGGTCGGTTCGACCAGCGTCGGCGCGATCGCCGCGCAGTTGAGCGCGAGCGAGGGCTTGTCGTTGCGGCTCGAGAGCTTGTGCAGCGCGGTGGCGACCATCTCCTTGCCGCTGCCCGACTCGCCTTCGATCAGCACCGGGAACGGGGAGTCCGCGCACTGCGAGATCTGGCTGCGGAGCTTCTGCATGGCCGCGCTGCGGCCGATGAGCATCCCCGCCTCGACCGCCTGCGGGGCGGAGATCTCCGCGGCGCGGAACTGGAGCGCGTGCAGCAGGATCCGCTTGAGGTTCTCCGGGTCGCACGGCTTGGCCACGAACTCCGCCGCGCCGAGCGCGCGTGCGTGCCGGGCGTTCGCGGCGTCGTTCTGTCCCGAGAGCACCAGGATCTTGATCGCGGGCGAGTGGGCGAGGAGGTCGCCGATCAGCGCGTACCCCTCGTCGGGACGGTGGGGCACCGGCGGCAGGCCGAGGTCCACCAGCGCGACGTGCGGCGGCTGGTCGAGCTGGCGCAGCAGGCTGACCGCGTGGCTGCGCGAGTCGCTGACCAGCACCTCGAAGTCCTTGCCGAGGGCGTAGGCGAGCGTGTCCGTGATCAGCGGATCGTCGTCGACGATGAGCAGCCGGGGCTTGGGCGTCGGGTCAGACATGTCCGAGTGTTCCTCCGGGGTCCCGGGCAGGGTAGTCCCCGCCTCACCTCGAACGTTCGCGGGCGCCGCGCGGCTACGCCGCGCTCAGCGCGACGCGATGCAACGCAGAAACGCCCGCTCTGTCGAGGTTTCGCCGTAATGGTCGCACAGGGCCCGAGGCGGCCCTGAGAAATACGGCACACCTTGGTGCAGGATGACCATGCGATCGCAGATCTCTTCCACATCGGCGAGCGCGTGCGAGGTGAAGAACAGCGTCGCGCCCTGCGCCTTCAGGCGGGCGAGCAGCGCCTTGACGCACGCCCGGGCCTTCGGGTCGAGCCCGCTCATCGGCTCGTCGAGCACGTAGAGCTCGCGCTCGCCGAGGAAGCACGCGGCCAGCCCCAGCTTCTGCGTCATGCCCTTCGAGAAGGCCCGCACCGGCTTGACCAGGACGCCCAGGTCGAGATCGAGCGCCTCGAACATCGAGCGAACGTCGGCCTCGACGTACCGCCGCTCCTGCAGCGCCAGCATGAACTGCAGGAAGTCGCGGCCGGTGAGGTAGTAGGGCGGCACGAAGCGCTCGGGCAGGAACGAGACGCGGGCGCGCGAGCGCGGTTCGGTGTGCGGCAGGCCGAAGAGCTCGATGCGGCCGCCGTCGACCGCGCAGAAGTCGAGCATGCACTTGATCAGGGTGGTCTTGCCGGCGCCGTTCACGCCGGCGAGGCCGAGGAACTCGCCGCGCGCGACCGTCAGGTCGACCGCGCGCAGCACCGGCGCGGCCCCGTAGCGCTTCTCGACCCGGACGAACTGGGCTACTGCTGTTGCCAAGGGGGCGTCCTCGTCGCGCGCGATCGGCATTCGGGCGCGAAATATAGCCCGCCCGCGCGCCGGGCGGAACCGCGCCGCGCGCCGGGGGTGGATGTGCCGCGGGGCGATCGGCTAGAATGCGCCGCCGCGCGCCGCCCCGGGCGTCGCCTCGCCCCCTCCCTCACCGTGCCGGAACAGAACGTCGTCGAGATCTCGGACCTGTCGTTTTCCTACGACGAGACGCGCGAGGTCCTGTCGGGGATCAACTTCGCCATTCCGCGCGGCAAGGTGGTGGCGATCATGGGCGGCAGCGGCTGCGGCAAGACGACGCTGCTGCGGCTGATCGGCGGCGCGCTGCGCGCGACGAAGGGTTCGGTGCGCGTGTTCGGACGGGACGTCGCCGGCCTCGATCCCGACGCGCTCTTCGCCATGCGCCGCCGCATGAGCATGCTCTTCCAGTTCGGGGCGCTCTTCACCGACATGTCGACCTTCGACAACGTCGCGTTCCAGATGCGCGAGCACACGCGGCTGCCGGAGGCGCTGATCCGCGACCTGGTCCTGATGAAGCTGCACGCCGTGGGCCTGCGCGGCGCCGAGGGGCTGATGCCCTCCGAGCTCTCCGGCGGGATGGCGCGGCGCGTCGCGCTCGCGCGCGCGATCGCGCTCGACCCCGAGCTGATGATGTACGACGAGCCGTTTGCCGGCCTCGACCCGATCTCGCTGGGCGTGATCGGCCAGCTCATCCGCACGCTGAACGATGCGCTCGGCGCGACCTCGATCGTCGTGACCCACGACGTCCAGGAGTCGCTCAAGATCGTCGACTACATCTACTTCGTCTCCGAGGGCCGCATCATCGCCGAGGGCACCGCCGAGGCGGTGCGGGCCTCGAAGGCGCCGTTCGTGCACCAGTTCGTGTGGGGCGAGGCCGACGGGCCCGTGCCTTTCCACTATCCCGCCGCCGATTACCGCGGCGCGCTCCTGGACGCTCGGTCGCGATGACGCGGGTGCTCGCCCTCGTGAGCGAGCTCGGCTCGCGCGTGTCTTCGATGGTCTGGCGACTCGGGTACGCCGCGCGCTTCTTCTGGGCGATGCTGCGCCACAGCGGCACCGCGTTCCGGCGCTTCCACCTGACGGTCCGCGAGCTCTACTTCGCCGGCGTCCTGTCGCTGATCATCATCGTCGTCTCGGGGCTCTTCGTCGGCATGGTGCTCGGCCTGCAGGGCTACGACACGCTCGCGCGCTACGGCTCCTCCGAGGCGCTCGGCGTGCTGGTCGCGCTGTCGCTGGTGCGCGAGCTCGGCCCGGTCGTCGCGGCGCTGCTCTTCGCGAGCCGCGCCGGGAGCGCGATCACCGCCGAGATCGGTCTGATGAAGGCGACCGAGCAGCTCGATGCGATGGAGATGATGGCGGTCGACCCTGTCGCGCGCGTCGTGGCGCCGCGCTTCTGGGGCGGGGTGCTCTCGATGCCGCTGCTCGCGGCGCTGTTTTCCGCGATGGGGATCTTCGGGGGCTATCTCGTCGGCGTGGTGCTGATCGGCGTCGACGTCGGACAGTTCTGGTCGCAGATGCAGGCGGCAGTCGATTTTCGCGAGGACGTCGTGAACGGGGTGATCAAGAGCGTCGTCTTCGGCATCGCGGTGACCGGCATTGCGGTGTTCGAGGGCTACGACGCGCCGCCCACCGCCGAAGGCGTGTCCGGCGCCACCACGCGCACCGTGGTGACCTCGTCGCTCGCCGTGCTGGCGCTCGACTTCGTGCTTACCGCATTCATGTTCCGGGGGATCTGACCCATGATGAAGCGCTCGACGATCGACCTCTGGGTGGGCGTGTTCGTCGCGATCGGGCTCGGCGCGCTGCTGTTCCTGTCGCTGAAAGTCGCCAATCTGACCTCGCTCGACGCCGGCGACGTGTACCAGGTGAAGGCCCGGTTCGACAACATCGGAGGGCTGAAGGTGCGCGCGCCGGTCAAGAGCGCCGGCGTCGTGGTGGGCCGCATCAGCGAGATCCGCTTCCTGACCGACGTCTACGAGGCCGAGGTCGTCATGAGCATCGACGCGCGCTATCCTTTCCCGCGCGACACCTCCGCCAAGATCCTCACCTCCGGGCTCCTCGGCGACCAGTACATCGGGCTCACGGCCGGCGGCGACAGCGCGAACCTGAAGTCGGGGGACACGTTAAAACTTACTCAGTCGGCGATCGTCCTCGAGAATCTCATCGGCCAGTTCCTGTACAGTAAGGCCGCTGAAGGTCCGGAAAAGTCAGACAAAAAATAGGGAACCATGACGGGCATCATCATCAGGAGGCTCGCGGCGGCGGCCCTTGCCGCGCTCGCGCTGTCGGGCTGCGCGACCCAGCGCGCGCCGAGCCCGCTCGATCCGTTCGAGCCGGTGAACCGCGCGGTGTTCGAGTTCAACGACAGCGCCGACAGGTTCGTGTTCAAGCCGGTGGCCGAGGGTTACCGGGCGGTGCTGCCGGACGTCGTGCGCACGGGCGTGCGCAACTTCTTCTCCAACCTGCGTGACCCCTGGATCGCCCTCAACCAGCTCATGCAGGGCAAGGTGGAGCTCGCGCTCTCCGACAGCTGGCGCTTCATCGTGAACAGCACCTTCGGTCTCGGCGGCCTCATGGACGTCGCCACCGACATGCGCCTGCCGAAGCACAACGAGGACTTCGGGCAGACGCTCGGCGTCTGGGGGGTCGAGACGGGGCCGTACCTCGTCATCCCGATCTGGGGGCCGAGCAACGCCCGCGACGGGGTGGGACTGGTCGCGGACGCCTACACCTATCTGCCCTGGTGGATCCCGGACTGGGCCGACTGGTCGCACCGCGTCGCGTGGCAGAACTCGCTGACCGCGGTCGACTTCGTCAACATCCGCGCGAACCTGCTCGATACCACCGACATCCTCGAGCAGGCTGCGCTCGATCGCTACGCCTTCGTGCGCGACGCCTTCTTCCAGCGGCGGCGCAGCCTCGTCTACGACGGCAACCCGCCGCCGCCGGCGGGCGGGGGCGTACGATCGCACGCGCCGCCGGCCGATTCTCCGCCGAGTCCGGGGTCCGCGGCGGGAGAAGTGGCTGCGCCCGCCCAAGAAGACGACGACAGCCCGAGCTCTGCATCGTCGAAGGCGCTCCTTGCGCCGCCCCGGCAGGTCGTCGAGCCCCAGATTCCGGCCAACTACGGCGCCGTCCTCGCCGCCGATACCGCGCCCGCCGTTGCGGCCGATGTGCTGCCCGTCGTCGCGGCCCGCCAATTCTGATTCTCCGAGCCGAGCTTCGCGATGAGACAGTTTCTTGGGTCGATCTTGATTGCAGCTCTTGTGCCGCTTGCGCCCGCGGCCGCGCAACAGGCCCAGGCGCCCGACACCCTGGTGAAGACCGTCACGCAGGAGGTGCTCGACGTCATCAGGCAGGACAAGGACATCCAGTCGGGCAACACCAAGAAGACGATCGCGCTGGTCGAGCAGAAGGTGCTGCCGCACTTCAACTTCATGCGCATGACGGCGCTCGCCATGGGGATCAACTGGCGCAAGGCGACGCCCGAGCAGCAGAAGCTCCTGGTCGACGAGTTCCGGATGCTGCTCGTGCGCACCTACTCGACCGCGCTGTCGGCCTATCGCAACCAGACGATCGAATTCAAGCCGCTGCGCGCGCAGCCCTCCGACACCGACGTGATGGTGCGCTCCGAGGTCCGGCAGTCGGGCACCGAGCCGGTGAGCATCGACTACAGCATGGAGAAGACCGCGTCGGACTGGAAGGTCTACGACGTCGCGGTCGGCGGAGTGAGCCTCGTGACGACCTACCGCGACACGTTCGCGAACGAGGTTCGCACCGGCGGCATCGACGGGCTCATCAAGAGCCTCACCGACAAGAACCGGCAGCTCGAGGCGCGGAGCCGCTGACGGATGCGCCAGCGGCGCCCGCGCGGCCGAACGATCTCCACGTCCAGCCCGTGTCCCAGCGTGACGGCAAGCACCTGCGCCTCGACGGCGCGGTGACGATCGAGACCGCGGCAGCGGTCCTCGACGAGGCCGCGCGCGCGGTCCGCGACGGCGTCGAGGTGGTCGATTTCGGCGCGGTCTCCGAGGTGGATTCGGCCGCCGTGGCGCTCGCGCTCGCGCTCGTGCGCGAGGCGCGCGGTGCGGGGCGCCCGCTCGCGTTCGCGAACGTCCCGTCTTCGCTCGCGAACCTCGCCCGGCTCTACTCGGTCGCCGATTTCATTCCGGTCGCTGGCCGCTAGATCCCGGCTCGCCGATGATCGCCGCCATCGAGGTCCGCGGCGTCGCCAAGCGCTATGGGGCGGTGCAGGCGCTCGCCGGCATCGATCTCGAGGTCCGGCGCGGCGAGATCTTCGGACTGCTCGGGCCGAACGGCGCGGGCAAGACCACGCTCATCAGCATCCTCGCCGGGCTCGCGCGCGCGGACGCCGGGACCGCGCGGGTGCTCGGGCACGACGTGGTGGCGGACTACCGCGCAGCACGGCGGCTGCTCGGCGTCGTGCCCCAGGAGCTCGTCTTCGACCCCTTCTTCACGGTGCGCGAGACGCTCGCGATCCAGTCGGGCTACTACGGCCTGCGCGACAACCGGGCCTGGATCGAGGAGGTCATGCGCAATCTCGACCTCACCGGCAAGGCCGACGCGAACATGCGCTCGCTGTCGGGTGGCATGAAGCGGCGCGTGCTGGTCGCGCAGGCGCTCGTCCACCGGCCGCCGGTGATCGTGCTCGACGAGCCGACCGCGGGTGTCGACGTGGAGTTGCGCCAGGGGCTGTGGGCGTTCGTGCGCCGCCTCAACGCAGAGGGACAGACGGTCGTGCTCACGACGCACTACCTCGAGGAGGCCGAGATGCTCTGCGACCGGATCGCGATGCTCAAGGGCGGGCGTATCGTGGCGCTCGACACCACCGCGAACCTCATCGGGCGCCATCACGCGCTCTATCTGCGCGTGCGCCTCGACGGCCCGCTGCCCGACGACCTGGCGGCATGCGCGCTCCGGACCGAAGGCGGGATGCACACGTTCCGGCTCGACGACGGCGCCGGCCTGGAGCCGATGCTCGCGGCGTTCCGGCAGGCCGGGCGCCGGGCGCTCGAGGTCGAGGTGGCGCAGCCCGACCTCGAGGAGGTTTTCGTCCAGATCATGCGGAGCGAGCGGTGAGCGGCGAGCGCGGCGACCCGCCCGGACCCGCGGCGGCGCGGCCGGCGCCGCTCGCCGGGCTCGCGACGCTCCTCTACAAGGAGCTGTTGCGCTTCTGGAAGGTCAGCTTCCAGACCGTCGCCGCGCCGATCCTGACCGCGCTCCTGTACCTCATGATCTTCGGCCACGTGCTCGCGGATCACGTGCGCGTCTACGACCGCCTGCCGTACAGCGCGTTCCTCGTGCCGGGCCTGGTCATGATGTCGATGCTGCAGAACGCGTTCGCCAACAGCTCGTCGAGCCTCATCCAGTCGAAGGTCACCGGCAACATCGTGTTCGTGCTGCTGCCGCCGATCTCCTACGTCGAGTTCTTCGCCGCCTACGTGCTGGCGGCGGTCGTGCGCGGCCTGGTTGTCGGGGCCGGCGTCCTGCTGGTGACGGTGCCGTTCGCGCACCTCGCCATCGCGCACCCGTTCTGGGCCGCGCTGTTCGCCGTCGTGGGCACCGCCGCGCTGGGGGCGATGGGCGTGATCGCGGGCATCTGGGCGGAGAAGTTCGACCAGCTCGCCGGCTTCCAGAACTTCGTGATCGTGCCGTTCACGTTCCTCGCCGGGGTGTTCTACTCGATCCATTCCCTGCCCGCGTTCTGGCAGCAGGTGTCGCGCTTCAACCCGTTCTTCTACATGATCGACGGATTCCGCTATGGTTTCCACGGCGTGTCGGACGTGGCACCGCTCGCGAGCCTCGGCATCTCGGTGGTGTTCCTCGCCGTCCTGTCTGCGGTTACACTCGTCCTGCTCAGGTCGGGCTACCGGCTGCGGCATTGAGCGCCAGGAGATCCGCGTGGTCCGTCCCGAAGACATCCAGGCCTACATCGAGCAGGGGCTCGAGTGCGAGCTCGTCCGCGTCGCGGGCGACGGCCACCATTTCGAGGCGGTGGTGGTCAGCCCCGCGTTCCGCGGCCGCTCGCGCGTCCAGCAGCACCAGCTCGTCTACCGGGCGCTCGGGGATCGCATGCGCGAGGAGATCCACGCGCTGTCGATGCAGACCTTCACGCCCGAGGACTGGGCGGCGGCCAGCCGCTAGCGCGCCCGCCGCGGGCCATCTTTCCGCCAGGATTGCGCGCGAGAATCCGCGGACTCGCATGGACAAACTCCTCGTCGCCGGCGGCACGCCTCTGCGCGGCACCGTGCGCATCTCGGGCGCGAAGAACGCGGCGCTGCCGATCCTGTGCGCGGCGCTGCTCGCCGCCGAGCCGCTGCGCCTCGCGAACGTCCCGCGCCTGCACGACGTGCGCACGATGCTGCGGCTGCTCGCGCAGATGGGCGTCGCCACCGCCGCGGAAGGGTCGCAGGTCGACTTGGACGCGGGTCGCCTGGACAAGCCGCTCGCACCGTACGAGCTCGTCAAGACGATGCGCGCGTCGATCCTCGTGCTCGGGCCGCTGCTCGCACGCTGCGGTCACGCGCGCGTATCGTTGCCCGGCGGCTGCGCAATCGGCCTGCGCCCGGTCGACCAGCATGTGAAGGGACTCGAGGCGCTGGGGGCCGAGATCCGGGTCGAGCAGGGCTACATCGAGGCGCGCGCCGCCCGCCTGAAGGGAGCACGGCTCGTCATGGACCTAGTGACCGTCACCGGCACCGAGAACCTGATGATGGCCGCCTGCCTCGCCGACGGCGTCACGGTCCTGGAGAATGCCGCGCGCGAGCCGGAGATCGTCGACCTCGCGAACTGCCTCAACGCGATGGGCGCGCGCGTGAGCGGCGCGGGCACGGACGTGATCACCGTCGAGGGCGTCGAGCGCCTCCACGCCGCGCGTCATGCGATCATGCCCGACCGCATCGAGACCGGCACGTTCCTCGTCGCCGCGGCCGCGACCGGCGGCGCGGTGACGCTCCACGACACGCGCGCCGGCCTGCTGGACGCGGTGATCGACAAGCTGCGCGAAGCGGGCGCGAAGGTCGAGGGGCAGAACGGCTCGATCCGCCTCGAGATGCGCGGCCGCCCGCGCAGCGTGAGCGTGCGCACCGCGCCGTTCCCCGCGTTCCCGACCGACATGCAGGCGCAGTTCATGGCCCTCGACGCGATCGCCGACGGCACCGCCACGGTCACCGAGACGATCTTCGAGAACCGCTTCATGCACGCACTCGAGCTCGCGCGGCTCGGGGCGGACATCGAGACCTCGGGCAACACCGCGATCGTGCGCGGGGTACCCCGCCTGCAGGGGGCCACCGTCATGGCCACCGACCTGCGCGCCTCGGCGAGCCTGGTGATTGCCGGGCTCGTGGCCGAGGGCGAGACCTGCATCGACCGCATCTACCACCTCGACCGCGGCTACGAGGCGATCGAGGACAAGCTCTCGGTCCTCGGCGCCCGCATCCGCCGCGTGCGCTAGCGGTCCGCCCCCGCCCCCGCGGCTGCGGTAAACTCCTGTTTTGCCGAGAGCTTCTTCGTGGCCGGCATCACCATCGCGCTCTCCAAGGGGCGCATCTTCGACGAAACCCTGCCGCTGCTCGCCGCGGCCGGCGTCGCGCCGTCCGAGGATCCGGAGCGCTCGCGCAAGCTGATCCTGCCGACCGCGCGCCCCGACGTGCGTCTGGTCATCGTGCGCGCCTCCGACACGCCGACCTACGTGCAGTACGGTGCCGCCGACCTCGGCATCGCGGGCAAGGACGTGCTCTACGAACATGGCGGGGCGGGGCTGTACCAGCCGCTCGACCTGCGCATCGCCGCGTGCAGGATGATCGTCGCCGCACCCGAGGGGTTCGATTACGAGCGCGCCGTGCACCAGGGCGCGCGGTTGCGCGTGGCGACGAAGTACCTGCGCGCGGCGCGCGAGCACTTCGCCGCGAAGGGCGTGCACGTCGACCTGATCAAGCTCTACGGCTCGATGGAGCTCGCCCCGCTCGCCGGGCTCGCCGACGCGATCGTCGACCTCGTCTCCACCGGCAACACCCTGCGTGCGAACAACCTGCGCGTGGTCGAGGAGATCATGCCGGTCTCGAGCCGCCTGATCGTCAACCAGGCGGCGCTCAAGACCAAGCGCGACGTGCTCCAGCCCCTGATCGAGCGCTTCGAGGCCGCGGTCGCCGCCCATGCCTGAGATCGCGCGCCTTTCCACGCGCGAGCCGGACTTCGACGCCCGGCTCGGCGCGCTCACCGCGCTCGAGACCGCGCAGGACGAGGCCGTCGACCGCGCGGTGGCTGCGATCGTCGCGGACGTGCGCGCGCGCGGCGACGCGGCGCTGCTCGAGTACACGGAGCGCTTCGACCGCGTACGCGCGAGCCGCGTCGCCGATCTCGAGATCGCCCGCGCCGACCTCGACCGTGCGGCCGCCGCGTTGCCCGCCGATCTCCGCGCGTCGCTCGCTGCCGCCGCCGAGCGCATCGGCCGCTATCACGAGCGCCAGCGCGCCGAATCGTGGACTTATGCCGAGGCCGACGGCACGGTGCTCGGCCAGCGGGTCACGCCGCTCGACCGCGTCGGCCTCTACGTGCCGGGCGGCAAGGCGGCGTATCCCTCCTCGGTGCTCATGAACGCGCTGCCCGCGCGAGTCGCCGGCGTGGGGGAGCTCGTGATGGTGGTGCCCACGCCCGACGGCGTGCGCAGTCCGTTGGTCCTCGCAGCCGCCTCTCTTGCGGGTGTCGATCGCGTGTTCGCGATCGGCGGCGCGCAGGCGATCGCGGCGCTCGCCTACGGCACCGCGACGGTTCCGGCGGTCGACAAGATCGTCGGGCCCGGTAACGCGTACGTGGCGGCCGCGAAGCGGCGCGTGTTCGGCGTCGTGGGCATCGACATGATCGCCGGCCCGTCCGAAATCCTGGTGATCTGCGACGGCGCGACCGATCCCGACTGGATCGCGATGGACCTCTTCTCGCAGGCCGAGCACGACGAGGTCGCCCAGGCGATCCTGCTGTCGCCCGACGCGGCGTTCCTCGACCGCGTTGCCGCGAGCATCGACCGGCAGTTGGCGGAGATGCCGCGCCGCGACGTGATCCGGGCCGCTCTCGCCGCGCGCGGCGCGCTCGTTCACGTGCGCGACCTCGCCGAGGCGTGCGCGATCGCGAACCGGATCGCCCCGGAGCACCTCGAGCTCTCGGTGCGCGAGCCGGACGAGTGGCTCGGCCGCATCCGTCACGCCGGGGCGATCTTCGTCGGCCCCTACAGCTCGGAGGCGCTCGGCGACTACTGCGCCGGCCCCAACCACGTGCTGCCGACTTCGCGCACCGCGCGCTTTTCCTCGCCGCTCGGGGTGTACGATTTCCAGAAGCGCACGAGCATCATCAACGTGTCGCGCGATGGCGCCCGCACGCTCGGGCGCATCGCCGAGGGTCTTGCGCAGGGGGAGGGCCTGCCGGCGCACGCGCGCTCGGCGGCCTACCGATTCGGGAGCGACCCGTGACGGGCAGGCGCGTCGTAAAGGGGCCGGCCGACCTGGTCCGGGAGGAGATCCTCGCCCTCAAGGCCTACCACGTGGCGAGCGCCGGCGGCATGGTCAAGCTCGACGCCATGGAGAACCCCTACCGGCTGCCCGAGCCGCTGCGGGAGGAGGTCGCTCGCGCGGTCGCGGCGCTGGCGATCAATCGCTACCCGGATCCGGAGGCGCCCGAGCTGAAGGCGCGGCTGCGCCAGGTGTTCGGGATTCCGGACGATGCAGGGCTCCTCATCGGCAACGGGTCCGACGAGATCATCGCCATCCTCGCCCAGGCGCTCGCACGCCCCGGCGCGGTGATGCTCGCGCCCGAACCGTCGTTCGTCATGTACAGGATGAACGCGCTGTACGCACGGATGACCTACGCCGGCGTGCCGCTCGAGCGCGACTTCACCCTCGACCCCGGCCGTTTCCTCGACGCGGTCGCGACCCACCAGCCGGCGCTGACCTTCATCGCCTACCCCAACAACCCGACCGGCAACCTCTTCCCGGAGGAGGCGGTCGCGCGGATCGTCGAGGCCGCACCCGGGCTGGTCGTGATCGACGAGGCCTACCACGTGTTCGCCCGCAAGAGCTTCCTGCCGCGCCTCGCCGAGTTCCCGAACCTGATGGTGATGCGCACGGTGTCGAAGCTCGGGCTCGCGGGCGTGCGGCTCGGCTACGCCGCGGCCGCGCCGGCGTGGATCCGCGAGCTCGACAAGGTCCGGCCGCCCTACAACGTCAGCGTGCTCACCCAGTCCGTCGCCGAGCGCGTGCTCGCACACGTCGACGCGCTCGAGAGCCAGGCCGCACGCATCCGCGCCGAGCGCGATGCGCTCTTCGAGCGCCTGCGCGAGCTGCGGGGCGTCGAGCCGTTTCCCAGCGAAGCGAACTTCGTGCTCGTGCGCGTGCCCGACGCCGAGGCGGTGAACGCGCGGCTGCAGGCACGCAAGATCCTCGTGCGCAACTTTCACGGCAGCCATCCGCTGCTCGCCAACTGCCTGCGGCTCACCGTCGGCACACCGGGCGAGAACGAGCTGCTTCTCGACGCCCTGACCGCGAGCCTGTAGACGATGAGAACCGCATCGGTGACCCGCAAGACCGCCGAGACCGAGGTGGCGGTGACGCTGAATCTGGACGGAACCGGGAAGGCGAAGCTCGCCACCGGCGTCCCGTTCCTCGACCACATGCTCGACCAGGTCGCGCGCCACGGCATGCTCGACCTCGACGTCGCGGCGAAGGGCGACCTGCACATCGACGCGCACCACACGGTGGAGGACATCGGGATCACGCTCGGCCAGGCGGTCGCGAAGGCGGTCGGCGACAGGAAGGGCATCCGGCGCTTCGGCCACGCGTACGTCCCGCTCGACGAGGCGCTGTCGCGCGTCGTGGTCGACTTCTCCGGCCGACCGGGGCTCGAGTTCCACGTGCCGTTCACGCGCGCTCTGATCGGCGAGTTCGACGTCGACCTCGTGCACGAGTTCTTCCAGGGGTTCGTCAACCATGCCCAGGTCACGCTGCACGTGGACAACCTGCGCGGCGCGAACGCACATCACCAGGCCGAGACCGCGTTCAAGGCGTTCGGGCGCGCGCTGCGCATGGCGGTCGAACCGGATCCGCGTGCGGCGGGCACGGTGCCCTCGACCAAGGGCACGCTCTGAGCGCGCCCGGCGCGGGCCCTGGCCGGCCATGACCACGATCGCGGTCGTCGATTACGGAATGGGCAACCTGCGCTCGGTGTCCAAGGCGGTCGAGCACGTCGCGCCCGCAGCGCAGGTCGTCGTGACCGCCGATCGCGCGACGGTCGAGCGCGCCGAACGCGTCGTGTTCCCCGGCCAGGGCGCGATGCCGGATTGCATGCGCGAGCTGGAGCGTGCCGGGCTGCGCGAGGCGGTCGTGCGCGCAGCGCGCGCCAAGCCGCTGCTCGGCATCTGCATCGGGGCGCAGATGCTGTTCGACTGGAGCGCCGAGGGGGACACCGCCGGCCTCGGCATCTTCCGCGGCAAGGTGTTGCGCTTCCCCCACGACCGGCTCCAGGCCGCGCCGGGCGGCGCCCTCAAAGTGCCGCACATGGGCTGGAACCGGGTGCGGCAGGCCGCCGCGCATCCGCTGTGGCGGGAAATTCGCGACGGCGAGCGGTTCTACTTCTGCCACAGCTACTTTTTCGCGCCGGAGGATCCCGGCCTCGCCTGCGGCGAGAGCGAGCACGGCGTGCCCTTTACCTGCGCGGTGGCGCGCGATAACATCTTCGCGGTACAGTTCCACCCCGAGAAAAGTCACGCGGCAGGGTTGCAGCTTCTCGCAAACTTCGTCTCCTGGAATCCTTAGCCACGGATCCGTGACGGCGCCGCGCGCCGCCCGAGCCTGTACCGACCCAGCGCCCCCCGACCAGCGATGGTCATCATTCCGGCAATCGACGTGAAGGACGGCCGCTGCGTGCGGCTCAAGCAGGGCGACATGGCGACCGCGACCGTGTACTCCGACGACCCGGTCGCCACGGCGCAGCACTGGCTCGCGCAGGGCGCGCGCCGTCTGCACCTGGTCGACCTGAACGGCGCCGCCGCCGGGCGGCCGAAGAACGAGAGCGTGATCCGGAGCGTCGTGAAGGCGATCGGCGGCTCGATCCCGGTGCAGCTCGGCGGCGGGATTCGCGACCTCGACACGATCGAGAAGTATCTGGACGACGGCGTGCGCTACATCGTGATCGGCACGGCGGCGGTGAAGAACCCGGGCTTCCTGCACGACGCGTGCACCGCGTTCGGCGGGCACATCATCGTCGCGCTCGACGCCAAGGACGGAAAGGTGGCGGTCGAGGGCTGGTCGAAGCTCACCGGGCACGACGTCGTCGACCTGGCGAAGAAGTTCGAGGAGTACGGCGTCGAGGCGGTCCTCTACACCGACATCGGCCGCGACGGGATGCTCACCGGCGTGAACGTCGAGGCGACCGTGAAGCTCGCGCGCGAGCTGCGCGTCCCGGTGATCGCGAGCGGCGGCCTCACGAATCTCCACGACGTCGAGCAGCTCTGCGCGATCGAATCCGAAGGCATCATGGGCGTGATCACCGGCCGCGCGCTGTACCAGGGCACGATGGACTTCAAGCAGGCGCAAGCCAGGGCCGACGCCCTGAGCGAAGCGGGAAAGGGGAGGCCGGAAGCGTAGCCTCCGCCGCCGCGCCCCGCCGCCATGGCCCTTGCCAAGCGCATCATCCCGTGTCTGGACGTGAACGCCGGGCGCGTCGTCAAGGGCGTGAACTTCGTCAACTTGCGCGACGCCGGCGATCCGGTCGAAGTCGCGCGCCGCTACGACGAGCAGGGCGCCGACGAGCTCTGCTTCCTCGACATCACCGCGAGCGCCGACGAGCGCGACACGATTGTCCACGTCGTCGAGGACGTTGCAGCGCAGGTGTTCATCCCGCTCACGGTCGGCGGGGGCGTGCGCAGCGTCGCGGACGTGCGCCGGCTCCTCAACGCCGGTGCCGACAAGGTGTCGATCAACACCGCCGCCGTGCAGAACCCGGCGCTCATCGAGGAGGCGGCGGGACGCTTCGGTGCGCAGTGCATCGTCGTCGCGATCGACGCGAAGCGCGCCGGCGATCGCTGGGAAGTGTTCACGCACGGCGGCCGCCGGCCGACCGGGCTCGACGCGGTCGAGTGGGCCCGCCGGATGGAAGCGGCCGGCGCCGGCGAGCTGCTGCTCACGAGCATGGACCGTGACGGCACGCGCGCGGGCTTCGACCTGCCTCTCACGCGCGCGGTGTGCGACGCCGTCGGCATCCCGGTGATCGCGAGCGGCGGGGTCGGCACGCTCGAGCACCTCGTGGCCGGGGTGCTCGAGGGCGGCGCCGAGGCGGTGCTCGCCGCGAGCATCTTCCACTACGGCGAGCACACCGTGCGCGAGGCAAAGGCGCTGATGGCGGCGCGCGGCATCGAGGTGCGGCTGTGAGTGATCCCGCGAACTGGCTCGACGAGATCAGCTGGGACGAGCACGGGCTCGTGCCCGCAATCGCGCAGGATGCGCACACCGGCCGGGTGCTGATGTTCGCCTGGATGGATCGCGCGGCGCTCGCGGCCACCGCGCACAGCGGCGAGGCCGTGTACTTCTCGCGCTCGCGCGCGCGCCAGTGGCGCAAGGGCGAGGCGTCCGGGCACGTGCAGCGCGTGCGCGAGATCCGGACCGACTGCGACAACGACGTCGTGCTGCTCAAGGTCGAGCAGGCGGGCGGGATCGCGTGCCACACCGGACGGCCCGCGTGCTTCTTCCAGAAGCTCGTGGACGGGCGCTGGGAGACGGTCGAGGCGGTCGTGAAGCGCCCCGAGGACATCTACGGACGGAAGGGGTGAGCCGATGGGAACCGAGAAGGCCGCAGCCGAGGTGCTGGAGCGGCTCGCCGACGTGATCGAGCGCCGCAAGGGCGCCGATCCGGACGCCTCCTACGTGGGGCGTCTGCTCGCGCGCGGCGAGGATGCGATCCTCAAGAAGGTCGGCGAGGAGGCGACCGAGCTCGTGATGGCCGGCAAGGACGGCGAGCGGCTGCGCATCGTCGAGGAAACGGCCGACCTCTGGTTCCACTGTCTGATCGCGCTTGCGCACTTCGGGCTGCGGCCGAGCGACGTGCTGATGGAGCTGCGGCGGCGGGAGGGCATCTCGGGCATCGATGAGAAGGCCGCGCGCCAGGACGGCATCCGGATCGAGGCGGAGACGAAAAAGTGACCGCAAGCGACCCCGGCGCCGCGAGCTGCGTCTTCTGCAAGATCGTCCGGGGCGAAATCCCGTCCAAACGCGCCTACGAGGACGAGCTGGTGCTCGCTTTCCACGACATCCGACCGGTCGCCCCCGTCCACGTCCTGGTCATCCCGAAGTCGCACCTCGCTTCGCTCGCCGACTGCGGCGCCGAGCACGAGGCCCTGC
Source organism: uncultured Enterobacteriaceae bacterium (assembly GCA_964543155.1). Taxonomy (GTDB): domain Bacteria; phylum Pseudomonadota; class Gammaproteobacteria; order Burkholderiales; family SG8-39; genus JAGVSZ01. Next base: position 21,994 of record CAZIXQ010000005.1, read on the forward strand.
TCGGCCGCATGCTGGCCCTCGCGCCGCGCCTGGCCCGCGACCTCGGCGCCACTGACGGCTTCCGGACGATCGTCAACACGGGCCGGGACGGCCGGCAGGAGGTGTATCATCTCCACATGCACGTGATCGGCGGTCGCGACACCGGGCCGATGATCACCCGGACCTAGCGAGGCAACACATGGGTTCCTTCAGCATCTGGCACTGGTTGATCGTTCTCCTGATCATCGTCCTCGTCTTCGGGACGAAGAAGCTGCGCAACATCGGGGCCGACCTCGGCGGCGCCGTGAAGGGGTTCAAGGAGGGCATAAAGGGCGCCGGCGAGGGTGCGGAGCCCGCCGCGCCGCCCCAGCAGCAGGTGACCGGCCGCACCATCGAGGGCGAGGTCAAGAAGGAGTCGAGCACGAAGGCCTGACCGCGCGCGTCGCGCGCGGCGGCTCGAAGGATGCCGGGGCGACCCGGCGTCTTTTTTTGGGCCGCCTCGCGCACCGCCCGCGCCCGGGTTCTGCCGGACGCCGCCATGTTCGACATCGGATTCTCCGAGCTGCTGGTCATCGCGATCGTCGCGCTGATCGTGATCGGCCCGGAACGGCTCCCCAAGGTCGCCCGCACGGCCGGACACCTCTTCGGCCGCCTGCAGCGCTACGTCAACGACGTGAAGTCGGACATCCAGCGCGAAATCGAGCTCGACGAACTGAAGAAGCTGCGCTCCCAGTTCGAGGAGGCCGCACGCTCGGTCGAGCAGTCGGTGGGCGAGGTGGGGCGCGAGCTCAACGCGACGACCGACGATCTCAACCGTACGCTCGCCGGCGACAGCGCCCAGGCGCCTGCCAGCGCGCCGGCCACGCTGCCGGAGGGCGCGCCCGCGCCATCGTCCGGCGGCGAGGTCGCGCCGGCGCCCGGCTCGAGCGAAGCCAAGGCCTGAGCAGGCGCTGCGCGACCGCCGCGATGTCGTCCGAGCAGGACACCTTCATCTCCCACCTCGTCGAGCTGCGCGACCGGCTGCTCCGGGCGCTGATCGCGATCGCGGTCGCGTTCGTCGTCCTGTTTCTCTACCCCGGCTCGGGGCCGATCTACGACTTTCTCGCCGCGCCGCTCATGCAGGCCCTGCCCGAGGGCGCGAAGATGATCGCGACCGGCGTCATCACCCCGTTCATGGTGCCGGTCAAGGTCACCGCGGTCGTCGCGCTGTTCATCGCCCTGCCGTACGTGCTCTACCAGGCCTGGGCGTTCGTCGCGCCCGGCCTGTACGCGCACGAGAAGCGGCTCGCCCTGCCGCTCGTGATCGCGAGCACGGTGCTGTTCCTGCTCGGCGTGGCGTTCTGTTACTACTTCGTGTTCGGGAAGGTGTTCGCCTTCATCAACAGCTTCGCGCCGCAGAGCATCACCCCGGCGCCGGACATCGAGGCCTATTTCAGCTTCGTGCTGACGATGTTCCTCGCCTTCGGCGTGACGTTCGAGATCCCGGTGGTGGTGGTCGTGCTCGCCCGCGCCGGGCTGGTCTCGCTCGAGCAGCTCAAGCAGGCCCGGCCGTACGTGATCGTCGGCGCGTTCGTGATCGCGGCGATCGTCACGCCGCCCGACGTCCTGTCGCAGATCCTGCTCGCGGTCCCGATGTGGCTGCTCTACGAGCTCGGCATCATCGTGGCGCGCTTCGTGATGCGGCCGGCGGGGAAGAGCGACTGGAAGACGCCGGGCGACGCCGAGATGGAACGCGAGCTCGACCGCGCCGACGCGGACCGTCGCGAGCAGAAGTAGCGGGATCGGCCGCCGCGCGTCGCAAGGCGGCGCCTTCCCGGCGTCTCAGGGCCCGCCCTGCGTCCGCGGCCCGCTCTCCTTCAGCTTGCGCGCGAGGTCGCCGCTCATCACCGAGCGCAGGGCGAACCGGATCGCGAGACTCTCCCGCAGCAACGTTCTCAGCACGTCGTGCGGCCACGCGAGGCAGCGCATCGGTGCGGCCACCCGCACCGTCGCGGAGGCGACGTCGTGGGTGAGGAAGCTCACCTCGCCGAGGAACTCGAGCCCGGAGGTGTGGCGGATGGTCCGGCCGTCGATCTCGATCGCCGCCGCCCCGTCGCAGACGAGCATGACGTCGCGCACCGGCTTGCCCTGCTCGGTGAGCACCGTCCCGGCCTCGAGCGCCACCCAGCGTCCGGCCTTGACGAGGCGGGCGAAGTCCACCAGCGAGAGCTGCGGAAACAGCGTCTGGTGCAGCGCCCGCTCCTCCTCGCTCAGCTTGATCGCCCGGCTCTCCCGGTACAGGAGGAAGATGCGCACCGCGTTGATCGTGATGAACACGCAGTTCCAGAACACCGAGATCCAGAGCACTTCGGCGCGCGTGAAGAGGTAGGTCATCCACGTGAGCGACGAGACGATGGATAGGGCGCGCAGCCACACGATGTCCTTCACCGTGTAGGCGACGCAGGTCAGGACGAACGCGAGATTGCCGATCAGGTCGACGAGCGCGATGGCGGGCAAGGGAGCCTCCCGGGCGAGAGGCTCCAAGGGTACCCGACGGTGGCGTGCAGGCCGCCGCCGCGCGAGCGACTAAGGACTAGCGCGGCGCCGGGCGGCGCTGGGCCGGCGGGCGCTTGCCGACCGTGACGACCGCATCGAGCTCGCCCTGATTGCGACGCAGCTTCAGGGTCGCCTGACTTCCGGGGGCAAGTGCCGCGACTGCGTCGAGCATCGCGGCCGGGTCGCGCGTCACCCTGCCGTTCACCGCGACGAGCACGTCGCCAGGCTTCACGCCGCCCTTGTCGGCCGGCCCGTTGCGCTCGACCCCGGCAATCAGCACGCCGCCCGGGACCTTGAACGACTCGGCGAGCTCGGGGGTCATCTCCTGCGCCTGGATGCCGATGTAGCCGCGCGTGACCGAACCGTCCGCGATGATCTGCTCCATTACCGTCCGCGCAGTGGAGATCGGGATCGCGAAGCCGATGCCGATCGAGCCGCCCGAGCCGCCGGAGAAGATCGCGGTATTGATCCCGATCAGGTTGCCTGCTGCGTCGATCAGCGCCCCGCCCGAGTTGCCGACGTTGATGGCCGCGTCGGTCTGGATGAAATTCTGGTACGTGGTGTCGATGGGCAGCCCGGCCCGCCCGAGCGCCGAGACGATGCCCATCGTCACGGTCTGCCCGACGCCGAACGGATTGCCGATGGCGAGCACCACGTCGCCGATCCGCACCGACTCGAGCGCGCCCAGGGTGATCGCCGGCAGGTCCTCGCGGTCGACCTTCAATACCGCGAGGTCCGTCTCGACGTCGTTGCCCACCAGCTTCGCGCGCAGCCGCGTCTGGCTGTCGGCGAGGAGCACCTCGATCTGGTCCATGCCCTCGACGACGTGATTGTTGGTGAGCACGTAGCCCTTCGAGCTCACGATCACGCCCGAGCCGAGGCTCGCGGTGGGCCGGCCCTCGCCGAGCGAGTCGCCGAAGAAGCGGCGGAACAGCGGGTCGTCCCGGAACGGGTGCCGGGCGCCCTTCGCGGTGCCGGTCGTGAAGACGTTGACCACCGCCGGGGCGGCCTTCGACACGGCGTCGTTGTACGAAGCCGGCCGCGCGCCGCTTGCCACCGCCGGGGCTGCCTGCTTGACCACGACCGGGGCCTCGCGCGGCGCTTCGCGCGACGCAAGCCACTCGGGCTTGAGCGTCGTGACGACGAAGAGCGCCGCGAGCGCGACGGTCGCGGTCTGCGCGAAGATGAGCCAGAGCTTCCTGATCGTCATGGTTCGGGCTGGGTGCCGGGGCGCTCGCGCGCCGCGTCTACAATCGGGTCGCGGAACGACGGCTGAGGAACAAGCGACGATGCTACGCGACGAACTGGCCCGCCATCTCGACCAGCTCCTGGACGCCTCCGGTGTCAAGGATTATTGCCCAAACGGGTTGCAGGTGGAAGGTCGCGCCGAGATCGCCTCGGTGGTGAGCGGGGTCACGGCGAGCGCGGCGCTCATCGAGGCGGCCGCCGACGCCGGCGCCGACGCGCTGCTCGTTCACCACGGGTACTTCTGGCGGGGCGAGGACCCGCGCCTCGTCGGCGCGCGCAAGCGGCGCATCGAGCGGCTGCTCGCCGCCGGCATGAGCCTTTTCGCCTACCACCTGCCGCTCGACCTTCATCCGCAGCTCGGCAACAACGCGCAGCTCGCGCTGCGGCTGGGGCTCGTCCAGGAGGGCCGCTGCGGCGAGCAGGACCTCGTGTGCTTCGGGACGGCCGCAGAGAGTGCCGCGGCCGGCGATCTCGCCGCCTTCGCCGCGCACGTCGGCGCGCGCCTCGGCCGCGAGCCGCTCGTGATCGGTGAGCCGGGGCGGGCGGTGCGGCGGGTGGCGTGGTGCACGGGGGCGGCGCAGGGCTACTTCGAGACCGCGATCGGGCTCGGCGTCGATGCGTACGTGAGCGGCGAGATCTCGGAGCAGCACGTGCACCTCGCCCGCGAATCGGGCGTGGCGTTCATCGCCGCGGGACATCACGCCACCGAGCGCTTCGGGGTCCAGGCGGTGGGTGCGCACCTCGCTCAGACGTTCGGGCTGCTGCACCGCTTCATCGACGTGCCGAGCCCCGTCTAGCGGCCGCTCGCCGGTCCGAATTCCCGCATCTTCTCAAGGCTTTACACCCAAAAACTTTCCTTTCGCGGGCCCGTTCCGTATAATCCGCGCGCCCGCGCCGCCACAGAACGACAGAACGACGGGCGAGCGCGCGCCCGAATTCGCACCGCCCTAGGACACCGTCCCCCATGAGCCAATCCACCGATGCCACGCTCCCGTCCGGCGCCGCCGGCGCGGAGAACGTCGATGACGAACGCCGCCGGCTGCTCGTCGCCACCTGCGTCGCGGGCGGTGCCGCCTCCGCCGCGGTCGCCTGGCCGTTTCTCGCCAGCATGCAGCCCTCCGAGCGCGCGAAGGCGCTGGGCGCGCCCGTCGAGGCAGACATCGCCGCGCTCGAGCCCGGGCAGCAGATGATCGTCGAGTGGCAGGGCAAGCCGGTGTGGATCGTCCGGCGCACGCAGGAGATGCTCGCGACGCTGTCCAAGGACCGGTCGGTCCTCGCCGATCCGGACTCGAAGCGCTCGGAGCAGCCGGACTTCGCGCGCAATGAAACGCGCTCGCTCAAGCCCGAGGTGATGGTGATGGTGGGCATCTGCACCCACCTCGGGTGCTCGCCCACCGCCAAGTTCGCCCCCAACGATCCGAGCATGGGTGCGAACTGGCCCGGCGGCTTCCTCTGCCCCTGTCACGGCTCGAAGTTCGACCTCGCCGGTCGCGTGTACGCGAACATGCCCGCCCCCGACAACCTCCCGGTGCCGAAGTACAAGTTCCTGTCGGACACGAAGCTGCTGATCGGCGACGACAGCAGGGGGGCCTGAGCGATGGCGAATACGAGCACCACCCCGCCGGTCCGGCAGCACTGGGCGAACCAGCTGCTCGGCTGGGTCGACGCGCGCTTCCCCCTGAGCGTGCTGTGGAAGTCGCAGGTCGCCGAGTACTACGCGCCGAAGAACATGAACTTCTGGTACTTCTTCGGCTCGCTGTCCCTGCTGGTGCTGGTGCTGCAGATCGTGACCGGCATCTTCCTCACGATGAACTACAAGCCCGACGCGCTGCTCGCGTTCGCGTCGGTCGAGTACATCATGCGCGAGGTGCCCTGGGGCTGGCTGATCCGCTACATGCACTCCACCGGCGCCTCGGCGTTCTTCATCGTGGTGTACCTGCACATGTTCCGCGCGCTGCTCTACGGGTCCTACCGCAGGCCGCGCGAGCTCACCTGGATCTTCGGCTGCCTGATCTTCCTCTGCCTGATGGCCGAGGCGTTCTTCGGCTACCTGCTCCCCTGGGGCCAGATGTCGTACTGGGGCGCGCAGGTGATCGTGAACCTGTTCGCCGCGATTCCGGTCATCGGGCCCGACCTCGCGATCTGGATCCGTGGCGACTACGTGATCGGCGACGCGACGCTGAACCGCTTCTTCGCCTTCCACGTCATCGCGATCCCGCTGGTGCTGCTCGGCCTGGTCGTGGCGCACCTGATGGCGCTGCACGAGACGGGCTCGAACAATCCGGACGGCGTGGAGATCAAGAACACGATCGACCCGCAGACCGGCCACGCGGCCGACGGCATCCCGTTCCATCCGTACTACACGGTGAAGGACCTGTTCGGCGTCGCGGTCTTCCTGTTCGTGTTCTCGGTGATCATGTTCTTCGCGCCGGAGATGGGCGGGTACTTCCTCGAGTACAACAACTTCATCCCCGCCGACCCGCTCAAGACCCCCGCGCACATCGCGCCGGTCTGGTACTTCACGCCCTACTACTCGATCCTGCGGGCGACGACGACCGAGCTCCTGTACGTGCTCGCGGTGGGCGTGGTGGTGCTGGTCGCCTTCTACTGGCGCGAGATCCCGCGCGGGCCGTGGCGGAAGCTGACCCTCGCGGTCGCGGCGGTCCTGCTCGCCGGCTTCTACTTCATCGAGGCGAAGGTCTGGGGCGTGGTCCTGATGGGCGCCTCGGTGCTGATCTTCTTCCTGCTGCCGTGGCTCGATCGCGCGCCGGTGAAGTCGATCCGCTACAAGGGGCCGCTCTACAAGACCGCGCTGACGATCTTCGTGGTGGCGTTCCTCATCCTCGGCTGGCTCGGGACCGAGGCGCCGACGCCCACGTACACGCGCATCGCGCAGGTCGGCACGCTGCTCTATTTCGGGTTCTTCATCCTGATGCCCTGGTACTCGAAGGCCGACTCCCACAAGCCCGAGCCGGCGAGGTTGACGAAATGACGCGCATCTTCCGCATCGTCCTCGTCGCGGCGCTCGCGCTGGCGGCCGGGCCCGCCGCGCGCGCCGCGGAAACGGGCTGGAAGCTCGACCGCGCCAACGTGGACGTCACCGACAAGGCGAGCCTCCAGGCTGGCGCGCGCACGTTCGTGAACTACTGCCTCGGGTGCCATGGCCTCGCGCTCATGCGCTACAACGCGCTAAGAAGCATCGGGCTCACCGAGGAGCAGATCAAGGACAACCTCATGTTCACGGCGGACAAGGTCGGCCAGCCGATCGCCACCGCCATGACCGCCAGGGAGGGCAAGGAGTGGTTCGGCGTCCCGCCGCCCGACCTGTCGGTCATCGCACGCTCGCGCGGGGCGGACTGGCTCTACACCTACCTGCGGACCTTCTACCGCGACCCCTCGACCGCGACCGGCTGGAACAACGCGGTGTTTCCCAACGTGGGGATGCCGCACGTGCTCTGGTCCCTGCAGGGCGAGCGCGCGCTCAGGACCGAGGAGCTGATGCGCGACGGCAAGCCGGTGAGCGACGGCCACGGCGGTACGGTGAAGGTGTCGCGCCTCGAGACGCTCGCGCCGGGGAGCATGAGCGCGGTCGAGTACGACCGCATGGCGCGCGACCTGGTCGCCTTCCTCGTGTGGGCGGGCGAGCCGCATCAGCTGGCGCGAAAGCAGCTCGGGATCTGGGTGCTCTACGTCCTCACGATCCTGATTTTTCTGACGTACTTCCTCTACAAGTCGTATTGGAAGAACGTGCACTGACCCGCATTTTCGGGACGGCGCGGCCGGCGGCCGCGCCCGGCCCGCATTGCCGGCGCCCCGTGCGGCGCCAAAGGTAACCCGATGATGAACCTGTACTCCGGAACGACCTGCCCGTTCTCGCAGCGCTGCCGCATCGTGCTCTACGAGAAGGGGATGGATTTCCAGATCATCGACGTCGACATGTACAACAAGCCCGAGGACATCGCGGTGATGAACCCGTATGGCCGGCTTCCGGTACTGGTGGAGCGCGACCTCATCCTGTACGAGGCGAACATCATCAACGAGTACATCGACGAGCGCTTCCCGCACCCGCAGCTCATGCCCGCCGACCCGGTCATGCGCGCGCGCGCGCGGCTGTTCCTCTTCAATTTCGAGGTCGAGCTGTTCAGCAACATCGACGCGCTCGAGCAGGGCAACGCGAAGCAGCAGGACAAGGCGCGCAGCCACGTCGCCGACCGCCTGACCGAGCTCGCGCCGGTCTTCACCAAGCAGAAGTACATGCTCGGCGACGAGTTCTCGATGCTCGACGTGGCGATCAGCCCGCTGCTGTGGCGGCTCGACTACTACGGCATCAACCTGCCCAAGTCGGCCGCGCCGCTGATGAAGTACGCCGAGCGCCTGTTCAGCCGGCCCGCGTTCATCGACGCGCTGACCCCGTCCGAGAAGGTGATGCGGAAGTAGCCTGCGCGGGGGAATACGGCACACGCCCGGTTCCCCGCCGCCTGCCGGGTCCCCGGCGCGCGCGGTACACTGCCCGCCACGCGTCGCCGGCCTGCCCGTGAACGAGACCTCCACCAAGCCCTATCTCCTGCGCGCCCTCTACGAGTGGTGCGTGGACAACGGCTACACGCCTTACGTCTCGGTCGTGGTGGACGCCGCGACGCGCGTGCCCCCCGAGTACGTCCGCAACGGCGAGATCGTCCTGAACATCGGCCCGCTCGCCGCCAACCGTCTGAAGATGGGCAACGAGACGATCGACTTCTCGGCCCGCTTCGGCGGCGTGGCGAAGGACCTTTCGATTCCCATCGCTCAGGTCGCCGCCCTCTACGCGCGCGAGAACGGGCACGGCATGTCGTTCGAGGTCCAGCGCAACACGACGCCCTGGGAGGCGAGTGGTGAGGCGCCCGCGCGCGAGGACGCGGCGCCGGAGCCTCCCCAGCCCGCGCCGGGCGGGGGCAAGCCGACGCTGCGCGTCATCAAGTAGCCCCCGCGCCCCGCGGCGCGCGTCCGTTTCCGCGAAACGCGCTGCGTATAATCATCCGCAGCCGGCTTAGCTCAGTTGGTAGAGCAACCGCCTTGTAAGCGGTAGGTCCCGGGTTCGATTCCTGGAGCCGGCACCGCTCGAGTCAGGCGCCGAATCGCATGCAGTCTCCGCGGGACGGCACTTCCCGGACGCCTTCGGTGTCCCCGAACCAGTTCTCCCGCTTGATCACCCCGCTGCCGTTCGTAACAGCGCGCGACTCCGCGTAGGCGGTAGCCAGTTCCCGGGTATCGAAGACCGCGGGCTCGACGTCGCGTTCTTGCTCCGCGACGAGTTTCCGGCCGTCGAACAGCGCCGCCGGGTGCACGACGTGGACCGGCCGCTGCCTCGCGGCCTCGGTCATCGCGGTCACGCGTCCGAGAGGTCGCTCGAGGCGAGCAGGCGCGGCATCGCGCGCAGTCCGCCGGCGCGCAGGAACCGCAGCGCCGCCTCGGCCGCGTCGACCGAGAAGCGGCGCCGGCGCGTGATGTCGGCCGGCTTCTCGCCGCGCACCTCGCTGCGCTCGGCCAGCTCCCGCCTGATGCGCGCAAAAGTCTGTGCGACGTTGGTCTGCATGGCCGGCGTGTACCGGAACGTGCTCGACAGGCACGACACATGCCCCTTGGGCAGCAGCTTCGACATGGAACTTCCTCCTTGTGCACACGCCGGTCGATTCGGCGTCGTGCGCAGGGTAGGGCCTGCCGAATGCGGCGGGACGGGACTCTTGACCGGGCGGGTGTGAGGAATTCACCGGCACGGGCCGCCTGCAAGAGGAACGCCGCAGTCAGCCGCTTGCGCCGGTCGCGGCGACTACTGCAGGTCCGCCGCCGCCCGCTCCGCGCGCAAGCGCCGCGAGAAGGCGTGCCGGGCCCGCAGCCGGCGGTCGGTGACGATCTCGCTCAACGCCGCGCCCACCACCGCGGCCACGCCCAGGAGCGGGAGCACGAGCGCGAGCCCGGGCACGCCCGCGACCGCGCCGCCGACGAACAGCATCAGCACGCTCACGAGAGGATGGAGCTTCAGGCTCTTGCCGACCGTGGCCGGCAGGAACCAGAAGTCGTCGAGCAGGCGCACGAAGATGAAGAGCATGATCGCCCAGTAGGCCATCCTCGGATCGGCGGGGAAGTCGGTCGCCGCCACCAGCACGACCAGCAGGCACCCGGCGATCGATCCGACGTACGGCACCCAGGCGAGCACCGCGCAGACGAGCCCCAGGAGCCACGCGCCCGGCAGGCCGAGCACCCACAGGCCCAGCCCGAGCGCGAGCGTGTCGAGCACGGTGAGCTTCATGAGCCCGGTGAAGTAGGCGTGGCCGGTGCGGTGCATCTGGTGCAGGAGGTCGAGCGTCTTCTCGAAGTAGGCGTTCGGAACGGCGCGCGCGATGAAGCCGTGGAAGCGCCGCCCGTCGCGCAGGATGAAGAACGCGAAGAACGGCCCGAGCAGCAGCGCCGGCAGCCACGCGAGGATCGAAACCGCGAGCGGCTGCACCTGGCGCTTCATGAAGGTGTCGGAGTACTCGTTCAGCCAGGTGGTGACGCTCTCCGCGAGCCCGGCGCGCGCGAGCAGCGACCAGCGGCCCTCGAGCAGCGCGAGCGTGCGCTCGAGCAGCGCTGCGCCGGCCCGCAGGTAGCGCTCCACGCCGGCCTGCCAGTCCTCGGCGCGCGCCCCGGCCCAGGCGATCAGCGCGAGCGTCCCCACCACGAGCGCAACCAGGAACAGGGAGGTGACGAGCGCCGCGGCGCCCTGCCGCGAGAATCCTGCGTACATCAGCCGCCGCATCGGCGGATCGAGCACGTAGGACAGCACGAGCGCCATCAGCGCGGGCACGACGAGCCACAGGATGTGGTTGAGCGCGAGGAGCAGGAGGCAGGTCGCCCCGATGATGCCGGCCCAGGCGACGGGGCCGGGTCCGCGGTGCAGGACCGACGACGCCGCGGCCCGGGCCGCATTCATAGGACGGTGCCCCGCAGGCGCCGGCCGAGATGGCGCGCGAACTGGAACAGGATGCGGCTGGAGAGCTTCGTTTCGGTCTCGAGCAGCGAGAGGAAGTCGCTGCCGAAGAACACCGCGAGCTTGCACGGATCGAGCGCGCGCGCCTGCGCCGAGCGCGGCGCCGGGTCGAGCAGCGCGAGCTCCCCGAAGAAGCCGCCCGCGCCGATCTCCGCGATCGGGTGCTCCGGTCGCCCCTGCCGGCAGATCACCACCCGGCCGGTGCGCACGATGTAGAGCGCGTTGCCTTCCTCGCCTTCGTCGAAGATCACCTCGCCCGCGAGGTACTCGCGCTCGTGCAGGAGGCCCTGCACGATCTTGAGCTCGCGCACCGACAGATCGGCGAAGAGCGAAAGCGCCTTGAGGTCCTGGAGGTCGGTGCCGACGGCGGGCCGCAGGAAGCCAAGCATGGGGCGAGTCTAGGGAAACTCCGGGGCGGGGGCCACACCCCGCGCGCGCAATTCCCCAACTCCTGGGCAAAACCGCCGCCGGCACGGCGTGCCGGGCCGGTAAAAAATAGAAGGGCGCCGCGCGGGCGCCCCTTGGCTCGGGCGTGCGCCGATCAGGCCGCTTCGCGCTCGAGCTCGGGGAGCGGCACCGCCTCCACCGGCTCGGGCGCGGCCTCGGCGGCGAGGGCGCGAAGCTCGCGCAGCGACTGTGTGCGCTGGTAGATGCGCTTGTGGTGCTCCGGGCAGTAGCTGTATCCCTCCTTGACGGGCTTGCCGCAGAAGGTCAGGAAGCCGTCTTCGCCGTGGCTTCCGCCGTGGTACTGGCAGCCGCGGACGGGCAGCTCGACGACCGGGGCGCGGGGGGTCGGTTGGGGTCGGGTTTGCATGGGTCTCTCCGGGATCTTGGCTCGCACATGGAGATCGATCGCGTCCACGCAAGTTCCCGATGTGGAGGAGCCGACCTAATTAGAATTCGGCCTCGGGACGAGAGAACGGACGGGCGGCGTGCGCGACGACACCAAGGTGGTCCATTCCGGGCGGCACCCGGAGCGCTTCGAGGGCGCGGTGAACCCGCCCGTGTTCCACGCCTCCACGATCCTCTCGGGTTCGCTCGAGGCGTGGGAGCGCAAGAAGGCGGACCGGGCGCGCGGCGTGCCCGGCACGTACTACGGCCGGATCGGCACGCCGACCACCCACGCCCTCGAGGAAGCGATCCAGGCGCTCGAAGGCGGCGCCGCGACGGCGCTCGTCCCGTCGTGGCTCGCGGCCTGAGCGGTGGGGCTGCTGAGCGCTGTGCAGGCCGGCGACCACGTGCTGGTCACGGACAACGTGTACGGGCCCACCCGGACGTTCGCGACGCGCTTCCTCGCCCGTTTCGGCGTCGCGACGACGTTCTTCGACCCGCTCGTCGGCGCCGGCATCGGCGCGCTGATGCAGCCGAACACCAAGGCCGTCTTCCTCGAGTCGCCGGGGTCGCTCAGCTTCGAGGTGCAGGACGTCCCCGCGCTCGCCGCGGCGGCGCGCGCGCACGGCGCGACCGTCCTCATGGACAACACGTGGGCGACGCCGCTCTACTTCAAGCCGCTCGCGCACGGCGTCGACCTGTCGATCCAGGCGGCGACCAAGTACGTGGTCGGCCACTCCGATGCGATGCTCGGGACGATCACCGCCAACGAGCGCGCCGCGGCGCGGCTGCGTGCGGCGCACTACGAGCTCGGCCAGACGGTCGGCCCCGACGACGCGAACCTCGCGAGCCGCGGGCTGCGCACCATGGCGGTCCGTCTTGCCCGGCACTGGGAGACGGGCGTCCGCCTCGCCGAGTGGATCGCGCGCCAGCCCGAGGTCGAGCGCGTGCTGCACCCGGCGCTGCCGTCGGATCCGGGCCACGCCCTGTGGAAGCGCGACTTCGCCGGCGCGAGCGGCCTGTTCGGCGTCGTGCTGAAGCCGGTCGCCCACGCGGCCTACGCGGCGCTCATCGACGGGCTCGAGCTCTTCGGCATCGGCGCCTCCTGGGGCGGCTTCGAGAGCCTGATCATGCCGATGAGCCCGGGCGACACGCGCAGCGCCACGAAGTGGCCGCATGCCGGCCCGTGCTTCCGCATCCATGCGGGCCTCGAGAGCGTGGACGACCTGCTCGCCGACCTCGAGGCGGGGTTCCTGCGGTTGCGCGCCAACCTGTAGAGCGCTTGTGAGGCATCGGTTCATTGCCGCAGCCTGCCTGGCGGCAGTCTGCGTGCCCACCGGCGCGCAGACCCCGCCGCTGGAACCCGTGTCCGCGCTCGACCTCGCGCGCTACGCCGGCACCTGGCACGAGATCGCGCGCTACCCCAACTGGTTCCAGCGCAACTGCGTCGGGGAGGTCACGGCGACCTACACGGTGCGCGACGACGGCCTGGTCGGCGTGCTCAATGCCTGCCGGAAGGCGGACGGCGCGACGATCCGCGCCGAGGGCGTCGCACGGCGTCCGGACCCCGCGCGCGCGCCCGCGAAGCTCGAAGTCCGGTTCGCGCCCGACTGGCTCGCGTGGCTGCCCTTCGTCTGGGCCGACTATTGGGTGGTCGAGCTTGCCCCCGACTATTCGTACGCCTTCGTCGGCGAGCCGTCGCGCGAGTACTTCTGGATCCTCGCGCGTTCCCCGCGCATCGACGAGACGACCTATGCCCGTCTGCTCGAGCGCGCGACGGCGCTGGGCTACGACCGGTCCCGGCTGGTGCGGAACGCGGCGCGCGCGCCGGGCTAGAATCGCACCCTTCCCGCCGTCGCGGAGCCCGTCATGGCCAAACTGAGGATCGAAGGCTCGTTCGTCGCGCTGATCACGCCGTTCAACAAGGACGGGGCGGTCGACTTCGGCGCGTTCCGCACGCTGCTCAGGTTCCAGGAGGACCACGGCACGCGCGCGGTGCTGATCATGGGCTCCACCGGCGAGACCTCGATGCTCTCGCCCGAGGAGAAGAAGCAGGTCATCGTCGAGACCGCGAAGATGAAGAGCGGCAAGATGCTCTTCTTCTACGGCTGCACCGGCAACAACACGGACAGCACGATCGCGAACGTGAAGTTCGCCAAGGCGAACGGCGCGGATGGCGCGATCCTCGCCGCGCCCGCGTACATCTGCGCGTCCGAGGCCGACGCCGAGCAGTTCTTCCTCGACGTGGCGGACGCCACCGACCTCCCGCTCGGCCTCTACAACAACCCGCCGCGGGTGAAGACCGACCTGCACTGGGACCATCTGCTGCGGATCTTCCGGCACCCGAACTTCGTCGTGCACAAGGAGTCGACGACGCGCGTGGGGCAGGTCGCGCAGGTCCTTGCCGCCAAACCCGACGTGTCGGTGATGTGCTGCGACTCGCCGAACCTCGGCCTCGTGATCCCGACGATGTCGCTCGGCGGCCACGGCACGGCCAACATGACCGGCAACATCGCGCCGGCGGAGCTCGCGACGATCTCCACCCCCTGGACGAGCTACCGGGAGGCCGAGGCGTTCCGGGAGACCTATCTCCGCTGCCTGCCGCTGCTGCACTACACCTACTCGGCGATCAACCCGGTTGCGGTGAAGTCGCTGATGAAGGCGATCGGCCTGCCGGCGGGAGATCTGCGCCGGCCCCTGCGCAATCTCGAGGGCGAAGCGCTCGAGAAGGGCGTGCGCGTCGTGCGCGACCTGGGGCTCGAGCAGAGGTACGGGTTCAAGATCGCGCCGGCGCTCAAGGTGGCGTAGCGGCCGTGGAGCTGCTGCTCGCGGGCAGGACGGCGCTCGTCACCGGTGCCTCGAGCGGCATCGGCCGCGGCATCGCCTGCGCGCTCGGCGCGGAGGGCGTGCGCCTCGCCATCACCGCCCGGCGCCGCGACCGGCTGGAAGAAGTCGCCGACACGATCGTCGCGCGCGGCGGTCACCGCCCGGTGGTCGTCGAGCAGGATTTCATGAGCGACGATGCGCCGCGGAAGATCGCGGAGGCCGCGCTCGCGGGGCTCGGCTCGGTGCAGATCCTGGTGAACAACGCCGGCGGCAGCCGTGCCTTCAAGCTGCAGGCGACCGAGGCGCAATGGGAAGAAGCGTTGACGCTCAACTTCACCCGCCAGCGCCAGCTGACCGACCGCCTGCTCGCGCCGATGATCGAGGGCCGCTGGGGCCGGATCGTCAACATCACCGGCAAGTCCGAGCCCGAAGGCGTGAACGGCGCGTTCTGCGCCAAGGCGGCGATGCACTCCTGGGCCAAAGGGCTCTCCCGCGAGGTCGGGAAGCACGGCATCACCGTCAACTCCATCCCGCCCGGCCGCATCCTGAGCGAGCAGATCCTGCGCAACTACGCGCCGGAGTACCGCGCGTGGCAATCCGAGCACGAGATCCCGGTCGGCGAGTACGGCCAGCCGGAGGACATCGCCTACCTCGTCTGCTTCCTCTGCTCGCCGCTCGCGCGCTACCTCACCGGGACGGTGATTCCGGTGGACGGCGGGCTGCGCAAGTACCAGTTCTAGGCCGTCAGGCGCGGTCGGCCGCCCTTCCGGGCGCGGCGAAGCGCTCGGCGAGGAAATCCACGAAGGCGCGCACCTTCGCCGACAGGTGCCGACGGCTCGGGTAGACCGCATAGATGCCCGTGGGCGTCGGCGCGTAGTCCTTCAGGATCCGCACCAGCCGCCCTGCCGCGAGGTCGGCGGCGACGATGAAGTCCGGCTCCAGCGCAATCCCGATCCCCTCGGCGGCGGCGGCGGCGAGCATCTCCCCGTTGTTGGCGTGCATCGGCCCGGCGACACGAACCGCGTGCTCCGCGCCGGCCTGGTCGCGAAATCGCCAGGTGTTCCGCTGCGGCAGGTACTCGTAGGTGAGGCATGCGTGGCCGGCGAGGTCCGCCGGCGACCCCGGCGCGCCGTGCTCGCGGAGGTAGCTCGGCGCCGCGCAGGGCACCAGGCAGGTCTCGCCCAGCTTGCGCGCGATGAGGTTCTGGGTGGGCGACTCCCCGATGCGGATGGCGAGGTCGAAGCCCTCCTCGACCAGATCCACGAAGCGGTCCGAGAGCTGCACGTCGAACCGGAGCTCGGGGTGGCGCGCGGCAAACGCGGCCACGAGGGGCGCAACGTGGCGGACGCCGAAGCTGATCGGGCAGGTCAGCTTCAGCGTGCCGCGCGGGCGGGCAGCGCTCGCAACCGCTGCCTGCTCCGCCTCCTCGAGGTCAGCGAGCACTTGCACGCAGCGCTCGAAGAACGCCTGACCGCTCTCGGTCAGGCTCAGCCGGCGCGTGGTGCGGTTGAGGAGGCGCGCGTCGAGATGGGCTTCGAGATCCGCCACATGCCGGGAGCACGCCGAAGTGGAAATCCCGAGCCGCTCTGCCGCCTTCGCGAAGCTGCCTTGCTCCACGACCCGCGTGAAGACCTGCATGGCCAAGAAGCGATCCATTCAATTATCCCGATCAAAGGGAGAATTTTTTCAGAATAGCCTCTTTATCCCTAATTCAGCAATCGGCAGACTCCACCCATCGCAACCCTCACCCAGGAGTCGCCGACCATGATCGACGTTCGCACTGCCCCCTACGCGGCCTTCGCGCTGCGCCTCGCGCTCGGGACGATGTTCATCGCCCACGCGCTGCTCAAGTACGCCGTGTTCACGCTGCCCGGCACCGTCCAGTTCTTCCAGTCCCTGGGTCTGCCCGGTCCGCTCGCCTACGTCGTCTTCTGGGCCGAGCTGATCGGTGGCGCGCTGATCCTTGCCGGCGTCGGCACCCGTTGGGTCGCGGCGGCGCTCGTGCCGATCCTGCTCGGATCGCTGTGGGCCCACGCCGGCAACGGCTGGCTCTTCACCGCGAACGGCGGCGGCTGGGAGTACCCCGCGTTCCTCGCCGCGACTGCGATTGCGCAGGCGCTGCTCGGCGACGGCAAGTTTGCGCTCTCGAGCCTCTTCGGCCGCGCGCCGCAGCTGCGTGCCGCCTGACGGCCCCCCGCGCGCGGGTTGCGCCCCGCGGGAGCGGCCGGTACCCTCCGCGACCTGACCGAATCGCCTGCGGAGAGGGAAATGATCGAGCTCTATTTCGCCCCCGGGGCCTGTTCCTTCGTGCCCCACGTCGGGCTCGAAGTCATCAAGGCGGCGACCGGCACGAGCTTCGATCCGAAGCTCGTCAAGCTGCACCGGGGCGAGAACCGCACGCCCGAGTATCTCGCCATGAACCCGAACGGCCAGGTTCCGGTGCTCGTCGTCGACGGGCGGGTGCTCATCCAGATCGTCGCGATCTGCGACTACCTCGACCGAAGCTTCCCGCAGGCCGGCCTGCTGCCGACGGAGAGCTGGGCGCGCGCGCAGGCGCTGTCGCAGCTTGCGTGGATGAACAACACCGCGCACCCCACCTTCAACCAGGCCTTCATGCCGGAGCGGTATGCCGAGAGCGATGCGGCGCGCGCGGAGGTCCGCCGCAACGCGGCCGAGCGCTTCCGCGGCTGTCTCGAGCGGGTGCAGGGCTGGATCGCGGGCGCGGCGCCGTACTGGTTCGGCAGCCGCCTTTCCTTCCACGACGCCTACGCATTCACACTCCTGCGCTGGGGTGGCTTCGCGGGAATCGACCCTGCGTCGCTGCCGGCCTATCGCGCGTACATCGACCGGGTGATGCAGGCCGGACCGGTGGCCGCCGCGCTCGAGCGCGAGCGGGTCAAGCTCGACACGTACAAGCCGGCGGCCTGATCGACCGCCGCAGCGCGGTTCGGCTCACTCCGCGAGCCGGATGCCCATGAACTGCCAGCGGTCGGGACCGTAGAAGAAATTGCGGTACGTCGCGCGGATGTGGGAAGCGGGCGTCACGCACGAGCCGCCGCGCAGCACCAGCTGGTTGGCCATGAACTTGCCGTTGTATTCCCCGAGCGCGCCCTCGAGCGGCTTGAAGCCGGGGTAGGGCGAGTAGCTGCTCGAGGTCCACTCCCACACGTCGCCGAAGAGCTGGGTGCCCGCGCCCGCCGGCGCCGGGTGGAGGCGGCCGGATTCGCGGAAGTTGCCGCCGCCGGGCGCGCCGCTCGCCGCCGTCTCCCACTCGGCCTCGGTCGGCAACCGCTTGCCCGCCCAGCGGGCATACGCGTCGGCCTCGTAGTAGCTGACGTGGCAAACCGGCTCGGCCGGGTCGACTGCGCGCATCCCGGCGAGCGTCATGTGCCACCACGCGCCGTCGATGCGCTCCCAGTAGGACGGCGCCTGCCAGCCGCGCTCCTTCACCGCGCGCCAGCCGTCGGAGAGCCAGAGATCGGCGCGCGCGTAGCCCCCGTCGTCGATGAACGCCATGAACTCCGCGTTCGTGGCGAGCCGGTCGGCGAGGCGGAACGGTTCGAGGAAGACGCGATGCCGCGGCGTCTCGTTGTCGAACGCGAACGTCTCTCCGGCCCAGCCGATCTCGCGAATGCCGCCCGGGAATTCGCGCCAGCCGAGCGGACGGGCCGCGGCGCCGGACGCGGGGAGCGCGGCGCGGTACGCCGGACGCAGCGGGTTGAGCGCGTACAGGTGCTTGAGGTCGGTGAGGAGCAGCTCCTGGTGCTGCTGCTCGTGATGGAGCCCGAGCTCGATGCGCCGCGACACCTCGCCCCAGCACTTGTCGCCGACCGTGTCGATCACCTCGGCGACCGCGCGATCGACATGGGCGCGGTAACGGTAGACCTCCGCGACCGTCGGGCGCGACAGCAGCCCGCGCTGCAGGCGGGGAAAGAAGGTCCCGACCGTCTCGTAGTAGGAATTGAAGAGGTAGCCGAACTGCGGATGGAAAGGCGCGTAGCCGCGCGCGTACGGCGCGACGACGAAGGTCTCGAAGAACCAGGAGACGTGCGCGAGGTGCCACTTCGCCGGGCTCGCGTCGGGCATGCTCTGGACCACGTAGTCCTCGGCCGCGAGGGGCGCGGCGAGCGCCTCGGTGTCGGCGCGGACTTCGCGATAGCGCGCCCCGACGGCGTCGCGGATCGGCAGGGGAGCAAGCTTCGGTGCGACGCGCATGGCGTGTTCCTTTCCTCGGTCGGCGGGAGGGTGGGCGCGCGGCGGCGCCCGGGGCACGGCGGTCGGTAGTCGCGGGAGACCCGCGGAGCTTACAGCGCCTTGCGGCGCGCCGTCTTGCGCGCCGGAGTCGCCCGCTCGCGCGCTGCGGCCTTGCGCCCGGGGACCGCGGCGCGCGGTGCGAGCGGCGCCACCGGCGCCGTGCGCGGCGGCAGCGCTGCCTTGCCGGAATGGCGCTCCACTTCGACCAGCACCGACAGCGCCGCGCAGCCCTGCGCGAGCCGCGAGGTGCCCACGTCGAGCGAGAGCACGTTCGGGTTGCCGGCCAGCTCGAGCCCTCTCGCGTCGGGCGCATACCACGCGCCGGTCGCCATCACTGCGACGCCGGGCCGCACGCCGTCGTCGATCACCGCGCCGGCGAGGCATGCGCCGCGCCCGTTGAACACGCGCACGACCTGGCCCGCCTTGATCTTCCGCTTCGCCGCGTCGGCCGGGTTCAGCCGGATCGGCTCGCGCCCGGCCACCTTGTTCGCCTGCGCGACCGGGCCCGGATCCATCTGGCCGTGCAGCCGGTCCGGCGGCTGGATCGTCACGAGATGCAGCGGGAACCTCCTTGCCGCCGGCGCGCCGAGCCACTCGTCGGGCGCGAGCCACGCGGGGTGCGGCGGGCAGTCGTCGTAGGCGAACGACGCGATGCGCTCGGAGTAGAGCTCGATCCTCCCCGACGGCGTCTTGAGCGGGTTCGCTTCCGGGTCCGCGCGGAACGACTCGAACAGCACGAAGGGCGTCGCCGGGGGCGGCAGCTCGACGTACCCGCGCTCCCAGAACGCGTTGAACTCCGGCAGGTCGACGCTCCGCTGCGCCGCGTTCTCGCGCACGCCGTCCCAGATCCAGCGCAGCCACTGCATCTCGCTGCGGCCCTCGTTGAACGCATCCGTGCACCCGAGGCGCGCCGCAAGCTCGTTGAAGATGTCGAAGTCGTTGCGGCTCGCCGCGACCGGCTTGATCGCCTGGTGCATCCCGAACACGTACCGGTCGCGGGAGCTGCCGCCGATGTCGTTGCGCTCGAGCATCGTCGTGGCCGGGAGCACGATGTCGGCGTGGCGCGCGGTGGCGGTCCACCAGCTCTCGTGGACGACGATCGTCTCGGGCTTCCCCCACGCGCGCCGGAAGCGGTTGAGGTCCTGGTGATGATGGAACGGGTTGCCGCCCGCCCAGTACACGAGCCGCACGTCGGGGTAGTAGTCGGTGTGCCCGTTGAACTCGAACGGCTC
>CAZIXQ010000006.1:0-41150 GCA_964543155.1 uncultured Enterobacteriaceae bacterium
CGATCTCGAAGCACTCCGGCGCCTTGATGTCCTCGAGATTGATGCCGCCGAAGGTCGGCTCGAGCGCCGCGACGATCTCAACCAGCTTGTCGGGATCGCGCTCGGCAACCTCTAGATCGAAGACGTCGATGCCGGCGAACTTCTTGAAGAGCACGCCCTTGCCTTCCATCACCGGCTTGCCCGCGAGCGGGCCGATGTTGCCCAGGCCGAGGACTGCGGTGCCGTTGGTGATGACGGCGACGAGGTTGGCGCGCGAGGTGAGCGTCGCCGCTTCGGCCGGGTCGCGCTTGATTTCCTCGCACGCCGCCGCAACGCCCGGCGAATAGGCGAGCGCGAGGTCGCGCTGGTTCACCAGGCCCTTGGTCGCGGTGACCGAGATCTTGCCCGGGCGGGGTAGGCGGTGGTAGTCGAGCGCGGCCTTGCGAAGGCTTTCGTCCATGTTGCGCCTGGTGGTTGTCATAGGGCAGCGCCGATTATATGCCCCGGGTCGGAAGGAACTCGTGCGCGGCTGCGGGAGCGTAAGATGATCGGAGGCTCCGTTGCATCCTCGAGAGGGATCCGACCATGATCGTCACTGGCGAACGCGACGTGTTCCTCGTCGTGGACGTGCAGTACGACTTCATGCCCCGCGGAGCACTCGCGGTGGCAGGTGGTGACGAGGTGGTGCCCGTCGTGAACGCGCTCTCGCGGCGGTTTGCGAACGTCGCGCTCACTCAGGACTGGCACCCGCTGCGCCATGTCTCGTTCGCCTCCAGCCATCCGGGAAGACAACCGTTCGACCGCATCGTCCTGCCATATGGCGAGCAGGTGCTGTGGCCCGACCACTGCGTTCAAGGGACACCGGGCGCGGCGCTGCACGCCGCCCTGGACGTTCCGCACGCGCAGCTCGTCGTGCGGAAGGGCTATCACCCGGACGTCGACAGCTACTCGGCGTTCGTCGAGGCCGACCGCAAGCACCAGACCGGGCTCGCCGGCTACCTGCGCGAGCGCGGCATCAAGCGCGTTTACCTGGGCGGGCTCGCGACCGACTTCTGCGTCGCGTGGTCCGCCGTGGACGGCAGGCAGGCGGGATTCGAGATCGTGGTCATCGAGGACGCCTGCCGCGCCATCGACACCGGTGGATCGCTTGCGGCGGCGTGGGAGACGATGCACGGGGCGGGCGTGCGGCGCGTGTCGGCCGCCGAGCTGCTCGGCTGATCGCGTTCGAGGTGGGGCCCGGGTCGAGCGCGCGGGCCCGGCGCGGGTTCCCTAGCGTTCGCGGCCCGCTTCGTGCAGGGTCCGTTGCACCGGAGACAGGACGTACTCGAGCACGGTGCGGGTGCCGAGGTTGATCTCGGCGGTGACCTGCATCCCCGGCGAGAGCGGGTAGCGCTTGCCGTCGACCTCCAGGTACGGCGCCTCGAGCGACACGAGGGTGCGGTACCCGGATCCGGCGCCCGGGCTCTCGCCCGCACCCGACCGGCGGTCGCCGCGCCCGTCGGCCATGTCGCTCGCGTCTGGGCTGATCCGCTTCACCTTCCCCTCGATCATTCCGTACTTCTGGAACGGGTAGGTCGCGAGCTTCAGCTTCGCGGCGCGGCCGGCGCCGACGAATCCCGCGTCGTCGTGCGTGACCCAAACTTCGGCCTGCATCGGGTCGCTGGTCGGAACGAGCGTCATCAGCACGGTGCCGGGCTGCAGCACGCTACCGAGGGTGTGGGTGGCGAGATCCTTCACGATCCCGTCCTGCGGCGCCTTGAGCTCGAGCAGCTCGTGGCGCGCGGCGTGCTTGTTCCAGTCCTGCTCGAGCTTTGCGTACTGGGCCTCGGTCTCGACCCGCTCGTTCTGCAGCGCCTGATGGTAGTTCGACTGCAGCTGCGCGATGCGCTTGCGGCTCTGCTCGACCGTCGCGCTCAGGCTCTCGATCGCGAACTGCTGCGCCTTGAGGTCCTGCTCCTTCTCGATCCGGTCGCGCTGCTTCTCCAGAAATAGCAGCCGACCCGCGTACCCCTCGCGCGTCAGCTTGTCGAACGCTTCCTCCTGCTCGCGGTAGATCGGCAGCTGCTTGCTCAGCTTCGACTCGATCTCGCGCGCCGCGCGCAGGTCCTGCTCGGCCTTTGCGAGCGTCACGCGCTCGGTCTCGAGGGAGTCGAGATAGGCCTGCCGGCGCGCCCGGTACTGCGCCTCCACCTGGCCGAAGAGCTCCGCCGGATCGCCCGGCTTCGCCGCGAGCGGCGTACCGGCGAGCTCCGCGTCGATCCGCCGTAGCTGGAGGCTGCGGACCGCGAGCTCGTTACGAAGCGCCTGGCGGTCGGCCTCGGAAAACCGCTTGTCCATCCGCGCGAGGACCTGCCCGGCGGCCACGCGATCGCCCTCCCGGACGAGCAACTCCTTGACGATGCCCGACTCGGCGGGCTGCACGATCTGGAGGTAGCTTTGCGGCACGATCCGGCCGTGAGCCACCGCAATGATGTCGAGGCGACCGATCGCGGACCACACCAGGGTGATCGCGACCAGCGCGAGCAGGCACCAGAGAACGAGCCGCGGGAGTGGCGAAGGCGGCGCGTCCTGGAGCCGGAGGATGCCAGGCGAGAAATCTCCCGGCGCCCCCTGCAACGTGCGAACCCTCGTCATGGTATCCACGTCACCCTCCGGCGCGACCCACTGCGGCGCGTTCGGCCGGGCGGAGCGGCGCCATCGGCGGCGCCCCGAGCCGGATCACCTCGTCCACCTGGAGCGCGCGCGGCAGCTGGTGCGCAATAAAGAGCATCGTTACCCGGCCCTTCAGCTGATTGACCGTGCGCGCGAAGTGCTCGGCGGTCTCCGGGTCGAGGTTGCTCGTGGCCTCGTCGAAGATCAGGACCCGCGGCCGCTTCAGCAGCGCCCGCGCAATCGCGAGCCGCTGGCGCTGCCCTCCCGAGAGACCGACGCCATGCTCGCCAATCGCCGTCTGGTAGCCCTCGGGAAGGCGTTCGATCACGTCGTGAATCTCCGCCATCCGGCAGGCCTGCATGACCTGCTGGAAGGACGCGTGTGGGCTCGCGAGAATCAGGTTGTCGTAGATCGTCCCTGCGAACAGGACGGTCTCCTGCGGCACGACGCCGAAGTTGGCGCGCAGTTCGTTCGCGGCGAGCGAGCGCGTGTCGCGACCGCTGACCAGGATCCGCCCGCTGGTGGGCATGTAGAGCCCCTGGATCAGCTTCGCAAGAGTGCTTTTGCCGCACCCCGACGCCCCGGTGAGCGCCACGCATGCCCCTGGCCGCAGGCGCAGGTTCAGGTTCTCGTAGAGCAGCGGCAGGCTCTCGCGGTAGCGGAACGCGACATCCTGGACCTCCACCTCGACGAGCTCGGTCGATGCGCGCACCGGAAGCAGGGTGTGCGGCTCGACCGGCGCGTTCATGATGTCGCCTAGCCGCTTCACCGCAATCACAGCCTGCTGGAACTCCTGCCACAGGCCGACCAGGCGCAGCATCGGCTGGGACAGGCGACCGGCGAACATCTGGAACGCGACCAGCATGCCGATCGTGAAGCCAGCGTTCTGCATCACGATCCACGCGCCCGCGCAGAGGATCAGAAGCGTCATGAGCTGTTCCAGCGCGTTCGCCACGACGCTGTAGGTGTTCGAGAGCTGGCGCGTATTGAAGCCCGCGACCAGGTAGCTCGCGAGGTAGTCGCTGTAGCGCGCTTTGAGCTGCGGCTCCATCTGCAGGGACTTCACCGTCTCCATCCCCGAGACGTATTCGGTGAGGAAGGCCTGGTTGCGGGCGCCGAGCAGGAACTGCTGGTTCAGCCGGGCGCGGATCAGCGGCACGGCGAGAATGCTCATGGTCACGATCGCCGCGAGGATCCCCAGCGCGATCAGCGTCAGCTGCCAGCTGTACCAGAACATCAGCGCCAGAAAGATGGCGAGGAAGGGCAGATCGAGCAGCAGCGTCACCGCCGCGCCGCTCACGAACTCGCGGATGGTCTCCACGCCGTGCAGCCGCGCCACGATCGTGCCGGTCGGGCGGTGTTCGAAGTACCGTGCCGGCAGGCCGAGCAGGTGCTCGAAGACCCGCGTGCCGAGTACGGCGTCCACCCGGTTTCCGGTATGGAGCACGAGATACTGCCGGACCCAGGCCATCGCCGCGCTGAACAGCATCGCGACCGCGAGCGCGAAGCCGATCACGATCAGCGTGTTCACAGTCTGGTGAACGACGACCTTGTCGATCACGACCTGGGTGAAGAGCGGCGTGGCGAGGGCGAGCACCTGGATCGCGAGCGACGCGAGGAGGACGTCGCGCCAGATGGGGCGATGCTTGAGCAGCTCGGGGACGAACCAGCGGAAGCCGAATGGCACTGGCGCTTCCGCCCGTGCGTCGGTGTCGACGACGGGCTTTCCTGCGACCGCGAACTCGACGACGCGACCCGCGAAGCGAGCCGCGAACTCGTCGATCGTTAGCGGCTCGGGGGCGCTTCGGCCCGGCTCGATCGTCTGGACCTCGTCCCCGGTCGCGCGGACGACGATTGCCACGCGGTGCGTGGCGGGCGCCGGCTGCGGTGTCGCGTCTGCGTTCGGTGCGACCGGCTGGGCGGCGTGGAACAGGGCGATGCAGGGCGCACCCGCCGAGCGAATGTCCTCGGCCCGAACCTCCCGGGCGGCGGCGTCGAAACCGAGCCGCTGCGCCGCATGCAGCAGCGTTTCGAGCGTATGGGGCGGGGGAAACTCGCGCAGGATGAGTGCTGCATCGAACGGCACGCGCTGGAACTGGCACATGCTCGCCAGAGCCAGGAGCACGTCCTCCTTCGAGAACACGACGTCGCGCACGAAATCCATCCGCGGCACGCCCGCTACGGGCGCATCGCGCGCAGTCTATGCCCGAAGGCCCGCTCCAACAAGGATTTGCACGCGCTCGCGCGCCTTATTCCTCAGGCTTCGCGGGTGCGCGGGCGCGCTAGAATCGGCCGCATGACGCTCGGGCGATCGTCCGCGCAATATTTCTCATGACCGCCGACCTGCAGACCCACCGCCCGCCCCGCATCGCGGCACGCATGCGCGAAATCGAGCCGTTTCACGTGATGGAGATCGGGCGTCGCGCCGAGGCGCTCGAGCGCGCCGGACGGCGCATCGTGCACATGGAAATCGGCCAGCCCGACTTCTCCGCGCCGCCGCAGGTGATCGAGGCAGCCGTCGCCGCGATCCGCAGCGAGCCGCTCGGCTACACGGCGGCGCTGGGAACGCCGGCGCTGCGCGAGGCGATCGCGCACTTCTACGCCGATCGCTACCGAATCGATGTCGACCCCGATCGAATCATCGTCACCTCCGGCGCATCCGGTGCCTTCCTCGTCGCGACGGGCACGCTCGTCGAGCCGGGCGATGAGTGGCTCATGCCGGATCCCTGCTATCCGTGCAATAGGCACTTCGTGCGGCTGTTCGAAGGCGTCGCGAGGACCATCGCGTCCGGCCCGGAGCGCCATTACCAGCTCGATCGCGAAGATGTCGCCACGCACTGGGGCGAGCGCACGCGTGGGGTGATGCTCGCCTCGCCGTCGAACCCCACCGGCACGGTGGTCCCGGGCACGGCGCTGGAGGGGATCGTGGCCGAGACGAGAGCGCGTGGCGGACACGTCCTGATCGACGAGATCTATCAGGGCCTGACGTACGGCGGGCCGCACCAACCGACGGCGCTGCGCCTGGGTGCCGACCTGTTCGTCGTGAACAGCTTTTCCAAGTACTTCAACATGACCGGCTGGCGCCTCGGCTGGCTCGTTGCGCCGGCCGAATGCGTCGGGGAGATGGAACGGCTCCTACAGAACGCGTACATCTGCCCCTCGGCTCCCGCGCAGGCCGCCGCCCTGGCGGCCTTTCGCCCCGAGACGATCGCGGTGCTGGAGGAGCGGCGCGCCGAGTTCCAGCGCCGACGCGATTTTCTCGTTCCGGCGCTGCGCGAGCTCGGGTTCGAGATACCGGTGCTGCCGGAGGGCGCGTTCTACGTGTACGCGGACTGCTCGCGACTGGCGCAGGACAGCGAGCAGTTCGCACTCGAGGCCCTCGAACGGGCAGGCGTGGCGATCACGCCCGGGCGGGATTTCGGATCCTTTCGTGCCGACAAGCACGTCCGGTTTGCCTACACCCGCTCGATGAGCGACCTCGAGGAAGGCGTGGAGCGGTTGCGGCGGCTGCTGCGCGCAGGCTGAGGCCGCGAGGAACTAAGTGGTCGTCGCGGGCCTGGGCACCCGGGCGATCACACTCGCCAGGCGCCGCTGCTCGGCGGTGACCTTCTGCGCATAGGCCTGCGAAGCATCGTCCGCGGCGCCTGCGTAGAGCTGCAGCCCCTCCTCCAGACCTCCCGCCTGGCGGACGTATTCGCGGAGAATCTGCGCCCCGACGCGGATGTTGATGCGCGGTTCGAGCACGGCGCCCTCGCCGCCATGGGCGGCAAGCTTGTCGAGGTGGAACCGCGGCACGACCTGCATCAGGCCTTTCGCTCCGAAATCGCTCTCGGCGATCGGATTGAAGCTGGACTCGACCGCCATCACTGCGAGGATCAGCAGAGGATCGAGACGGGTGATCTCCCCGACCGCGTAGGCCTCGCGGACGACCTCGTCGAGCGCGTCCGCCGATACGCGGAAGCGTCGCGCAAGGTGGTCCGCAAGCGCGCGCTGCTGCGGATCGCGCGCCGCGCTCGCCACTAGGGCGACCGGCAGGTGCGGCGATACGGACTCGGTCTTCGTCTTCCCGAGCGCGATGCTGCCCGCCTGCGCCGCGTGAATCGGGATGAACCGCGCGCCGTCGAACGCCAGGAAAGCGAGGGCAAGCACGCCGAACGCGGCGAGCCCGGTCCGAGTTGCACTCATGAGCGACGCGGCACCGCCGCGCAGGGATCGTCTCAGCTCGCCCAGCTTCATGCGACCTCCGTTCGTGTTCGTGTGTCGCGGCGGGTCCCGGGTGGGGCGCCGCAGGCTCAGCCGCCCTTAGGGCGTGGTGAGACCGGGATCGACGGTTGCCGCAGCCCGGGCAACCCTCGACCAGCAGTGCCTGCTCTCGCCACGTCGGCGCCAGGTTCGGAGGGATGCTCCGAGGCGCCTGCGCTCCCCGGCAACGTGTCGGGGCGTGGCGTGCGCCGTCACCTGCGATGAATGAGGAAAGGTGAATATAATGAAAGCGTTAGATCAAGTCAATGACCTCTCAAAACCGTGCGGAATCAAGGCGCTATACCGCAGCGCACAATAAAAAAATTTTGGGCAAAAGGGGTCCGGCTTCCCTATCGACCGACGGTAGAATGCAGCCGTCCTTCGATAGAAAGCCGGGGGACAACTTCCAGTGCCGAGTCTCTGCGGCGCGGGCCCTGCCTGCAAAGGCCCGACCGCAGAGGGTTCGACAACCGCCTAGAGCCGCGACCCGGTCGGAAACGGCCAAGCTGCAGCAGGTGTGAGGGCAGGATTTGCCCTCGGCGATGCCAGCGCCGAGGTGGCTACAGGGGCCACAATCCGCGCAGGCAGTGCCGGTTCCGCCGCTCGCTTGGTCGACTTCATCGGCGCCTTGGCCTTCTTCTTGGCGGGCTTCTTCGCAGCTTTCTTTTGGGCCGCCTTCCAGGCGGCCTTTTTCTTGGCAGGCCTCCGTTACGCGGAAGCCCTCTTCTTCGCCGTTTTCTGCTGCTACTCGTCCGTAGCGGTGCGCTACTTCTTCTTCTTGGCGGCCTTCTTCTTGGCGGACTTCTTCGCGGCTTTTCTCTTCGTTGCCATGCTTGCACTCCTTCTAGGATTGACGAAAGTACTGCTACTGCCGACCGGCCCTCGCGAGCCGGTCATCCGACCACCGGGCGGGACGCCCGGACCGTCGAACTCTTCGACGTACGCCGTCGCTCAGGGACGCGACCCCGATGGGAACGGCCACGCTGCCGCTGGATTCAAGGCCGTCCTTGGCGCCGGCGACGGTACGGTTGGCGCGGGCGCCTGCGCCGCGCCGGGGGTAGCCGGAGCGGCAACGGCCTTCACTGCCTTCGGCGCCGCCTTCTTCGCCTTGACTCTGGCAACCACTGCGCGTTTTGCCTTCGCCTTGCGCGCCGCGCCCGCCTTGCGCGCCTTCTTGGCGACGCGCCGGACCTTGCTGCGCGCCGCTACCTTTTTCGCTGCACGCTTGGCCTTTGCCCGCTTGACGCTCCGCTTCGGCTTGGCGCGAGCGGCAGCCTTCTTCTTCCGACCTGCCTTCGTTGCCATTTTCATGCCCCCGTCAGTTTGAAAGAACGAACCAACCACCGTGCGAAGCTGTCGCCCGCGCGGGCCCCGGAATCAAGTCCCTGCCGAGAGCGGGACTCCACCGTCCCACAAAAAAAATGCCGGATACCCGATCGGGCCCCGACATCCCTGAACCTGCAGTGCGGATCACCTTCGCGCCAGGACCGCAGCACTCCGCTTCCGCAACTGCGGAGCGCGCACGACTTCGGCGATTCGCCGGGTCGCTGCAACCATAAAGCAATTGTGGACGCGCGACAACCATTCAGTCCCAACTGAGTGCGCCGCCGGTCTGGTACTCGATGACGCGCGTCTCGAAGAAATTGCGTTCCTTTTTCAAGTCGATCATCTCGCTCATCCACGGGAACGGGTTGGACGCGCCCGGATAGAGCTGCTCGACGCCAATCTGGTGGCAGCGCCGATTGGCGATGTAGCGCAGGTACTCTTTGAACATCGGCGCATTCAGACCGAGCACACCGCGCGGCATCGTGTCTTCCGCGTAGCGGTACTCCAGCTCGACCGCCTTCTGGAACAGTGCCTGGATCTCCTCGCGGAATTCGGAGGTCCACAGGTGCGGATTCTCCAGCTTGATCTGGTTGATCAGGTCGATGCCGAAGTTGCAGTGCATCGACTCGTCGCGCAGGATGTACTGGTACTGCTCCGCAGCACCGGTCATCTTGTTCTGCCGTCCAAGCGCAAGAATCTGGGCGAAACCGACGTAGAAGAACAGCCCTTCCATCACGCAGGCGAAAACGATCAGGCTCTTCAGGAGCGCCTGGTCCGCGTCCGGCGTGCCGGTCCTGAACGCCGGGTTGGTGAGGGTGTCGATGAAAGGGATGAGGAACTCGTCCTTGTCCCGGATGCTCGCGATCTCGTGGTACGCGTTGAAGACCTCGCCCTCGTCGAGCGCGAGACTCTCCACGATGTACTGATAGGCGTGTGTGTGGATGGCCTCTTCGAATGCCTGTCGCAGCAGGTACTGCCGGCACTCGGGTGCGGTGATGTGGCGATAGGTCCCGAGCACGATGTTGTTGGCGGCAAGCGAGTCCGCGGTCACGAAGAAGCCGAGATTGCGCTTCACCACACGGCGCTCGTCCTCGGTAAGCCCGTTGGGATCCTTCCAGAGCGCGATGTCACGGCTCATGTTGATCTCTTGCGGCATCCAATGGTTGGCGCACGCCGCGAGATACTTCTCCCACGCCCACTTGTACTTGAACGGCACCAGCTGATTGACGTCAGTGCCGCCGTTGATGATCCGCTTGTCCTCGACACGGATCCTGCGATACGCATCGGCGCCTCCCGCGCCCGAGGGATCGGCCGGCCCGACCAGTCCGGAACCGGGAACGGTCAGCCCCGGCTGCACGCTCGGCGCCGGCCTCGCAGACACATGGCACGTGCTCCGCATCGCTACGTCGTCGTCGAACTTCAGCATCCGGATTCCCGAAGTTCCGTGGCCGGGCTCACTGGCACGCCTCGCAGTCCGGCGCGTCGATCGCGCAGAACTTCGGTTCGGCGGAGGCCGTACCGCGGGCTATGGCCGCATCGTCCGATGGCACGGCGTTCAGCTGTCCGGTCTTGACAGTCGACTTTTCGGCGTGGGTCGCGCCGAGCGAGCGGAGGTAGTACGTCGTCTTCAGGCCACGCATCCAGGCGAGCTTGTAGGTCTCGTCGAGCCGCCTGCCCGAAGCGCTCGCGAAGTACAGGTTCAGCGACTGCGACTGGTCGATCCACTTCTGCCGCCGCGCCCCGGCCTCGACGAGCCAGGAGGGATCGACCTCGAAGGCGGTGGCGTACAGTCGCCGCAACTCCACGGGCACTCGATCGATGCGGGCGAGATTGCCGTCGAAGTACTTCAGGTCGGCGATCATCACCTCGTCCCACAGCCCCAGCTGCTTCAGGTCGGCCACGAGGTATTCGTTGACGACGGTGAACTCCCCTGACAGGTTCGACTTGACATACAGGTTCTGGTAGGTCGGCTCGATCGACGCCGAAACGCCGATGATGTTCGCGATCGTCGCCGTGGGTGCAATCGCGAGGCAATTCGAGTTGCGCATGCCGTGCTGCTTGATGCGCTCGCGCAGGCGCTGCCAGTCGAGGGATACGCACTCGTCGATCTCAACGTAACCGCCGCGCTCCTCGCGCAGCAGCCGCAGCGAGTCCTGCGGAAGAATCCCGCGGTCCCAGAGCGACCCCTTGAAGCTGGAATACCGGCCGCGCTCCTCGGCGAGCTCGCTGGAGGCCCAATACGCGTGGTACGCGACGGCCTCCATCGAGCGATCGGCAAACTCGACCGCCTCCTGCGAGGCATACGGGATGCGCAAGAGGTGCAGGCAGTCCTGGAACCCCATGATGCCCAGGCCGACCGGGCGGTGCTTGAGGTTCGAGTTGCGCGCCTTGGCGACCGCGTAATAGTTGATGTCGATCACGTTGTCGAGCATCCGCATGGCGGTGCCGATCGTCCGCTTGAGCTTGTCTTGATCGAGCTTGCCCTCGCTCAGGTGAGCAACCAGGTTCACCGAGCCCAGGTTGCAGACCGCGATCTCGCGGTCGTTCGTGTTCAGCGTGATCTCGGTGCAGAGGTTCGAGCTGTGCACGACCCCGACGTGCTGTTGGGGCGAGCGAACGTTGCACGGGTCCTTGAACGTGATCCAGGGGTGCCCGGTCTCGAACAGCATCGAGAGCATCTTGCGCCAGAGGTGGACGGCGGGCACTTTCTTGAACAGCCTCAAATCCCCCTTCGCCGCCTTTTCCTCGTATGCGACGTAGGCCTTCTCGAATGCCTTGCCGAACTTGTCGTGCAGATCCGGGCAGTCAGACGGGCTGAAGAGCGTCCACTCGCCGTTTTCCATCACGCGGCGCATGAAAAGATCCGGCACCCAATTGGCAGTATTCATGTCGTGGGTGCGCCGCCGGTCGTCGCCGGTGTTCTTGCGCAGCTCGAGGAACTCCTCGATGTCGAGATGCCACGTCTCGAGATACGAGCACACCGCGCCCTTGCGCTTGCCGCCCTGGTTGACCGCGACCGCGGTGTCGTTGACGACTTTCAGGAACGGCACGACGCCCTGCGACTTGCCGTTGGTGCCCTTGATGTGGCTGCCCAGCGCACGCACGGGTGTCCAGTCATTGCCAAGGCCACCGGCGTACTTGGCGAGGAGTGCGTTCTCCTTGATCGCCTCGTAGATGCCATCGAGGTCGTCCGAGACGGTCGTCAGGTAGCAGCTCGAGAGCTGCGAGCGCTGCGTTCCGGAATTGAACAGCGTCGGCGTCGAGCTCATGAAGTCGAAGCTCGAAAGGACGCCGTAGAATTCGATCGCCCGCTCCTCCTTGTTGATCTCGTTCAGGGCCAGCCCCATCGCGACGCGCATGAAAAACGCCTGCGGAAGCTCGATCCGCCGACCTTCCACGTGGAGGAAATACCGGTCGTAGAGTGTCTGCAGCCCCAGGTAACCGAACTTGAGGTCCCGGGACGCATCGAGCGCGGCCCCGAGCTTGAGGAGGTCGAACCGCGCCAGCCGTTCGTCGAGGAGCTCGGCCCTGATCCCGTCCTTGATGAACTGCGGGAAGTAATCGGCATAGCGCGTCGCCATGTCCGCCTGGGCGACCTCTTCGCCCAGCACTTCGCGCCGAATGATGTTCAGCAGCAGCCGGGCCGTGACGAACGAGTACGCGGGGTCCTTTTCGATCAGGGCCCGGGCCGAGAGCACGGCGGACTTGCGCACCTCGCCCATCGGTACGCCGTCGTAGAGGTTCTTGAGCGTCTCGTTCAGGATCAGTTGTGGGTCGACCGCCTCGCCCAGCCCCGCGCAGGATGACCGAATCAGGTCGCCAAGCCGGGGCAAGTCGAGTGGCTGGCGCGCGCCCTCCTCGACGACGTGCAGCACCGGCGGCGCGGCCGCCGCCTTGCGCTGCGCGGACTCCGTCGCACGCGCCTGGGCCCGCTTCTCGCGGTAGAGCACATAGGCCCGGGCGACGTCGTGCTCGCCCGAGCGCATCAAGGCGAGCTCCACCTGGTCCTGGATGTCTTCGATGTGAAACGTGCCGCCGAGCGGCTGACGGCGAATCAGGG
This sequence comes from uncultured Enterobacteriaceae bacterium, assembly GCA_964543155.1. Taxonomy (GTDB): domain Bacteria; phylum Pseudomonadota; class Gammaproteobacteria; order Burkholderiales; family SG8-39; genus JAGVSZ01. The sequence goes on from CAZIXQ010000006.1 coordinate 12,260, forward strand.
CACTGACCACGGCCTGGGTGAGCGTGACGACGAGCTCGCGGATGCGAGCGGATGCCGCGCCTTGGCCCCCGTTCACCGCCAGAAAAGCCTTTGTCATCGCGACGCTGATTTTGGCCGGCTCGAACCCGACCACCGCGCCATTACGCCGAATGATCTTGTACTCCGAGAAGGCGGCGGGCTGCACCGGGGCGGCACCCTCGGCGAAAGTCGCGGTGGCGAAAGACTGGATCTGCGCGCTTTCACCGGCAAGCTGCATGCTGCTGTCTCCTCTTCTCGCGTCTTCTTGGTATGGCGGCCACGTCGGGCCGACCGGCTTGAGCTGGCGCCACAACCACTATATATAGTGTGCGCCCTCGAGTCCGGTACTAATTCTAGTGCGCGAGTCGACCCGTTGCAACATTTTTCTCTGTCTTTTCAGCGGCTCGGATCGATCTGCGCGCGGGATGCGTGAATTGCGTCACGTCTTCGTCACCTGCGCGGCGGCGGAACCGCGCGCACACCCGCGCAGCCGCGCGGGTCACTCGACCCGGTGGATGAGCGCGCGGAGTCGCGGCCAGTCGAATGACGGACCAGGGTCGGTCTTGCGGGAAGGCGCGATGTCGGCGTGTCCGACCACGTCTTCTATGGGATAGGCGCGCGAGAGCGTGGTGACGAGCGCTCCAAGCACCGCATACTGCGGATCGGCATACGGAACCTCGTCGGCGCCCTCGAGCTCTATCCCGACTGAGAAGTCATTGCAGCGATCGCGCCCGCGCCAGCTCGACGCGCCGGCATGCCACGCGCGCCGCGAGCACGGCACGAACTGCAGCAACTCTCCGGAGCGGCGGATGAGGAAATGGGCCGAGACGCGCAGTCCGCGCAGCCGCCCGTAGAACGGGTGCGCGTCACAGTCGAGGCTGTTGCAGAACAGGCGCGCGACGTCGTCGCCCCCGAACTCCCCGGGCGGCAGGCTGATGTTGTGGATCACGATCAGCCGGACCGTCTCGCCGGCCGGCCGATCGTCGCAGTTCGGAGACGCGACATAACGGGCCCCCGCTACGCGCCCGCGGGCGTCGAGCCTGAGCTTCGGCGGCGCTCCGCCACGCGGCTTGCGCCCCGTCTTGCCGGTCGGCCGCTTCAATGGATGCCCAGGCGCTCCATGCGGTAGCGGAGCGCCCGGAAGGTGATGCCGAGCAGCTTGGCGGCTGCAGTACGGTTGAATCGGGTCTTGTCGAGTGCCTCGAGGATCGCCTCGCGCTCCACCCGGTCCAGGTATTCCTGCAGCGGCCATTTCGCGTTGGGGCTCGCACCGTCCTCAGTCGCGATCTTCGGCGGGGCGAGCTGGAGGTCCTCGGGCTCGATTTCCTCGCGGGCGGAGAGCGCGACGGCCCGCTCGAGGATGTTCTCGAGCTCGCGCGCGTTGCCCGGGAAATCGTAGGCGACCAAGGCGTCGATCGCCGCCTTCGAGAGGCGTGGCCGCGGGTGGCCACCCGCGTCCCCGAACCGCGCGAGGATTGCCTCAGCCAGGAGCGGGATGTCCTCGCGGCACTCCCTGAGCGACGGCATTCGCAGCTCGATCACGGCGAGCCGGTAATAGAGGTCCTGGCGGAACTTTCCGGCCTCGACGAGCCGGGCGAGATCCTGGTGGGTCGCGCAGATGATGCGCACGTCGACCGCGTCCTCGGAAGTCGCGCCGACCTTGCGCACCCGCTTTTCCTGAATTGCCCGGAGCAACTTCACCTGCATCGCGAGGGGAAGATCGGCCACTTCGTCCAGAAAGAGCGTCCCGGAGTTTGCGGCGTGAAAGAACCCCTCCCGGTCCGCGTCCGCCCCGGTGAAAGCGCCCTTCCGATAGCCGAAAAACTCGCTCTCGACCAGGTTCTCGGGAATGGCCCCGCAGTTGACCGCGACGAACGCCCGGTCCCGCCGCGCCCCGTTCTCGTGAATGAGCCGAGCGGCCAGCTCCTTGCCGCTGCCCGACTCGCCGGTGATGTAGATCGGCGCCTGGCTGCGAGCGAGCTTGTCGATCGTCGCGCGTACCTGCTGGATCGGCGGCGTATCGCCGAGCAGTCGGTGGTCGGACGCGGCTCTGGGTGCAACCTTCTGCGGCAAGTCGAGCGCCGACTTGACCAGCGTGCGCAACTGTTCGAGGGAGAGCGGCTTCGAGACGTAGTCGAACGCCCCCGCCTTGAGCGCGGCGACCGCATTTTCGGTACTCCCGTGGGCCGTGATTACCGCGACCGGGAGGTCCGAGCAGTTCGTCCCGATGTGCCGGACCAGGTCGAGCCCATCGCCGTCCGGCAACCGCATGTCGGTGAGGCAAAGGTCGAACGAATGCCGCTTGAGTTGCTCGAGCGCTTCGGCGACCGTGCCGGCACACTCGACCGACAGGCCCATGCGCAGTAGCGTGAGCTCGAGCAGCTCGCGGATGTCGGCCTCGTCGTCCACCACCAGGACGGTGGTTCTAGCGGCGCCCCGGCGCTCCGGACGGTTCATTGGCGTATCCCCTGCCAGGTGATGCGGAATTCTGCGCCGGCAGGCCGGTCGACGTAATCGAGCGCTGCACCGTTTGCGGCGCAGAGCTCGCGCGCGATGTAGAGGCCCAAACCGGTTCCCGCACTGTAGGTCGTGAAGAACGGCTCGAACAGCTGGCTTTGCAGGTCCCGCGGCACGCCCGGTCCGTCGTCGACCACGCGCAATTCTAGTCGATTGCCCTGGCGCTGAACGTGCAAGCGGACGCTCTCGGCACGCTTCTGGGAATGCCGCCAGGCGTTACGCGTCAGATTCCACAAGATCTGATTCAAGTGAACGCGGTCGACCTCGACGACTCCGTCACCCCCTATCTCGAGCGCGAAGGCTGCTCGGTCGACCTGCTCGTTCTGGGCGAATTCGTCGAGGAACGTCTCCACGAACGGCCCCAACCGCACCGCGTCGGGCTGCACGCGGTCGCGTCGGTTGAGCTCGAGCACGTCCTTGACCATGCGGTCCAGGCGCCTTGCATTGTCACGGATGATTCGCGTCAGTCGCTCGCGGGCGGGCGCGCGGTTCTCCTCGAGCATCAGCTCGGCCGCGTGCGTTATGGCGGCAAGCGGGTTGCGGATCTCGTGGGCGATGTTCGCAGTGAGGCGACCGAGCGCCGCGAGTTTCATCTGCCGCGCCTGGTCCTCGAGCTTGGAGATGTCCTCGAGGTAGATGACCGCGAAGCTGTCCCCGGCGACACCGGCCTCTACGAAGCGGGCGCGCACGAGAATCCCGGAATCGGGGAATCGGAACGTCGCGGTGGCGCGCGCCCGCCCTTCGCGCCATTCACCCAGCGCGCGGGCAAGCTGCTCGGAGTAGGCCTCGATCTGGTCGAGTTCCGGCGCAGGCCGGCCGAGAAGCCGGTCGACAACCGGGTTGTGCTGACGCACCAGGCCGTTCGAATCCACGACGAGGACGCCGTCCTGGACATCCTGGATCACGAGCTGGTTCACGCGCAGCTGATTTGCGAGATCGACGCCGCGCTGGCGGGCGACGCGCTCGTTCGTGATGACCCGTTCGGCCAGACGGTTGGTGATGAGCGCGGTGGCGAAATACCCGAGGCAGAGCAGGCCGGCGGGAAGGAATTCCGCCACGCCCTGGTCGCCGCGAATGATTGCGACTGCCTGCTCGAGCAGGACGCCAATCGATGCAAGCGCAGCGTAGAAGAGCAGCAGGCGGCCGCGACTCACGAGCGATGCGCCCGCGACCGAGATGAGGAGCATCACCGCGAGACCGGTCCGAAATCCGCCGCTCGCGTACATCAACAGCACGATGGCCACGATATCGGTGCAGACGTGGAGGGTGAGCTGGGTCTCGAAATGGCGCGGAATCCTCTTGATCGCGACGTGGAAAGCGCTCGCCGCGATGAGGTAGAGGACGCTCACCAGCCCGAACAGGCGCAGATTTCTCTGCCCCAGCGCGAGCGCGTCCCCGTACGCGAGCACGAGAATGAGAAAGAGGGCTGCGACGGCAACGCGGTAGGCGTTGAAATAGCGCAGCGAGACCCAGAACGATTCGGCCACGTCCGGCGGCCGCGCCGGGCCGTGCGCGGCGACACGAGCAGGGTCAAGCGGGCTGGCCGAGGCGCTCGTCACCGAACGAACATCCGCCTGTGCTCGTCCGAGCAGAAGTACTCGCCGCCTACCTCGACAGACTCCGAGACGGGCAGGTGCACGCCGCACTGCCGGCATGCCACCATGCGCTCGGCATCATGCGGCGGCTCCTGCTTTTGCCGCGAGCGGATCCCGCGCGCGGTGAGCTTCCAGGAGAGGAAGAACACGAGGCCGACGAGGACGAGAAGGAGGACCTTGCCCATTGCGCACCGTTCCGCCACCGTACAGGCGGCGCTACTGCGTGATTCTAGGGGCTTCGAGCGGCGCTCCGCGCCGCCGAGCGCAGCCCGCCGTGACGCACGTCAGATCGGCGTGAGGGGAAATGGTCGGGGTGAGAGGATTTGAACCTCCGACACCTGCGTCCCGAACGCAGTACTCTACCAGGCTGAGCTACACCCCGACTGCGGGAAGTCCGCGGTCGCAACTCAGTACGTGCGCTCGACCGCGAAAGTCGCCAAGTTTAGCAAAGATCGTCTGTACTTTGAATCACGCAGCCCGGCGATCGCTACGCACGCGGCCTGGGATTCCGCGCGCGCCGCGGAACGGGCGCGATCGAGGGCCCCCGTGCTCCGGATCGCGTCCAGCACCGCCGCAAATTCCTCCCGCCCTCCGCCCTCGATCGCGCGCCGGACCTGTGCGGCCTGAGCCGGGGAGCCGCTGTGCAGCACGTGGAGCAGCGGCAAAGTCAGCTTTCCCTCGTTCAGATCGTCGCCCAGGTTCTTGCCCGTCTCGCCGACGTCACCCGAATAGTCGAGCACGTCGTCCACGAGCTGAAACGCCGTGCCCAGGTGCGCGCCGTAGGTGGCCAGCCCTTCCTCGATCGACGCGGGCGCAGCGCCGAGAATCGCGCCGAGCCGTGCCGCCGCCTCGAACAGTTTCGCCGTCTTGCGGCGGATGACCTCCAGGTAGCCGCCTTCGCCGATCTCGACATTGCGCACGTTCAGGAGCTGGAGCACCTCGCCCTCTGCGATCGTGTTTGTGGCATCGGCGAGCACCTCCATTACCCGCATGCTGCGCACCCCGACCATCATCTGGAAGGCGCGCGAATAGAGGAAGTCCCCGACCAGCACGCTCGCCGCGTTCCCAAACACCGCGTTCGCAGTGCGCCGCCCGCGACGCAGCTCCGACTCGTCGACAACGTCGTCGTGAAGGAGCGTCGCGGTGTGAATGAACTCGACGACCGCGGCGAGCTCGCAATGGTCGCTGCCCTGGTAATCGCAGGCGCCCGCCGCGAGGAGGAGCAGCACCGGGCGCAGGCGCTTGCCGCCGCTCGCCACGATGTATTCGGCAACCTGCCGCACGAGAACGACGTCGGAGTCGAGCCGGCGTCGAATCACGTCGTCGACCTTCTCCATGTCGCCGGCGACCAGCGCGCGGATCGGATCGAGGGAAACGGACATGTGGCAAACCGGGAGGAGGCGCTCGAACAAGCGTAGCACAACGCCCTTTGACTCGGCCCGGGTTGTCTCGCTATAATGTTGAGTTTCCAAGCGAATCTAGCCCTGGAGTCTCCCATGTTCGCGGTCATCAAGACGGGCGGCAAGCAATACCGCGTCGCCGCTGGCGACAAACTCAGAGTCGAGAAGCTCCCGGCCGACGTCGGCAGCGAGGTCGTCCTCGATCAGGTCCTCATGGTCGGCGAGGGTGCAGCGGTCAAGGTCGGGGCACCGCTCGTCGCGGGCGCCGCCGTCAAGGCCACCGTGGTCGGCCACGGGAAGGGCGACAAGGTCACGATATTCAAGCTGCGCCGGCGCAAGCATTACAAGAAATCTCAGGGGCACCGCCAGCAGTACACCGAGATCCAGGTCACTGGCATCTCGGACTAGTCCCCAATCGGCACGACAAGGAGTACCTCACCATGGCACACAAGAAGGCGGGCGGCAGCTCGCGCAACGGCCGCGACTCGCGGTCCAAGCGGCTCGGCGTCAAGCGCTACGGCGGGCAGCTCGTGAACGCCGGAAGCATTCTCGTGCGTCAGCGTGGCACGCGGATCCACGCGGGCGACAACGTGGGCATCGGACGGGACCACACCCTGTTTGCGAAGGTCACCGGGCACGTCCAGTTCGGAAACCGCGGGCCGGCGGCAAAGCAGATCGTGAGCGTGATCCCCGCCGCCTCCTAGCGTTTCCGGTCCCGCCACGAAGCCCTATCCTCGCGGTAGGGCTTTTTTGTTTGCAGGTCGAATTCCCATGAAATTCGTCGACGAAGCCCGCATCTCCGTGCACGCCGGCAATGGCGGCGACGGCGCGGTGCACTTCCGGCGCGAAAAATACGTGCCGCGGGGCGGGCCCGACGGCGGCGATGGCGGGCGGGGGGGCTCGGTCTACGCGATCGCCGACCGGAACATCAATACGCTGATCGAGTACCGCTACAACCGCGTCTTTCGCGCCCGCGACGGCGCGAAGGGCGGCGGGAAGCAATGCACCGGCCGCAGCGCGGAGGACATCTACCTCCGGGTTCCCGTTGGAACCGTGATCAGCGAGCGGGATTCCGGCGCGGTGCTCGCGGACCTTGCGGCGCACGACCAGGTCGCACTCCTCGCGCGCGGCGGGCGCGGTGGCCTGGGCAACGTCAACTTCAAGTCGAGCACGAACCGCGCCCCGCGCCAGTCGACCCCCGGCGTGGCGGGCGAATCCCGCGAGCTCGCGCTCGAATTGCGGGTGCTTGCCGACGTGGGACTGCTCGGGATGCCGAACGCCGGCAAGTCCACGCTGATTCGCGCGGTGTCGAGCGCACGGCCGAAGGTGGCCGACTATCCGTTCACCACCCTGCACCCCAGTCTTGGCGTAGTCAGGGTGGACATCGATCGCAGCTTCGTGATCGCCGACATCCCCGGGCTGATCGAGGGTGCGGCCGAGGGGGCGGGTTTGGGTCACCGGTTCCTCCGGCACCTCGCGCGCACCCGGCTCCTCCTTCACGTCGTGGACATCGCGCCGAACGCCCCGGACGTCGACCCGGTGAAGGATGCGCGCGCCATCGCCGCCGAGTTGCGCAAGTACGATCCCGCGCTCCATCGCAAGCCGCGCTGGCTCGTCCTGAACAAGGCGGACCTCGTGGAGCGAGACGAGCGCGCCCGCGTGGTCCAGTCCATCGTGCGACGGCTCCGGTGGAAGGCGCCCCACTTCGTGGTCTCCGCGGAGACCGGGGAAGGCTGCCGCGACCTGTGCCGGGCGGTCATGCGGCACCTGGAGCAGGGACGGTGAACGAGCGCGTTCGCATCGCCCGGCGGCTGGTCGTCAAGGTCGGCAGCTCGCTCGTCACCAACGAGGGGGCGGGGCTGGACCTCGGCGCCATCGCCAATTGGGCGCGACAGATCGCCGCTCTGCGCGCGGCAGGTCGCGAGATCGTGCTCGTTTCGAGCGGGGCGATCGTCGAAGGCATGAAGCGGCTGGGGTGGCGCAAGCGGCCCGACACCATGCACGAGCTGCAGGCTGCCGCAGCGGTCGGGCAGATGGGACTCGTTCAGGCCTACGAGACCGCGTTCCGCGATCATGGCTTGCGCACGGCGCAGATTCTCCTGACCCACGCCGACCTGGCGGATCGGGGCCGCTACCTCAATGCCCGCTCGACCCTCAACACGCTGCTCGCGCTCGGCGTTGTGCCGGTGATCAATGAGAACGACACCGTGGTGACCGACGAGATCCGGGTCGGTGACAACGATACGCTAGGGTCGCTCGTCTCGAACCTGATCGAAGCCGACGCCCTCGTGATCCTCACCGACCAGGGCGGTCTGTTCACGGCAGACCCGCGCAAGGATCCGGCGGCCACCCTGGTCGCCGAGTCGAAGGCGGGCGATCCGCGTCTCGAGGACATGGCCGGGGGCGCCGGGTCGGTGCTCGGCCGCGGCGGGATGATCACGAAGGTGCTGGCCGCCAAGCGCGCTGCGCTGGGCGGCGCACACACGGTCATCGCGTCAGGGCGCGAGCCCGACGTTCTGGTGCGCCTCGGCCAGGGCGAGTCGATCGGTACCCTGCTCGTGTCGGACGCGCCACCGCTCGCGGCGCGCAAGCAGTGGCTCGCGGGTCACGTGCAGGTCGGCGGAACCTTGCACCTCGACGCGGGCGCTGCGCGCGCGGTCGCGGCGGGCGGCAAGAGCCTGCTTCCCGTCGGTGTTCGCGCCGTCACCGGCGATTTCGAGCGGGGGGCGCTCGTCGCATGCGTCGGCCCGGACGGTCGCGAGGTCGCGCGTGGACTGGTTAACTATGGAGCGGGCGAGGCGCGGCGCATCCTCGGCCGCTCGTCGGCGGAAATCGCGGCTGTCCTCGGCTACGCAGACGAGCCGGAGCTCATCCACCGCGACAACCTCGTCGTCGTGGCGTCGCTCGACGCGTCGCGCTAGCGCGACATCGGCCTCGTGGTGAGCAGATCGGTTGCGCGCGGATGGCCGCCGCGCTTCAGGGCCTCGACCCCTTCGCGTGCGCTGGCAATCATCTGTCGCGACGGACAGAAGTAATTCTCGTACAGGACCAGACGGTGGCCGTCGGTATTGAGGCCCGCGATCTTCGCCCAGGTCGGATCGCGGACCGGCTGCCACGTCCCGTCCGTCCGTCCGTAGGCGTACACCTTGCGCTCGCGCGTCTTGCAGCGGATCCCCTCATAGGAGACGTTCGACGCCGTGCCCTCGCCCCGAATGACGACGCTGAAGCGCACGATTCCATCGTGGACCAGGGCGATCGATGCCGGATCCACGAAGAACCGCATCGTGCTTGGCCGCCCGGGATCGAAGGCAATGAGGTCATCGGGCTTGGGGGCAGCAGGGAGCACGACCGGCGCTTCGTCGAGCGGCTTCTCGCCAAAGTCAATGGCATCGCGGGCCGTGTCCCGCGGCTGGCCGGACACCTGGGCGAGCGCCATCCCGGCCGCGGCCGCGGCGACCACTCCGGCGAGCGATGCCCAGAGACGCATCACGCCAGATCGCCGGCGAGCGAGCTTCGGATGGCAGGCGGAACGGCCGCCACCTCGGCGCGGTACTCGGGATGGTCGACCCCGATCGCGAGCCCAGCGCCCTGCTTCAGCGCGCGCGCCATCTCCTCGGTGAGCTCGAAGCGCAGGAAGTGCACCGAGGATGTCTTCTCCTCCGTTTCACGCTCCAGGTCCTCGTCGGCGATCGCCAGCACCTTCTGGAAGCCGTCGACCCGGACCCAAACGCGCGCCTCGACGCCCCTCAAACGGGCGAGCGCGCGCTTGCGCTCGTCCACATCGGTGTACTCGATGAGCATCGTCGCCTTGAAGTTCCTGCCGTCGGGGACGAGCGGATTGTAGGCGTCGAGTTCGCCGCGAATCCCGTCCTCCTCGAAGATCCGCTCGATGCGGAGCATCTCCTGGACTTGGTACCGGATCGTCAGTTCGTCCTCGAAAATCAGCGTCACGTGGTCACCGAGGGCGATGGTGCGATCCCTCTTGTGCGCCATGACCTTGGCGCGGAACTCCTTCCTGTTGCGTGCGTAGGCCTCCAGGGTCATGAGGCTGTCGGGCTGGATCTTGGGCATGGCAGTTGCGTGCATCGTGGTCATAGTCCGTAGGCAATGCGAAGAAGGGTGAGAGGGTGCTCGCGTCGGGCGCGGGTTTTGCCCATTCCTTGCTCGATGTGGCGACCCGCCATCGCGCAATCCGAGCTGATGTAGTCCGGGTCCTCCTCGCCCATGGCGCGGAATACCGGCCGACCGATCTTCATCGAGTGGGCGTAGAACTCGCTCTTCACGCCCCACGTTCCGTCGTGCCCCGCGCAACGCTCCACTGTCTTCACCGTGGTTCCGGGAACGAGCTGGAGGGCTTCGCGCGTCTTCTGGCCGATGTTCTGGACCCGAGAGTGGCAAGGGATGTGATAGGCCACCTTGCCGAGCGGTTTCTTGAAGTCCTTCTTGAGCAGGCCGTCGCGGCTGCGTTGCATGAAGTATTCGAACGGCTCGAACATCGCGTCGGCAACCGCCTTCACCTCCTCGTCGCCGGGAAACAGCAACGGGAGTTCCGACTTGAACATCAGCGTGCAGGAGGGCACGCCGGTGAGTATTGCATAGCCTTCTCTGGCCAACCGCACGAGCGACGGAATGTTGACTGCCTTGAGCCGCGCTACCGCCTCGAGATCGCCGAGTTCGAGCTTCGGCATCCCGCAGCAAGCTTCCTGCTCGACCAACACGTAGGGAATCTCGTTGTGATCGAGCAGCTTGAGCAGGTCAAGCCCGATGCCGGGTTCGTTGTAGTTGATGTAGCAGGTGGAGAAGATCGCCACCTTGCCGGGCGTGCGCTCCCCGTTCCGCACCGGATGGTTCGCGGTCGCCGGCGCGCCCGAGCGGAACTTGCCCGGCGCATAGGGCGGCAGCCTTCGCTCGCGGTGCACGCCGATCGCCTTGTCCATCAGCGTGCGCGCGGCGGCGTTGCCGTTGACGGCGTTCACGATCTGCGCGACCACGGGAATCGCCGCGAGCCTGCCAATCGCGTCCGTCGACGACAGCAGCTTGTCGCGGAATCGCACCTCGCCGCGCTTGAATCGCACTGCCTTGGCGCGCAGCATCAGGTGCGGAAAGTCGAGGTTCCACTGATGCGGCGGTACGTAGGGACATTTCGTCATGTAGCAGAGGTCGCAGAGGTAGCACTGGTCGACGACCCTGTCGTAGTCCTTCGAAGCAACGCCATCCAGCTCGCCGGTGGGCCCTGAGTCCACGAGATCGAAGAGCGTGGGGAACGCGTTGCACAGGCTCACGCACCGCCGGCAGCCATGGCAGATGTCGAACACCCGGTGCAGCTCGGCGTCGAGCTTGCCCTGGTCGTAGAAGTCGGGCGAGCGCCAGTCGATCGGATGGCGCGTCGGCGCCTCGAGGCTGCCTTCACGGACGCTCATCGGTACGGCTTCCTGAGGTGTTTGGCCATTTAGGAAAAAAAGAGCGGCGCAAGCGCCGCTCTTCCTGTCGAACGGCGGCGCCGGTCAGTCGGTCAGGGTATCGAGCGCCTTCTGAAACCGGTTCGCGTGTGAGCGCTCGGCCTTCGCGAGCGTCTCGAACCAGTCGGCGATCTCGGCAAAGCCCTCGTCGCGTGCCTGCTTGGCCATCCCCGGATACATGTCCGTGTACTCGTGCGTCTCGCCCGCCACGGCGGCCTTCAGGTTCTGGCGGCTCGATCCGATCGGCAGACCGGTCGCCGGGTCCCCGACCTGCTCAAGATACTCCAAGTGGCCGTGTGCATGCCCCGTTTCACCCTCGGCGGTCGAGCGGAACAGCGCGGCGACGTCGTTCTGCCCTTCCACGTCAGCCTTGTTGGCGAAATAGAGGTAGCGACGGTTCGCCTGGGACTCGCCGGCGAATGCGGCCTTGAGATTGCCTTCGGTCTTCGAACCCTTGAGTTGTGCCATGAGGCGCCTCCTTCTATGAAGCAACGGTAAACGAGCGGGTGCTTGGTCGTCCGCCTGACTCAGCTTAGACTAAATCTAAGCTATGAACTGAATATAAGGCCGGAGCACCGCCAGTGTCAAGCCGCGCATCCGGTTCGGGCGGTTTCCAAACGTGCGCGGCGGGGATCTGCAAGAGCCCGGATTGCGCGGCTCCACACTCGCGTGACGAGCGCCACTTCCTTCAGGCAAACCTAGCGCGGCGCGCTGGCCCCTTCGGCACGCGCCGAACCCGGACGCCGGTCACGTCCGAGGAATCGCGCCAGCTCGTTCAGAGCCTGCTGGTAGACCTCACGCTTGAACTCGATCACCGAGTCGAGTGGAACCCAGTACTCACTCCAGCGCCACGCATCGAACTCCGGTCGCTCGCTCGCCCGCAGGCAGACGTCGCAGTCTCGCCCGACGAGCCGGAGCAGGTACCAGATCTGCTTCTGCCCGCGGTAGGTCGCGCGCCACTCGCGGCGGATCCACTGCTGCGGCACGTCGTAGCGCAGCCACCCGCGCGTCCGCCCGAGGATCCTCACGTGGTCATGCTGGAGGCCGACCTCTTCGTGCAGTTCCCGGTACATCGCCTGCTCCGGCGACTCACCGTGCTTGATGCCGCCCTGCGGGAACTGCCACGAATGCTCTTTGACGCGCTTGCCCCAGAAGACCTCGTTGCGGTGGTTGCAGAGGACGATGCCGACGTTCGGGCGGTAGCCGTCCCGGTCGAGCATGATCGGCTCCGTATGCTGTTGTCTGGTCCGATTTTTCCACAATTCACGGGTGCTGCCTAGCGGCCGGACGCCCGGTCGCGCTCGGGCGCTCGGCTAGAATGCGGGCCATTCTCGGAGCCTCGAACGATGCGGGTGTCGCAGTTCTTCCTTTCGACCACGAAGGAGGCGCCCTCCGACGCGGAGGTCGTCAGCCACCGGCTCATGCTGCGCGCGGGGCTGATCCGACGGCTCGCGGGCGGCATCTATAGCTGGCTGCCGCTCGGCCTGCGCGTCGTGCGCAGGGTCGAGGCGATCGTGCGCGAGGAGATGAACCGCGCCGGGGCGATCGAGGTCTTCCTGCCGGCCGTCCAGCCCGCCGAACTGTGGCAGGAGTCGGGGCGGTGGCAGCAGTACGGCCCGGAGCTCCTGCGGCTCAGGGACCGGCATGAACGCGATTTCTGCGTCGGCCCGACCCACGAGGAGGTCATCACCGACATCGCGCGGCGCGAGATTCGCAGCTACCGGCAGCTCCCGGTGCACTTCTATCAGATCCAGACGAAGTTCCGGGACGAGATCCGCCCGCGCTTCGGCGTGATGCGCGGACGCGAGTTCACGATGAAGGACGGCTACTCGTTTCACGCCAGCTACGACGACCTCGTGCGCGAATACCGGAACATGCACGACACCTACACGCGGATCTTCACGCGCATGGGGCTCGCCTTCCGGGCCGTCGCCGCGGACACGGGCTCGATCGGCGGCACCGGGTCGCACGAGTTCCACGTCCTCGCCGACTCCGGCGAGGACGCGATCGCCTATAGCCCGGAGTCGGACTACGCGGCGAACGTCGAACTCGCGGAAGCGCTTCCCCCCGCGATCGCACGCGCGTCGTCGAGCGAAGCTCTGCGCAAGGTGCCTACCCCCGGCGCGACGCGCTGCGAGGACGTGGCCGCGCTGCTCGGCGTGCCGCTCGGACGCACCGTGAAGGCGATTGCCGTGATGCACGACGAGAGCTTTTGCCTACTGCTGCTGCGCGGCGATCACGACTTGAACGAGATCAAGACGCAGAAGGTGCCGGGGCTCGATCCCTTCCGCTTCGCGACCGAGGCCGAGATCGTGCGGCACACGGGCTGCAAGCCGGGCTACATCGGGCCGGTCGGCATCGACCCTTCGATCCGGGTGATCGCGGATCGATCCGTGGCAACGATGTCGGACTTCGTCTGCGGGGCCAACGAGGAAGGCTTCCACCTGGCCGGCGCGAACTTCGGGCGCGATCTGCCCGAGCCCGCGGCCGTGGCCGACATACGCAACGTCCGGCGCGGCGACCCGAGCCCCGACGGCAAGGGCACCCTCGAGATCGTGCGCGGCATCGAGGTCGGCCACATCTTCCAGCTGCGGACCAAGTACTCCACGGCGATGAAGGCGAGCTTCCTGGACGACCAGGGCAAGGAACGCCCGTTCGAGATGGGCTGCTACGGGATCGGCATCACGCGCATCGTCGGTGCGGCAATCGAGCAGGGGCACGACGAGCGCGGCATCGTCTGGCCGGATCCCATCGCGCCCTTCCTGGTGGCGATCGTCCCGCTCGGGTACCGCCGCAGCGAAGCGGTGCGCAGGAGTGCGGACGCGCTCTACGCCGAGCTGCTGGCCGCGGGCGTGGACGTGCTGCTCGACGACCGGGACGAGCGCCCCGGCGTGCTCCTCGCCGACGTAGAGCTGATCGGAATACCGCACCGGGTGGTGATCGGCGAGCGCGGACTCAAGGACGGCACGATCGAGTACCAGCGGCGCACCGATGCCGCGCCGACTCCGGTGCCCCTGTCGCGCGCGGCAGGGTTCATTCGCGAGCGATTGTGCGCGTCCTCCTGACGATCCTCGCGGCAATCGTCGCGGCCGCGACACCGCCTGCGGTGCTGGCTGGCGCGCAGCAATACGAGCCTCTTTCTGCGAGCGTCAGGGCAGCGATGTCGCGCGCCGTCAGCGACAAGGGCGTTCCTCACCTGCGGTTCAAGGACCCCGAAGACGGCTACCGCTGGCTGCTCGCCATGTCGGATCGCCTGGCGAAGCGCGTGCCCGACGCCAAGTTCCGCGTCGAACTGCTGAAGACGGTGCACTACGAGGCGACGCGCGCGGGGCTGGACCCGCAGCTCGTCCTAGGCATCATCTTCGTGGAGAGCGGTTTCAAGAAGTACGCGGTGTCGAAGGCCGGCGCACGCGGCCTGATGCAGGTGATGCCGTTCTGGGTGGGGCTCATCGGCGAAGGCGAGCACAACCTCTTTCACCTGCGGACCAACATCCGCTACGGCTGCGTGATCCTGCGCCACTACCTCGACATCGAGAAGGGCGACCTGTACCGCGCGCTCGGACGATACAACGGGAGCCTCGGAAAGCCCGAGTACCCGACGCTCGTGCTCGCAGCCTGGCGCGGAACGTTCAAGTACCCGGGGCCGCTCGCATAGCAGCGCGCGCGTCAGCGCGGGAAGGTCGCGGCGATCGTCGACTGAATGGCTTCCGCAGCCGCCCGCGGATCCGGCGCAGTGCGAATCGGGCGCCCCACGACGATGTAGTCCGCGCCGTTGGCGAAGGCCTGCGCAACGTCGACCGTGCGCTTCTGATCATCGCTCGACCGATTCTCGACCGGGCGAATGCCGGGCGTGACGACCAGGATGCGCTCTCCCAACTCGCGCTTCAGCATCGGCGCCTCGAGCCCGGAGGAGATGACCCCGTCGCAACCCGCGGCGAGCGCGCGGCGGGCACGCGAAAGCACGAGCGCGCCGACGTCGCACTGGAATCCGAGATCGTCGAGATCGCCCCGGTCCAGGCTGGTCAGGACCGTGACGGCGAGGATCCTCACATCCCCTTTCTCGGCCCCGGCCGCCTCGAGGATCGCCTGGTTCCCGTGCACGGTCGCGAAGGCGATGCCGCGGTTGCGCAGCCCGCGCACCGCGCCGCGCACGGTCTCGGGGACGTCGAAGAACTTCAGGTCGACGAAGACCTGCTTCCCCTGCCGCCGGAGCCATTCGACGAACTCGAAGTAGCCAGGATGCATGAACAGCTCGAGCCCGAGCTTGTAGAAGGAGACGGCCCCGCCGAGCGTCGCGACCAGCGCGCGCGCCTCCTCAGTCGAGGCGACGTCCAGCGCGACGATCAGGCGGTCGCGCGCCGGAATCGGCTTGCCAGAGCGCAAGTCCGCTGCGGTGTTCATTCTGCGTACTCCTTCACGCCGGATCGGTGCGGTTTCGCACTCCACTCCCGGAGAGGTCGCCCTGCGCGCACTATTCCACAACTCGCCCGGCATGCTCTTTGCTGAAATCCGCTACGACACGCAAGCAGAGCCCAGTCCCCAGATGTTGTTGAATTTTATCGCGCCCGGGCGCGGCGGCACCGACGAGGGCGACTTCTCGCCCGAGCGGATGCGTGCGTTCCTCAATGGCCTGCCGCCGAACGATCCGAGGCGGGCGGCCCGTGCGCTGATCGAACGGCTCGTGGCGCTCAATCAGGCCGGGCTGCCCGCACGGCTGCGGCTGCGGGTGCTCGACATGGTTCGCGACCACGTCGACTGGCTGCTCCCCCAGCTCGAGGTGCGGGTCGCGAAGGTCACGCCGCCACTGTCGGCACCGCTGCGCGAGGCGGCCTACTGCATCGAGAAGGTGCTGAAGGAGCTGGCCGCGGGCTACACCGCCCTGGTGCTCGCCGCGCCGCGCGCCTGGCTCTCGATCGGGTACAAGGGTCAGCTCCACGCCCCGCTTACGCGCGCCATGGACTTTCACGCGCGCCGCCTCGCGCTCAGCCAGAGGCTCTACGCACGGAGCCCCGGCGCGGTGTGGGCCGAGATGCACCAGCTCCACCGGTTGGCGCGCGACTGGGGAATCAGCGAGCGGGAGGCGGAGTCTCCGCGCACCTCCCCGCTGCGCGTCTACCGCGAGGCGCTGCTGCTCGCCTTTGCACAGCCGACCAAGCTGATGCACGGCGATTTCTCGCGCGTGCAAGCCTATCTTGCAGCCCACGGCGAGCTCGCCGAGCTCGCGACGGGCGCCCGGTTCGAGGACCCGGCTTGCGTCTTCGCGATCGACCCGCGCCGCGACCGGCCGGGTGTCGCCTATTCGAAGCGCGCCGACGTGGGATTCGAGAACGGCGAGCTCGTCCTGGTCACCCGCCGCCTCGTCGAGCGCCTCGAGGGTCAACTCAAGAAGTTGCGCGACGGGGTCGCACCCGGCACCCTGGGGCTGCCCGAGGAGGCGCGCACGCCCGGGTATCGGGAGCTCATGCAGCGCCTCGTCGCGCACTGGCGAGGGGACCGCAAGCAGCGGCAGACCCGGATGCGCTTCCACCCGCGGGTCGAGCTGTGGGTCGGGCTGCGCGAGATCTGGCGCGTCCTGCGCGCCGAAGCACCCGCCGAGACTCCGCAGGCCGACATCACCACGCGCGAGCAGCCGGTGAAGGCGAGCGAGTGGATCATCGTGAACGAGAGCGCACGCGGGTTCGCGCTCAAGTTCATGTCCGGCACGCTGCCGCCGATCGACGTCGGCGAAGTGGTCGCCGTCCGGTCACGCGAGCACGGGACGCTCTTCGTGTGCTTCGTGCGCTGGATCCAGTCCAACAACCCGGAGCACTTCGAGCTCGGACTGCAGCAGATCGCCCCGCTCGTCGTGCCGGCGGTCTACAAGCCGAGCGAGCAGGCGCCCGTCGCCGCCGAGCCCGTGCTCTACTTTCCCGAGATGCCGGCGCAGAAGCGCGCCCCGGCAATCGTCACGCCGCCGAACCGGCTGCAGTCGAACGACCAGTTCAGCCTCCGGCATCGCCGCGGCCGCCTCGCGCTGCGCGCGGGTCGGGTCATCGAGAAGACCCAGAGTGTCGAGCTGATCGAGGTTCTCGCGCTCCAGGCCGCGTGACGCGCGTCACGCCGTCGGCCTGACGCGTCTGACGCGTCGACGTCACAACGCACGGCCGCGCGGCCCAGCCCCGGCGCCTCCGCCATCCGCAGCGCGGCAGCGCACTGCCATCGCCGGGACGGTCTGTGCGGAAACTCACGGGGTGCAGGCGCAGATCGGCTAGACTCGCGACCGCCCGTCCGGCCGCGCTTATTCCAATGTCATTGGCGGACGGATTTCACGCCGCACGGCGCGGGCGGCACGGCCCATGGCACGGGCCTTGCGATCCCCCTGCGCAAGGTCCCGGCAGGACGACGGTCGACCTGCAGATCTACAACACGGAACAGGAGCCGGACATGCCACTGCACTTGAGCCTGCCGCAGGCCCCGGAGGGTGAGCCGCCGCGGTCCGACCTGTCCCCCGAGCAGGTCCCGGGGTGGCTCGCGTCGCTGCCGAAGGACGACCCGCTGCTCGCTGGGCGCATGGTGCTCGATCAGCTCGCGCCGTTCAACCGCACGCGGGTCCGGATCACGCTGCGCCAGGACGTCACCGAGGGCGTGCTCGGCTACGTCGAGCTCCTCATCCCGCGGCTCGACGCCGCGCTCCAATCCGGGACCCTGCCGCTGTCGATGGCGAGCCGCAATGCCGCGTCGCTCGCCGAGGACCTTCTGACCGAGCTCGCCTACTCGTACAAGCTGCTGCTCGTCGAGCAGTCCCGGCGACTCTTCGGCTTCGCGTCGAGCGGCCGCGCGCTGTTGCCCGTCGTGCGGGCGATGCAGATGCTCGCCCAACGGCTGAAGCTCGGTTATCGCATGTACGCCACCAACCCGAAGTCGGTCTGGCTCGAGCTGCACGAGCTGTACCAGTTCGCGCTGCGCCGCGGACTCGCGCAGCGCGCGCTCGAAGACGGGGGCGACACGCCGCACTCGGTCTATCGCAGCGCCCTCCTCGTCGCCTTTTCCGAGCCGCTCAAGCTCATGCAAGGCGACCTCGACCGGGTGCTCGCGTGGCTCGAGAAGTTCGGGCACCTCGCCGCAATCGGTCCCGCCGGCCAGCAGAAGACCGGTCAGGGACTCTTCCTGATCAAGTCGCAGCGCGACGTCCCGGGCTACGCACTATCGAAGCGCCATCACCCGCTGCCGCAAGGACACGATCTGCTGCTCAACACGCTGCCGCTCGCCGAGACCCTGCTCGACCAGATGGCGCGGCTCGCGGCCGGTGAAAGGCCCGAGACCCTCGGCCTAGCGCCGGACGCCGCCGACCCTGCGTTCCGCGATCTGATGGCACGGCTGGTCAAGCATTGGGGCGCAGTGCCCAACCGCAGGTTCACGCGCCTGCGCACGCACGCCCGAGTGGAAATCTGCGTCGGCATCCGCGGCATCTGGGAGTTTCTGAACTCGCGCGGCGCGACCCGCGCGCCGACCGGCGAGTGGATGGTAACCAACGAGAGCCCGCGCGGCTTCGCGCTGATGCACGTCAAGGGCGCGATGGAACCGATTCGCGTCGGCGAAGTGATCGGGTTGCGCACGCGCGACAGCCAGACGTGCCACATCTGCGTCGTGCGCTGGGTGCTCTCCGACAACCCGGAACACCTGGAGCTCGGCCTCGAGGAGCTCGCTCCGACCGCGCGCGCGGTGTCGATCCGCAAGACGCGCGGTGCAGCCCAGGATGCCGAGCACGTGCTCCTGCTGCCCGAGGTGCCTTCGCTCAATCAGGCGCCTGCAATCCTCGCGCCGCTCTTCCCGCTCGACTCGACCTGCGAGCTGAGCCTCGGTGACCTGCAGTCGAAGCTGCGCGTGCGAGCGACCCGGCTGCTGGAGCGGACCGTCAGCGTGCAACTCGTCCAGTTCAGCGCGGTGAACTGACCGCCGGCGCGTCGGCGAGCGCGCGCAGCGGCGCGTCGAGCACCGCCGCGGCGCCGGTAGCCGCCCGCTCCAGGATCGCCTCAATCGCAGGGTCGGTCCCGTTCGCGCGGCCGCGCTCGGCATCGAAGAAGAGCACCCGGTACACGTCGGCGAGGCGCACGCGCTCCGGATCGCACGCGAGCGACCACCGACGCCTCGCACCCTGAACCAGCCAACCGGCGGCAGCCAGCCGGTGCACGACGCGTTCACCGAGCTCGCCCGGCACGCCCGCCTGCGTGAGGAGGGTGCGCGTATCGAGCGCGGGGGTCGCGTCCTGCGCCCGCAACAAGGCGCGCAGGATCGCCAGCGCCGTCCGGAAGTCGGCCGCAGGGCCGTCCCGCGCCCAGGTGCGCGCAAGGCCGAAATCGGGCAGCAGCGCGACCACTATTGCGCCGAGCAGCGTGACGACCCAGCACAGGTACACCCAGACGAGAAAGATCGGCACCGCGGCAAAGGCGCCGTAGATCACGCCGTAGTTCGGGAAATTTGCGACGTAGATGGCGAAACCCCGCTTCGTCGCCTCGAAGAGCGCCGCTGCCACTGCGCCGCCGACGGCCGCGTGCCCTGTCCGGACGCGGCGATTCGGGACGATCAGGTAGAGCAGGGTAAAGGCGATCGCCGAGAGCACGAAAGGAACCGCGGCCAGCAGTGCCGCGCCCGCTCCGGGCACGTGCCGTGCCATCCCGAGCGAGGCGGTGACGAGATACGAAGTGATCGTCAGGCTGACGCCGATGAGCAGCGGCCCGAGCATGATCAGCGCCCCGTAGGTCAGCAGACGCAGGCCGAGCGGGCGCGGCCGGCTCACGCGCCAGATCCTGTCGAATGCGCCCTCGATCGACAGCATCAGCAGGATTGCCGTCACGCCGAGCGCGACGAGACCCACTGCCGTGAGGCCGGCCGCGTTCTGCGTGAATTGCTCGATCGCGCCGGTCACGGTCTTCGCGACCGCCGGCGGCAGCATGTGCCGGGCGAGGAAAACGTCGACGCCCTGGACGAACTCGTCGAACACCGGGAACGCGGTGACAAGCGTGAGCGCCACCGTAATCAGGGGGACGAGCGCGAGCAGCGCAGTGTAGGTGAGACTGCCCGCGAGCGTAAGACCACCGTCCTCGAAGAACCGCCGGAAGACGCTGGCGACGAAATAACCTAGACGCTCGAGGCGTGATCGCACGCGGAAATCACTTGGGCAGCACGGGCCCGCTTCTATAATAGCCCGGTCCGCTGTCGCCGCCCGCATGTCCGACATCCTGGTCCTCTATTACAGCCGCCACGGCGCAGTCAAGGAGATGGCCCGCTGGGTCGCGCACGGTGTGGAACGCGCCGCGGGGATGTCGGCGCGCCTGCGCACGGTCCCCCGGATCTCGACGGTCACCGAGGCCGTCGAGGCCGCGGTGCCCGACGCCGGGGCACCCTACTGCGAGCTCTCCGACCTGGAGGAGTGCGCCGGTCTCGCGCTCGGCACCCCGACCCGCTTCGGCAACATGGCCGCACCCATGAAGTACTTCTGGGACGGAACCGCCGCACTGTGGCTGCGCGGCACCCTCGCCGGCAAGCCGGCCGCCGTCTTCTCCTCGAGCTCCAGCCTGCACGGCGGGCAGGAGACGACGCTCGTCTCGATGATGCTGCCGCTCCTTCACCACGGCATGCTGATCGTCGGGCTGCCCTACACCGAGCCGGGCCTGATGCGCACCACGAGCGGGGGCACGCCCTACGGCGCCTCACACGTTGCCGGCAGCGCGTCGGACCGCGCGCTGGACGAGACCGAGAAGCAGCTGTGCATCGCGCTCGGCCAGCGACTGGCGGAAACGGCGCGGCGGCTTTCAGGATGAGCGAAGGAGCCGAAGCGCGCCGGTTCTTGCGCCGGCACCGCGCGGGGGTCCTCGCGACACTGTCGAAACGGCTCGGTGGCTACCCGTTCGGCTCCGTCGTTCCGTTCGTCCTTGATCACGACGCGCGGCCGGTGATCCTGGTGAGCCGCCTCGCCGAGCACACGAAGAACATGACGGCCGACCCGCGCGCCAGCCTCCTGGTGCAGGACGCGGCGGAGGACGTGCAGAACGCCGCGCGGCTGACGCTGGTTGGCGACGCCGAAGCGGTCGCGGAGCCGTCGGCCATCGCCGCGCGCTACCTGCGCTACTTCCCCGACGCGCAGGGCCTCCTCGACCTGGGCGATTTCTCGTTCTGGCGCCTGCGCACGGTGTTCGTGCGCCACATCGCCGGGTTCGGCGCCATCCGCTCGATCACCCCGCAGAGCTTCGCCCCGCCGGAAAACCGCCTTGCCGGAGCCGAGGACGAGATCGTCGCGCACATGAACGCGGACCACGCGGACGCGCTGCGCGCGGCTTGCCGCCACGCCACCGGCGTGGCGCCGTCGACCGCCGCGCTCATCGGGATCGACTGCGATGGAATCGACGTGCGCGCGGACGCGGCGATGGTGCGCATCGAGTTCGAGGAGGCAGTCACTAACGCCGGGAAAGCACGCGAGGTGCTCGGCGCACTCGCACGGCGAGCGCGGGGCGAATGAGTCGCTCGGCGTGGCAGGCGGGTGCAGTCGGCAGCCTGCTCGCCCTCATCGCGCTCGCCCTGGCCTGGGAGCTCTGGCTGGCGCCCGCCCGACCCGGCGGATCGTGGCTCGTGCTCAAGGCCGTGCCGCTCCTCGCGCCGCTACTCGGACTGCTGCACGGCCGGCGCCGCACGTTCCAGTGGACGTCTTTCCTCGCGCTCGCCTACCTGGCCGAAGGCGTCGTGCGCGCGTGGGCCGAGTTCGGCCCGGTGCGCCGCCTGGCGATCGTGGAGATCGTGCTCGCGCTGGCGCTCTTCACCTGCGCCATCTTCGGCGCCCGCGCGTCGCGCGGCGCAACCGCCTAGAGGATGCCGTGTCGCGCGAACACGTCGGCGAGCTTCTCGCCGCGCTCCAGCGCTGCCCGGGTGCGATCCTCGCCGGCGACCTTCTCGAACGCGGCGCGCAGGATCTCGCCCTCGACCTCGCGCGGGACGACCACCACGCCATCGGCGTCCCCGAACACGAGATCGCCCGATCGCACCGCGACGCCGCCGCACTCGACCGGAACGTCGATCGCCATGACCTTGCCGCGCCCCTTGGTGTCGAGCGGCCCGATGCCGCCGGCGAATACGGGGAAGCGCAGCGCACGGATCGCACGGACGTCGCGCACGAGCCCGTCGGTGACGCAGCCCGCGGCGCCGCGCGCCCGGCAGGCGGTCGTGAGCAGCTCGCCCCAGGGCGCGATCCGGCCCGAAGTCCCGGCTGCCAGCACCACGATCTCGTCGGGCGCCAGGTCGTCGACGAGCGCGATCTCGAGCGCGTAGGGATTCTCACCCGGTACGACGTGGTAGACGTCGGCGTACAGCCCGGTTCGCGCGCGCCCCACCATCACCAGCGAGTCGTCGAGCGGGCGAACACCCGGGCGCATCGCCTGCGACCGCCTTCCGGCGGCGTCGAGCACGTCCGACAGCACGGCGGTGAACAGCCGTTCGCGCACGCTCGCGATCAGGTCGTCCGCCACGTCCGGCTCCTCAGGGGGTCATCGCGCCGTGCTGCGGGTTCAGCCGCGCGTCGGTCGCCAGCTTGTTCAGCGCGTTCACGTAGGCCTTCGCCGAGGCCACGATGATGTCGGTGTCCGCGCCAACGCCGTTCACGATCCGCCCCCCCTTCGCGAGGCGCACCGTCACCTCGCCCTGCGATTCGGTCCCCTGCGTCACCGCGTTCACCGAGTAGAGCAGCAGGTCCGACCCGCTCTTCGCGATGCGCTCGATCGCCTTGAACGTGGCGTCGACCGGCCCGTCCCCGTTCGACTCGGCCTTGCGCTCGACGCCGGTCTCGTTCAGCACGATTGCGGCATGCGGGCGCTCCCCCATGCCGCTCGCCTGGTTGAGGTGGACGAGCTTCCAATGCTCCTTCTCGGCGGTGACCGTCTCGTCCGACACCAGCATCTGCAGGTCCTCGTCGAAGATCTCGGCCTTCTTGTCGGCGAGGTCCTTGAACTTCTGGAACGCGACGTTGACGGCCTCCTCGCTGTCGAGATCGATGCCGAGCTCACGCAGCCGCTGCTTGAAGGCGTTGCGTCCGGAGAGCTTGCCGAGCACGATCTTGTTCGCCGACCAGCCGACGTCCTCGGCGGTCATGATCTCGTAGGTCTGGCGGGCCTTGAGCACCCCGTCCTGGTGGATCCCCGAGGCGTGCGCAAAGGCGTTCGCGCCGACAACCGCCTTGTTCGGCTGCACGACGAATCCGGTGATCTGCGACACGAGCCGCGAAGCCGGCACGATCTGCGTCGTGTCGATGCGCGTGTCCAGGCCGAAGAAGTCCTTGCGGGTCCTGACCGCCATCACGATCTCCTCGAGCGAGGTGTTGCCTGCCCGCTCGCCGAGCCCGTTGATCGTGCATTCCACCTGGCGCGCGCCACCGACGATCACGCCGGCCAGCGAATTCGCGACCGCCATCCCGAGATCGTTGTGGCAGTGCACCGACCAGCGCACCTTGTCCGAGTTCGGGATGCGATTGCGCAGGGTCTTGATGAACTCGCCGAATTGCTGGGGTACGGCATAGCCGACGGTGTCGGCGATGTTGATCGTGGTCGCACCCTCCTTGATCACCGCCTCGAGCACCCGGCAGAGGAAGTCGACCTCGGAGCGGCTGCCGTCCTCGGGGGAGAACTCCACGTCCGGGCAGTGGTTGCGGGCGAAGCGGACGGCGAGCCGCGCCTGCTCGAGCACCTGCTCGGGGCTCATCCGCAGCTTCATCTCCATGTGGAGCGGGCTGGTCGCGATGAACGTGTGGACGCGCCAGGATCTCGCACCCTTCAGCGCCTCGACGCCGCGCGTGATGTCGCGGTCGTTCGCGCGGCACAGGCCGGCGACGGTCGAATCCTTGATCGTGTTCGCGATCGCGCGCACCGCCTCGAAATCCCCGTTGGACGCGGCGGGAAACCCGGCCTCGATCACGTCGACGCGCAGGCGCTCGAGCTGCCTGGCGATGCGCAGCTTCTCCTCCTTCGTCATGGAGGCGCCGGGGCTCTGTTCCCCGTCGCGGAGCGTCGTGTCGAAGATGATCAAGCGTTCGGTGCTCATGGTGGTCTCCGGTGTGGGCGCTTGGACGCCTTGCCGCGCCGCGGATCCCGCGTCGCGTCGAAACTTACCGAAATTGTGGGATGAGTGGGCTAGCGCGCGGGGCGCAGCAGCAGCCCGAGCAGCAGGCTGCGGAGGAGAAGCGAGAGAATGGTCGCTTCGGGAGGCATGCGGGCGACTATAGCGGCATTCCCGGCGCGGTGCAACGGGGGTGGCTCAGGAGGCCGGCCGGGGCTTGCGGCGGTTCCAGACCCAGAGCGCGTAGCCCGACAGCGAGTAGGCGACGAACAGGCCGAACAGCACCATCGGCGGGTTCGCCGAGATCACGATCAGGGCAAGCACGATGATCAGGATCGCCCAGAACGGCACGCTGCGTCGGAAGTTGATGTCCTTGAAGCTGTAGTACGGCGCGTTCGTGACCATCGTGATGCCGGCGAAGAGGGTGAGGCCGCAGGCCAGGTAGCGCAGCCACACGACCCGCTCGATCTGGAAGTCGTCGACGATCCAGACGAAGCCGGCGACGAGCGCGGCGGCGGCGGGGCTCGGGAGCCCCTGGAAGAAGCGCTTGTCGATGACGTCGATGTTCGTGTTGAAGCGCGCGAGCCGCAGCGCCGCCCCGACGCAGTAGACGAACGCGGCGATCCAGCCCAGCCGACCGAGCGGCTGCAGCGCCCAGACGTACATGATCAGCGCAGGGGCGGCGCCGAACGAAACCATGTCCGCAAGGCTGTCGTACTCGGCGCCGAACTCGCTCTGCGTGCGCGTCAGCCGCGCGACCCGGCCGTCGAGCCCGTCGAGCACCATCGCGATGAACACGCCGATGGCGGCCTGGTCGTAGATGCCGTTCATCGCCTGCACGATCGCGTAGAAGCCGGCGAAGAGCGCCGCGGTCGTGAAGAGATTCGGCAGCAGGTAGATGCCGCGGCGGCGCAGCGCCCCGCGCAGCACCCCCCTGCGGTCGCGCGGCAGCTCGGCCATGGCGCTCAGAGCTCCGCCATGATCGTTGCGCCTGCGCTCACCTTCTGCCCGAGCTCCACGCGCACGCGCGACTCCAGCGGCAGGTAGAGGTCCACACGCGAGCCGAAGCGGATGAACCCGAAGCGCTCGCCGCGCTTCAACCGGTCGCCAGGCTTCGCGTAGCAGAGGATGCGGCGCGCGATCAGCCCGGCGACCTGCACGCAGACCACGTCCGGCCCGGCGTCGGCGCGCAGCCACAGGGCGTTGCGCTCGTTCTTGACCGATGCCTTGTCGAGCGCCGCGTTCATGAAGGCCCCTGCGTCGTACCACGCGTCGCGCACCTCCCCGTCGACCGGCGCGCGGTTCGAGTGCACGTTGAACACGTTCATGAACACGCTCAGCTTCGTGGCGGTGCGCTTCAGGTACGGGTCCTCCGCCTTCTCGACCGCGACGATGCGGCCGTCAGCCGGCGCGACAACCGTGCGCTGGTCGCCGGGCACCGGCCGCGCCGGATCGCGAAAGAACTGCAGCACGAACAGCACCCACGCCCAGACCGGCGTCGACCACCACCACCCGAGGAGCCAGCCGACCGCCACCGCGACGGCGACGCTCGCGGCAAGGAACGGCCAGCCCTCGCGGGCGATGATCGGATGAGGGTAGGCGGGCACGCCCGTCACCTTCGGTCGTCCAGGGACGGGAGGCTAGTTCTTGCTCGTGTCGACCAGACGGTTCTTGCGGATCCACGGCATCATGTCGCGCAGCTTTCCGCCCACCTTCTCGATCTCGTGCTCGGCGGTCATGCGGCGCCGCGAAAGCAGCGTCGGCGCGCCGGCGCGGTTTTCGAGGATGAAGCTCTTCGCGTATTCGCCCGACTGGATGTCGAGGAGCGCCGCGCGCATCGCCTTCTTGGTCTCCTCGGTGATGATCTTCGGACCGGTAACGTACTCGCCGTATTCCGCGTTGTTCGAGATCGAGTAATTCATCGTGCCGATCCCGCCCTCGTACATGAGATCGACGATCAGCTTGAGCTCGTGCAGGCACTCGAAATAGGCCATCTCGGGCGCGTAGCCGGCCTCGACGAGCGTCTCGAAGCCCGCCTTCACCAGCTCGACGCAACCGCCGCAGAGCACGGTCTGCTCGCCGAAGAGATCGGTTTCGGTCTCTTCCTTGAAATTGGTCTCGATGATGCCCGCCCGCCCGCCGCCGATCGCCGCGGCGTACGACAGCGCGATGTCGCGCGCCTTCTTCGACGGGTTCTGGTGAAGCGCGATCAGCATCGGCGTGCCACCGCCCTGCACATAAGTCGAACGGACGGTGTGACCGGGCGCCTTCGGCGCGACCATGAACACGTCGAGGTCGGGTCGCGGCTGGATCTGGCCGTAGTGGATGTTGAAGCCGTGCGCGAATGCGAGCGCCGCGCCCTTCTTGATGTTCGGCTCGATGTGATCGCGGTAGATCTGGGCGTGGTGCTCGTCCGGCAGAAGGACCATCACGATGTCGGCGCCCTTCACCGCATCCGGGATGTCCTTGACCTGCAGCTTGGCGTTCTTCGCCTTGTTCCACGACGCGCCCCCCTTGCGCAGCGCGACCGTCACCTTCACGCCCGAGTCCTGGAGGTTGAGCGCGTGGGCGTGGCCCTGCGAGCCGTAGCCCACGATCGTGACTTTCTTGCCCTTGATGAGGGAGAGGTCGGCGTCCTTGTCGTAATAGACCTTCATCGAATTGCCCCTTGGTTGTCGTCGGGAGACGCGAGACGGACGCTGGAGCCGGCCGCACGCGCGACCGCCACCCTTCCCCGTTCCCCCTTCCCCCTACTGGTGAGATTCAGACTCTGAGCACCCGTTCGCCCCGCGCGATTCCCGAGGCCCCGGTGCGCACCGTCTCCAGGATCGCGGCCTTGTCGAGCGCCTCGATGAACGCGTCGAGCTTCGATCCGGTGCCGGTGAGCTCGATCGTGTACGTCGTCTCGGTCACATCGAGGATGCGGCCGCGAAAGATGTCGGCCATGCGTTTCATCTCCTCGCGGTCCTTGCCGGTGGCGCGCACCTTGATCAGCATCAGCTCGCGCTCGATGTGCGGTGCCTCGGACAGGTCGACGAGCTTGACCACCTCGATCAGCTTGTTGAGCTGCTTGGTGATCTGCTCGATCACGTCGTCGGATCCGGTCGTGACGATCGTCATCCGCGACAGCGACCCGTCCTCGGTCGGTGCGACGGTCAGCGATTCGATGTTGTAGCCCCGGGCCGAGAACAGTCCGGCGACGCGCGACAGCGCGCCCGGTTCGTTCTCGAGCAGAATGGAGACGATGTGGCGCATGGCCTTGGATTCGGTGGCGGGCAGCGTGTAGGGGCTTGCGACTGGCGCGTTCATGCCGGATACCTCGGGTGCGCCGGAATCACAGGTCCTCGGCGAGGATCATCTCGGAGATCCCTTTCCCGCCGGGCACCATCGGGTAGACGTTCTCGGACTGGTCGGTCAGGAAGTCGAGGAACACGAGCTCCTGCTTGCGCTTGAACGCCTCGCGCAGCGCCGGCTCGACGTCGGCGGGCTTCTCGATGCGCACGCCGGCGTGGCCGAAGCTCTCCGCGAGCTTCACGAAATCCGGCAGCGCGTCCATGTAGGACTCCGAGTAGCGGTTGCCGTGGAAGAACTGCTGCCACTGCCGCACCATGCCCATGTAGCGGTTGTTGAGGTTCACGATCTTGATCGGGAGGCGGTACTGCTTGCAGGTCGAGAGCTCCTGCATGCACATCATGAAGCTCGCCTCGCCGGTGACGCACGCCACCGTCGCCCCCGGGTTCGCGAATTGCGCGCCCATCGCCGCGGGCAGGCCGAAGCCCATCGTGCCGAGGCCGCCGGAGTTGATCCAGCGGCGCGGCTTGTCGAACTTGTAGAACTGCGCCGCCCACATCTGGTGCTGGCCGACATCCGAGGTGACGAAGGCATCGCCGCCAGTCACCTCGTAGAGCTTCTCGATGACGAACTGCGGCTTGATGATGGCCGAACCGCGGTCGTAGCGCAGGCAGTCCTTCGCCCGCCAGAGCTCGATCTGGGCCCACCAGGCCTTGAGCGCCTTCTGGTCGAGCTTGCCTGCCTGACCGTCGAGCAGCTTGAGGAGCTCGTCGAGCACCTCGCGAACGTTTCCGACGATCGGCACGTCGACCTTGACGCGTTTCGAGATCGACGACGGGTCGATGTCCACGTGGATGATCTTGCGCGGCACCGAGCCGAAGTGGGCGGGATTCCCGATCACGCGGTCGTCGAAGCGCGCGCCAATGGCGAGGAGCACGTCGCAGTGCTGCATCGCCATGTTCGCCTGGTAGGTGCCGTGCATGCCGAGCATGCCCAGAAACTGCCCGTCGGTCGCCGGATACCCGCCCAGCCCCATCAGCGTGTTGGTGCATGGGAAGCCGAGCAGCTTCACGAGCTTCTTCAGCTGCGCGGCCGCGTCCGAGAGGATCACGCCGCCGCCCGTGTAGACCATCGGCCGCTTCGCCTCGAGGAGCAGCTGCGCGGCCTTCTTGATCTGCCCCGGATGGCCCTTGACCGTCGGATTGTAGGAGCGCATTGCCACCGCGTCCGGATACTCGAAGCGGCAACGCGCGCCGGTGACGTCCTTTGGAATGTCGACCACCACCGGCCCCGGACGCCCGGTGCGCGCGATGTGGAAGGCCTTCTTGATCGTCATCGCGACGTCGCGGACGTCCTTCACGAGGAAGTTGTGCTTGACGCACGGCCGCGTGACGCCGACGGCGTCGACCTCCTGGAATGCGTCCTGCCCGATCGCGTGCGTCGGCACCTGCCCGGTGATGATCACCATCGGGATCGAGTCCATGTACGCGGTCGCGATGCCGGTCACTGCGTTGGTCACGCCCGGCCCGGAGGTGAC
>CAZIXQ010000007.1:0-40247 GCA_964543155.1 uncultured Enterobacteriaceae bacterium
TGCCGCGGCCAGCCGGGATGGCGGAACGGGTAGACGCAGCGGACTCAAAATCCGCCGGCCGCGAGGTCGTGAGAGTTCGAGTCTCTCTCCCGGCACCAGGCCGGCCCGGCGCCGCGCGGCGGTGCGAGCCCGATGATCCCTTCGGGCGCTCCGGGACCCCCTTCCTGCCCGGGGCCGACTCCTACTGCGACCGGTCGGTGTCCCAGAGCGTCCGCCGCAGCGGAAAGACCTCCCTGCGGTAATGCTCGCTCAACGACGCGATCTCGCTCGCGATGTTGAAGGGAAACCCTTGCCGTCCGCCTCGCCGATCGGTCAATAGATCCTCGAAGTAGCGGTCCATCTCGGTCGGCCGGCGCCAGAGTTGACACATGCGGTTCACCACTCGCGGATGCGACGCGGCCAGTGAGCTGGGGCGAACCGCCTCGGGAAGCGCGAGCAGCCAGCTCTCGGCCTGTTCCGACAGGCAAGTCTCGGCGGATGACTCGGCGGCTCGCGACGCGCTGTGCTCGCGCGCCGTCCGCCCTTCGGGCCCCTTGGACTCGCCGCGCTGCGCGGCCTGGAGGGATTCGATCGTGACGCGCTCGAACTCGAGTGGCTCCATTGGCGTTCTCCCGCAAGTCTCCGCGTGACGTGAAGGCCGCCCGCTACAGGTCGCGCTCTCGCGCGGTCGGGGACAGCCGCGCGGCCAGGGCCAGCGAGACAGCCGAATCGGGCCCGCTCCGCACGGCCGGCGGACCGTCGGCGTCCGGGTCCCGCCGCGTGCGCAACCCCAGGCCGTCTGCGGCGGCGCGTTCGCGCAGACGAGCGCGCGCCGCATCGAGGGTGCTCCGAACCGCGCGAATCAGCGCCTTGCTCCGCTTGGAGCGGTGGATCTCGCTGAAGCGCCGGAGGGCAATCTCGAGTCGCACCAGATCGTCCACGCCGCGCAACGGCGTGATCGGCAGCTCCCCGAGCGTCGGCGAGCTCGCGCGCAGCGCCTTGAGCCGCCGTTCGACGTCGAGGGCGATGACAAGCTCGACAATTCTCCCCATGGGGGCCTCTCGTTGGCGATGTTCGAGCCTGGAGATCCGCGACTCGCGGATTGTCTCCGCCGCCGCCGCGCTCCGGGCGCGAGCCCGGACATGCCCGGCGAGCGCCGATCGCGCACCCCCCGGTGCCGCCAATCCAGTCGCGTTGCTCACCGCGCTCGTCCGATTCCCGACCAGCCTATGAGCAGCGCGGGCTGGGGAAGGTCACAAGGCGTCATAGCCGTGAACGGCGTCACGGCGGGTCAAGCGCCGGGCCGCAGCGCACGAAGGACGCGACGAGCGGGAATCCCGATCCGCGCGGCGCGACACCGAGCTCGGACGTCCCGCGCGGTTGGCGCGAGCGGCGCTGGCGCGGGTTCGTGCTTACGTGCGGGAGGGGGTGCGAGGCGCTTGGGCGGAGCAGGAGACCGCGCGGGTCCGGACGGCCGTCAACGGTGCGGGGGTTGGCGCCCGCTCCCGGCGCCCGTCCCGCTCGCGGCCAGTCTCGCCGCGCGATGCGTCTCGCCGAACGCTCGAGCGACCGCGACCGCGGGACCGATCAGACGCGCAGCCCCGGCAGGGCCCCATCGACGAGCTGGCACGCGTGCGCCCGCCCGAACGCCAGCGCCTCGTGCGCCGACTGGAAGACCGCAGGCTGGTCGATGACGGCCTGCTCCCGGGCGCGCGCCGCACCGCGGCAGAGGCGGACGATGAAGAGCTGCGGGCGCCACCGCCTGGGACCGGACAGGAAAATCGCGCTCACGGTGATCGCGCAGTCCTTGTGCTGAAACCTGTCGAGGGCCATGTGCCGCGCCTCCCATTCGAATGGCTGGAAGGTCCGGGGCCACGCTGTCGCGGCGCCCGGACCGGCGCGGTCAATATGCTTCTGTCATAGCCGCCCGACAACGCGGCCGCCCCGCCGGGCGGGTACTTCGTCACGACCGCAGGGGCTTGTCGCCGGGCGGCGACACTTTCCGGGCGGCTGCGGGAGGAAGATGACGGGATTACGCCGCCTGGGACGGCGTGTCCTTCGCCTTGGTCTCCGGGGTCACCTGCTCGAGGCGGTAGCCGTGCTGGTAGACCGCAGTGAGCTTCCACCCGTTCTCGGGCACCAGCCCGAGCTTCGAGCGCAGCCGGCTCACGTGCGTGTCGACGGTGCGCGTGTTGAGGTCGGAAGTGCGGCCCCACACCGACTCGAGGATGTGGCCGCGCGAGACGAGGTTGCCGACGTTGCGGAACAGGAACACCGCGAGGTCGAAGTCCTTCTGGGTGAGTTCCACCTCGGCGCCGTGGCGGGTCACCACGCGGCGGTCGACGTCGACGTCGAACTCGGCCAGCTTCAGGTGCTCCGCGATGCGCGGCTTCGGGCGCGCGCGGCGCCCGAGCGCCTCGACGCGGGCGAGCAGCTCCTGCTTGCGCAGCGGCTTGACCAGATAGTCGTCGGCGCCCGCCTTGAGCGCCTGGACGATGTCGGCCTCGGCGTCGCGCGCGGTGGTGAAGAGCACCGGCACCGGCTCGCGCACGTTCGCCCGCACCCACGCGAGGATCGCGTCGCCGTTCACGTCCGGGAGCTCCCAGTCGAGGACGAGGAGGTCGAAGCTGTCGCGCGCCATGACGCGCATGAACTCGCGCCCGCGGGTGAAGGTGTGGCACGCGTGCCCGGCGCCGACCAGCCAGATGCGCACGAGATCGGCCTGCGAGACGTCGTCCTCGATGATTGCGATGCGCATGGGCTGGCTCACGGCGTGAAAGTGATCTCGACGCGGTCGAGGTACTCGGCGAGCTCGTCCGCGAGCGCGGCGATCCCGCGTCCGCCGTCGCGCGCGCGCGACTCGATCGCGGCGCCGAGGCGGGTGATCTCGTCGAACCCGTAGCCGCCGCCGACCCCCTTCAGGGTGTGGCCGATCCGGCGCGCGGCCTCCAGATCGCCGCGCGCGACCGCGGCGCGCAGCTGCTCCGCCTCGAGGCGGCGGTTGGCGAGGAAGCGGGGAATCAGGTCGCGCAGCTCCGCGGCGACCTCGACGCTGAGGCGGACGGTCTCCATGGCCGCAAGTCTACGGAGCGGGGCCGCGGACGGCGCGGCACTTTGTCCGCTCCGGAGCCCGGCCGGTTCGCGCTAACGCGTAACTCCGTCGCCGGCGCGCGCCGCCGGCGCGGCCCCCCGATGCGAGTCGCGCAGGATCGGCCGCAGCGCGGCGCGCAGGGACTCGAGCGAGACCGGCTTGGTGACGATGCCGTCGCAGCCGGCCGCGCGCGCCCGCTCCACCTCCGGTCCCTCGGTGTGCGCGGTGAGCGCGAGGATCGACCCGGTGTAGTTGCGCGTGCGCAGCACGTGCACCGCCTCGTAGCCGTTCATGACCGGCATCTCGAGGTCGATCAGCACCGCGTCGAAGCGCCCCGCGAGCGCCGCCTCGACCGCCGACAGGCCGTTTGCGACGCAGCTCGACTCGACGCCGAGCTTGGTGAGCAGCACGTGCACGAGGCTGCGGATGTCCTCGTTGTCCTCGGCCACGAGCACGCGGCCGTCGAGCGGTTCGCGGGCGGCGATCGCCTCGGTGATCGGCCGCACCGTCTGCGCGCGCGCGGCGATCTCGGCCGGCAGGCGCACGGTGAAGGTCGAGCCGAGCCCGGGCCGCGACGAGACCTCGATCGTGCCGCCCATGAGGTCCACGAGGTTGCGCGTGATCGCCAGCCCGAGGCCGGTGCCGCCGTAGCGCTGCGCGATGCTCGAGTCGGCCTGCTCGAAGGGCTCGAAGATGCGCGCGATCGCCTCGTCCGGGATGCCCGGGCCGGTGTCGCGCACCTCGAGCACGAGCGCCGCGACGTGCCACGAGGCGATGAGCTCGACCGAGCCGGCGGGGGTGAACTTGAGCGCGTTGCCGAGCAGGTTGAGCAGCACCTGCCGCACGCGCGCGCCGTCGAGCATGAGCGCGGGCGGGACCTCGGTGGCGCGCGTGAACCGCAGGCGCACGCGCTTCTCCTCCGCGAGCGGCGTCATCGTCGCGACCGCGTCGCGGCAGAGCTGCTCCGCGCTCTCGGGCGCGGGCGTGATGGTCAGCGCGCCGGCCTCGATCTTCGCCAGGTCGAGGTGGTTGTTGATGAGCTGCAGCAGGTGCTCGCAGTTGCGCGCGATGGTGGCGCTGTTGCGGATGCGCGCCTCGCGGCCGAGGTCGTCGGTGAACTGGTTGAGCTTGTTGAAGCCGGTGATCGCCGTGAGCGGCGTGCGCAGCTCGTGCGTGAGGTGGTTCAGGAACTCGGTCTTCAGCCGGTTCGCCTCGCGCGCCGCGAGCGTCTCGTAGCGCAGGCGCCGCCGCTCGTCGGTGAGGAGGTACAACCACAGCGAGGCCACCACCGCCAGGGTCGCCGTCCCGGCGAGGGTGGCGAAGAGCCAGCGCGACTGGTGTCCGAACACGAACAGCGCGATCCCCGCCGCCGCGAGCGCGAGCGGCAGCACGGTGAAACTGACCACGAAGCTGCGCCCGCCCGCCTCCACGCCTCGCCACAGCAGCAGCAGCGGCACGAAGAGGGCCGCCGCGAGCAGCGCCCCGTCGAGCGTCATCGAGGCGGGCGCGAGGACCTGCCCGGCGGCGAGCGCCGCGTACGCGACCGCGGCGAACTCGAGGCTCGACATGCGGCCCACCAGCGTGTAGACCTGGTCGCCGAGCGAGCCGTCGGTGCGGCCGATGAACGCGACCTTGCCGGCGACCTCGCGTGCGACCCATTGCGAGCCCGGCACCCCGCGCGCGGCGAGCGCGAGCTCGATGAACGGGATCACCCGCACGTCGTCGGCGTTGCGCGGAAAGCGCAGCGCGACGTCGCCTTTCTCGCCCATCGGGACGCGGCCGCGCCGCACCTGGAGCGAATCGCCCAGCACGCGCGGCGGCGAGAGCGCGGGGTCGGCCGCCGCGAGCACCGCCACCGGCAGACTCGGGATCAGGTAGCCCTGCACGCCGTGGAAGAGCCGAATGCGGCGCAGGATGCCGTCCTCGTCCGGAACCGCGTTCACGACCCCGATCGCCGCCGCGCTGTCGCGCGTGAGCCGCTCGCCGGGAAGCTTCACGTGCGCCCAGCCGAGGTAGGGGATGTGCGCCTCGGAATCGAGGCCGGGGGCGTTCCGCGCCACCGCCTTCGCCGCGAGCTGGCGCTGGTAGCCGGCGGTCGGGTTCAGCGGTACGGTCACGCCGGCGACGGCGAGCACGCTGTTGCGCCCGAGCGCCGCGGCGAGCGCTTCGTCGCCCGGGAGCTCGTCGGCCAGCACCGTCTGGAACGCCACCGCGCGCGCGCCGTGGCTCTCGAGGTAGCGCAGCACGTGCGCAAAGGCCTCGCGCTCGCTCTGCCACGGCGCGCCGGGGACGACGATGCGTCCGAGCGATTCCTCGTCGAGCGAGAAGGCGACCACCTGCTCGACGTCGATCGACTGGCTGAAGCGGCGCTGCGCCGCGTCGTGGATCCAGCCGTTCAGGCGCTCGAAGAGCACCGTGTGCGCGAGGAGCGCGGCGAGCCCCACGCCGATCCCGCACGCCGCCAGCCCCTTGAGCACCCGCTGAACGGGGCCGTGGTCGAGGGCCGACAGGGTACGGGGAACGCGCCGCATGGACCGCCGATTGTAAACGAGCCCGATGCCCGCAATGCGGCGATTCGGGCCGCTGCGGCGGCCGGATCGCGCCTTCCGCCCCCGGTGCGGCGGGCCGGCCCCGGGGGCGGACGCCGGGCCGGCGGCGCGGCACGCCCGCGCCGATTTGCGGCACACTGCGCGCGTCCCGAGCACCGCGAGCCGCCGTCATGCCCGATTTCGTCCCGATCCACGGCCTGCACCACTGGGCGTACCGTTGCCGCGACGCAGAGGAGACGCGGCGCTTCTACGAGGACCTCCTCGGCCTGCCGCTCGTGCACGTCATCCGCGCCGACCGCGTGCCCTCGACCGGCGAGTACTGTCCGTACGTGCACATCTTCTTCCGCATGGGGGACGGCTCCTACCTCGCCTTCTTCGACCTGGGCGACGACCGGGCGTCCGACCCGAGCCCCAACACGCCCGCGTGGGTCAACCACATCGCGCTGCGCGTCGCATCGGTCGCGGCGGTGGAGGAGGCGAAGCGGCGGCTCGAGGCGGCCGGGGTGAGCGTGATCGGCGTGACCGACCACCACTTCATCCGGTCGATCTACTTCTTCGACCCGAACGGCATCCGGCTCGAGCTCACCGCCTACACCGGCCCGGACGAGTACGTCGCCGCAAAGGCGGCGAGCGCGCACGCGGAGTGCGCCGCGTGGACGCGCGAGAAGGCCGAGCGGCGCCGCGCCGGCACGCTCAACGTCGTCGAGGCCTGACCCGGTCGCGCCGCGCGACCCGGCGAGGAGCGCCGCCGCACCGTGACCGAACTCAAGCTCGCGGTCATCGACGTCAAGCCCGGCGCGGCGATGGAGAGCCAGTCGGGGCTCGCGATGCTGCGGCCGCGCATCTACGGCGCGTACGCCGAGGCCGGGGGCCCGAAGCGCGTCGCGGCGATCGTGATGCACCCGACGTCGAACTTCATGGGGCACTACCTGATCGGGCCGCTCGCGCAGCGCGGGGTCACCTGCCTCGGGCTCAATTCGCGCTTCGTCAACAACGACACCATGCTTCTCATGGAGCGGGTGATCCAGGATCTCGGCGCCGGGGTGAAATTCCTGCGCGGGCTCGGCTACGAGCGGATCGCCCTGATCGGGAACTCGGGCGGGGCGTCGCTCGCCTCGTATTATCAGGCGCAGGCCGAGCGCTTCGACGCGACGCGGCTCGTCGACGGCGACCCCTCGGGGCTCGGCGCGTCGGACTTTCCGCGCGCCGACGGCATCGCGCTCTGCGGCGCGCACCTCGGCCGCGCGCGCCTCTTCGGCGATTGGATCGACCCGTCGGTGATCGACGAGGCGGACGCGGTGAGCGCCGACCCCGCGCTCGACATGTACGACCCGCGCAACGGCCCGCCGTACCCGCCGGAGTTCCTCGCGCGGTTCCGTGCCGCCCAGGCCCGTCGGCGCGATCGCATCGAGCAGTGGGTGTGGGCGCGGCTGCGCCTGCTCCGCGCGAATCCCTCGGGCCCGCAGGACCAGGCCTTCGTCGTCTACCGCACGCACGCGGAGCCGCGCTGCCTCGACCTCGCACTCGACCCGAACGACCGTCCCGCGGGATCGATCTGGGGCGACGCGAAGCAGGTCAACTACGCCGCGAACGCGATGGCGCGCTACACGAGCCTGCGCGCATTCCTGTCGCAGTGGTCTTCCGGATCGCGCGCCGACGGGCCGGCGAACCTCGCGCGCACGTCGGTGCCGGTGCTGCTCTTCACCTACACCGCGGACGCGTCGACGTTTCCGAGCACGCGCGAGGCCTGGCTGGAGGCCGCGCGGGGCCGCATTCGCAACGTGGACGTCAAGGGCGGCAATCACTATCTCGCCGGACAGCCCGAGCTCGTCGAGCGGGTGGCCGACGAGATGGCGGCCTGGATGCGCGCGCTATGAGAGTGTGCGTCGTCGGCGCCGGCGCGATCGGCGGGCTGCTCGGCGCGCGACTCGCGGCCGCCGGTCACGAGGTGTGCCTGGTCGCGCGCGGCGCGCACCTCGCGGCGATCCGCGCGAACGGCCTCCGGCTCAAGGACGACGCCGGCGTGCGCAGCGTGCGGGTGCCGGCGTCGGAGGACCCGGCCGGCTTCGGGCCGCAGGACGTCGTGGTGATCGCGCTCAAGGCCTACTCGATCGGGCCGATGCTCGCGCGCATCGCAGGCCTCCTCACCCCCGACACCGCGGTCGTGACCGCGATCAACGGCATCCCGTGGTGGTACTTCTGCCGCGCCGGCGGACGGTTCGACGGACAGCCGGTCGAGTGCCTCGACCCGCACGGCGAGATGCTGCGCGCGCTCGACCCGCGGCACCTGGTCGGTTGCGTCGTGCACGGCTCGGCGGAGGTGGTCGCACCGGGGCTGGTGCACCACACGAGCGTCGGTTCGTTCATCCTCGGCGAGCTCGACGGCCGCCCGACCCCGCGGGTCCAGGCGTTCGCCGCGGCGATCGAGGGCGCGGGCCTGCGCGCGCCGGTGAGCGCGCGCATCCGCGACGACCTCTGGACCAAGCTCGTCGGCAACACCTCGTACAACCCGGTGGCGGCGCTCACCGGCGCGCTGATGAGCGAGATCAACGCCAACCCCGCGCTGATCGAGCTGATCCGGCGCATGATCGTGGAGGCGATCGCGGTCGCGCAGGCGCACGGCTGCCGCATGACCGTGTCGCTCGAGGAGCGCTTCGCGCTCGCGCGCAAGCTCGGGGACGTGAAAGTCTCGATGCTGCAGGACCTCGAGCGCGGCCGGCCGCTCGAGATCGACGCGATCGTGACCGCGGTGTGCGAGCTCGGGCGCAAGGCGGGGGTCGCGACGCCGACGATCGACGGGGTCGAGGCGCTCGTCCGCGAGCGCGCGCGGCATCGCTAGGCGGATTCACCAGGGGAGGGAGGTCATGGGCAAGTCGGACACGAACGTGCTGGGCAAGCCGGCGCACATCAGCGACGCGGAGTGGCGGCTCCGGATCGAGCTCGCCGCCGCCTACCGGGTGTTCGACTGGTACGGGTGGAACGAGACGATCTTCAACCACATCACGGTGCGCGTGCCCGGGCCCGAGCGGCACTTCCTGATCAACCCGTTCGGCCTGTGGTACGACGAGGTGACCGCGTCGAACCTGGTGAAGGTCGACCTCGCGGGCAAGCCGGTGGGGCCGACCCAGCACGGCATCAACCGCGCCGGCTTCATCATCCACAGCGCGGTGCACGCGGCGCGCGACGACGCGCACTGCATCATGCACACCCACACCACCACCGGCATGGCGATCGCGTGCCGGCGGCAGGGCCTCGCGCACGACGACTTCTACGGCGCGATGCTGGTCGGCCGCGTCGCCTACCACGACTTCGAGGGCATCACGGTGCGCGCGGACGAGCAGCCGCGCCTGGTGCAGAGCCTGGGTGACAAGCACGTGATGATCCTGCGCAACCACGGGCTGCTGGTGGCCGAGCGCGACGTCGCGCACGCGTTCGCGTTGCTGTGGACCCTGCAGCGCGCCTGCGACGTGCAGTGCCAGGCGGCGGCGATCGGCGGCTACGACGTCCCGCTCACCGACGCCGTGCGCGAGTCCTGCCGCGACGACGCGCTGCAGTTCGACCCGGACGGCGGCACCTGCCGGCGCATGTTCGAGGCGACGGTGCGGCGCATGGAGCGCGCCATGCGCGGGCCGAACTGGATCGACTATCGCGCCTGACGCGGGAGGTGGGACGGTGAGCGCGGCCGAGCAGCGGGTCTGGACCGGCGGCTACGACCTTCCGGTCTATCCGTTCGTGCCGCCGCCGGAGCTCGCGGGCGGGGCCACGCGCCGCTACCCCATCGTGATCGTGGGCGGGGGGTTGTCCGGGCTCACCCTCGGCTGCGACCTGGCGAACCGCGGGGTCGATTGCGTCCTGCTCGACGAGGACGACACCATCGGCGTGCGCGGCGCCTCCTCGCGCGGCATCGTGTACGCGCAGAAGACGCTGGAGATCTTCGCCCAGCTCGGCACCTACCCGCGCATGCGGGAGAAGGGCGTCACCTGGTCGCGCGGCAAGACTTTCGCCGGCGACGAGGTGGTCTATTCGTTCGATCTGCAGGCGGCGAGCGCGTCCGAGCAGCCGCCGTTCATCAACCTGCAGCAGTTCTACGTCGAGTGGTTCCTGGTCGACCGCATCCGCGAGCTGGGTCACTGCGAGCTGCGCTGGAAGAACCGCGTAACCAGGGTGGAGCAGGGCGACGGGTTCGTGACCGTGTCGGTCGAGACGCCGGCCGGCGCGTACGCGCTCGAGGCCGAGTGGCTGGTGGACGCGACCGGCGCGAACAGCGCGATCCGCACCGCCCTCGGCCTCGCGACGCACACCGCGCGCAGCGCCGATCGCTGGTGCATCACCGACGTGCGGTTCAAGGAGCGGCTTCCCGCCGAGCGCTGGACCTGGGTCGAGGCGCCGTTCAACGAGCGCCGGGGCGTGTGGCAGCACCCGATGGCCGACGACGTCTGGCGGCTCGACTACCAGATGGACCCCGACGCGGATCCCGAATACGTGAGCCGGCGCGATGTCGCCGAGGCGCGAGTGCGCGCGCATCTCGGCGCGATCGAGTTCGAGCTCGTGTGGGTGGGCCCTTACGCCTACCGCGACCACCTGCTCGACGCGTTCCGGCATGCCCGCGTGCTCTTCATCGGCGACGCGGCGCACGTCGTGAGCCCGTTCGGCGGCCGCGGCGGGAACTCCGGCATCCAGGACGCCTTCAACCTCGGCTGGAAGCTCGCGCTCGTGCGCGCGGGGCGCGCCCCCGAGCGGTTGCTGGACACCTACGACGCCGAGCGCCAGCCGGCCGCGCGTCAGAATCTCGAGGTCACGAGCCGCACCGCGCGCTTTCTCGCGCCGCGGTCGCCGGCGGAGCATACCCTGCGCGACGCGGCGATCGCGCTCGCGCGCAGGCACCCGTTCGCCCGGCCGCTGGTCAACAGCGGGCGCCTGTCGGTCGCGAACCCGTATCCCGCCTCGCCCGCCGTGACCAACGGCGGCTACGCGGTGCCGAACGTCGCGATCACGCTGCCGGACGGCACCGACGCGACGCTCGTCGAGCTCGCGCAGCGGGTGGGCACCGCGTTCATCGGCATCCTCTATGCGCCGACGCGCGCGCAGGACGTCGCGGCGTACGCCTGGCTCGAGGCGAGTGGCCGTCCGTTTCGCTTCTTCGTGTGCGGGCCCGGCGGAATCGGCGATCCCGACGGCAAGCTCGAGCAGGCGCTCGGCGCGGAACCCGGCAGCTTCGCGCTGATCCGGCCCGACCTCTACCTCGCCGGCTGCGTGCGCGACGCGCGGCCGGCGCACGCCGACGCGATGCTGCAGCGGGCCCTCTGCCAGATCCCCCTGGAGCCTGAAACCGCCCATGCGCACTGACCCGAACATCCCGGACCCCGACGGCTTCTACGCGGCGCTCGTCGCGGCGCACGAGGGGCTCTCCGCGGCGGAAAGCGCGGCGCTGAACGCGCGGCTCGTGTTCCTGCTCGCCAACCAGATCGGCGACCAGCAGGTCCTCGCCGAGTGCATCGCGGCCGCGCGCAGCGGCTGAACGCCGCGCGAACGCCTGCGCGTCAGCCCATCAGCTTCGGCAGGAAGAGCGAGATCGCCGGGAAGGCGACCAGGATCGCGAGCCGCACGACGTCGGCGCCGACGAACGGCATCACCCCGCGAAAGACGGTCGTGATCGGCACCTGCGGGAGCACCGCGCGCAGCACGAAGACATTGAGACCCACCGGCGGGGTGATGAGGCTCAGCTCGGTGACGCAGACCACCAGGATGCCGAACCAGATGAGGTCGAAGCCGAGGTGCTGCACCAGCGGATAGAAGAGCGGCACCGTCAGCAGCACCATGGACATGCTCTCGAGCACGCAGCCGAGCAGAATGTAGATCCCCAGGATCGCCACGATCACCACGATCGGCGGGAACCCCGAGCCGGCGACGAAGTCGCGCAGCTGCGCGGGCATCGTGGTCAGGTTGATGAAGTTCGCGAAGATCATCGCCCCGATCAGGATCGCGAAGATCATCGCCGTGGTGCGGCCCGACTCGACCAGCACGTCGGCGAGGACGCGCAGGGAGAGCCCCTGGCGGAAGAGCGCGAACAGGAACGCGCCGCCCGCGCCCACCCCGGCGCACTCGGTCGGCGTCGCGACGCCGCTGTACAGGCCGCCCATCACCAGCGCGAAGAGCAGCAGCACGCCCCACACCTGTGAGAGCGCGCGCGCCCGCTCGCCCCAGGTGCGGCGCTCGCCCGGGGGGCCGGCATCGGGGTCGCGCCACACGCTGTAGACGACTGCCCCGAGATAGCACAGCGTCGCCACGATGCCGGGAAGGATCCCGGCGGCGAAGAGCTGCCCGATGTTCTGCTCGGTGAGGATGCCGTAGATCACGAGCAGCACCGAGGGCGGGATCAGGATGCCGAGCGTGCCGCCGGCGGCGACCGAGCCGGCGGCGAGCCCGTCCTTGTAGCCGAAGCGCTTCATCGGCGGGTAGGCGACCTTGCCCATGGTCGCGGCGGTCGCGAGGCTCGAGCCGCAGATCGCCGAGAAGCCGGCGCAGGCGAGGATGGTCGACATCGCCAGCCCGCCGCGCAGGTGGCCGGTGAAGGCGTAGGCGGCTTCGTAGAGCTCCTCGGACAGCCGCGCGCGCGTGACGAGATTGCCCATCAGCACGAACAGCGGCACGACCGAGAGCGTGTAGGACATGCTCGTCTCGTAGGCGAGCTGCCCGATCATCGACAGCGCCGCGGTCGTGTTGACCTTGTAGGCGAAGCCGAGCGCGCCGATGAAGAGCATCGAGATCCACAGCGGCACGCGCAGGAACGCGAGCGCGAGGAACGCGGCGAAGCCGACCAGCGCCTCGGCCACGTCAGTCCTTCCGGAGCTTGCGCGCCGGCGGCCGGAACGCGAGCACGAGGAAGATCACCGCGACGAGCGCCATCGCCGCGCTCATGAGGTAGGTGAGCGGATACAGGGTGATCTTCAGGACTGCGGTCGTGTCGCCGTAGCCGAACATCCGGTTGGCGCGCAGGAGCAGCTGCCATGCGGCCACGCCGCAGACCACCGCGGCGAGGACGCAGGCCGCGACCTGCTGCAGTCGCAGCAGCCAGTCCGGAAC
This sequence comes from uncultured Enterobacteriaceae bacterium, assembly GCA_964543155.1. Lineage (GTDB taxonomy): Bacteria > Pseudomonadota > Gammaproteobacteria > Burkholderiales > SG8-39 > JAGVSZ01. The sequence continues at coordinate 12,703 of CAZIXQ010000007.1, forward strand.
GACCGCGTCGAGGAGGTCGACGGTGACGTGCTCCTCGCGCAGCGTCACGAGCGGCAGCGCCCCGAACACGGTCGCCGCAACCAGGATCTCGATGATCTCGAGCCCGCCCGGCACCGGGCGGTTGAAGAGGTAGCGCCCGACGACGTCCACGCAGGTGAGCGTCATCATGACGAAGAGCACGAACGCGGTCAGCGCGCCGAGCGCGGACTGCACGGTGCGGTCGAAGCGGCGCTCCCCGCCTGCCCCCGGCTCCCGGTGGGCCATTGTTCTTTGCCTGTGCGGCCGGGCGGTGCGCCGCCCGGCCGTCGGTCGCCTACTTGCCGGCGGCGACGTTCTTGATCTCGGCGCGCAGCGCGGCCACCACCGCGTTCCCGTCGACGCCCTTCGCCTTCGCCTTCTCGACCCAGGCCTGCTCGAGTCCCGCGGTGGACTTGCGGATCTCGTCCATGAAGGCCGGGCTCGCCGTCTGGATCTGCATGTTGGCTTCCTTCATCGCCTGCACGCCTTTCTCGTCGGCGGCGTCCCAGGCCTTGCCGGACCGGCGCGAGAGCGCCTCGCCGAGCAGCGGCTGGATCAGCTTGCGGTCGGCCTCGGGAATCGAGTTCCACTTGGCCGGGTTCGCCATCCAGACGAAGCTGACGTTGTAGAGGCCGCCGGGCACGAAGGTCGCGTGCTTCAGCACCGGCGTCAGCTTGAACGAGCCCACCGACTCCTTCGGGAAGAACACGCCGTCGGCGACGCCGGTCTTGAGGATCTCGAACACCTCGGGCGCCGGGCGCAGCAGCGGCACGGCGCCGAGCGACTTGGTGATCTCGCTGATCAGGCCGCCGCCGATGCGGATCTTCTGGCCCTTCAGGTCGGCGAGCGAGCCGATCGCCTTGCTGGTGTGATAGATCTGGCCGGGTCCGTGGGTCATCAGCGCGAGCGGCACGACGCCCTTGTGCTCGTCGGCCTTCGCCAGCATGCGCTCGTGAACGCGCTGATAGGCGACCGACATCACCTCGGAGGTGTCGGCCATGAACGGGAACTCGACCGCATCGGTGAGCACGAACCGGCCGGGCGTGTAGCCGTGCACGGTGTAGGAGAGGTCGATCAGCCCGTCGCGCACCGCATCGAAGGTCTGCGGCGGGGCGACCGGCGCCTTGGGCAGGATGTTGCACTTGACGCGCCCGGACGTCGCCTTGTCGATGTCCTGGCACAGCGGCACCAGCATGGTGGCGGTGATCGGGTGCGTCGGGGACACCCAGGAGCTTGCGTTGAGCGTGACCTGGGCGGCCACCGGCGCCGCCATGGCGCAAGCGGCAAGACCCGTCCAGCGAGCGAGCTTCGTCATTGTCTCCTCCTCCAAAGCGAGCACCGGCCCCTCCGGCCGGCGACGCGGGCGAGTGTAGCACCGCGGCACGGCTCATCTTTGATTTGAGTCGCGGCATCCCCCGCTCGTCCCGGCGCGCCCGCCCGCCCGGATTAGCTCGCGCGCACCGGCGCTGCCCCGCCGCGAGCTAGCTCCACCGCCCGATTTCCCGCCGCGCCCCGCGCCGGAACAATGCGCCATCGAATGTCTGTCACGGGGAGTCGCGACGATGTCGGTCTGGCTGGTCTACGCTGCCGCAGGGTGCACCGCGGGGTTCCTCGCGGGCCTGCTCGGCATCGGCGGCGGCCTGGTCGTCGTCCCGGCCCTGGTGTTCGCGTTCACGCGCGAGCAGCTCCCGGCGGAGATCGCGCTCCAGCTCGCGTTCGGGACCTCGATGGCGAGCGTGCTCTTCACGTCGGCGTCGAGCCTGCGCGCGCATCATGCGCGCGGGGCGGTGCTCTGGCGGATCGTGCGCTGGGCAGCGCCGGGCATCGTCGCCGGCGGCTTCGCGGGGGCGACCCTGTCGACGGTGCTGCCGGCGGCCGGGCTGCGACTGGCGCTTGCCCTCTATATGACAGTGATCGCGTGCCAGATGCTGCTCGGGCTCGCGCCGGCGCTCCGGCGCCGGCCGCTCGGGCCGACCGGCATCGCGGCCGCCGGCGGCGTGATCGGCGCGGTCTCGGGCATGGTGGGGTTGGGTGGTGCGGTGCTCACGGTGCCGTTGCTGTCCTGGTGCGGGGTGCAGTTCCGCCAGGCGGTCGGCACGGCGGCGGCGATCGGGTTCCCGGTCGCGGCCGCCGGCACCGTGGGATTCGTCCTGCTCGGCGCGCTGCGCGGGGGCCTGCCGCCGCTCAGCCTCGGGTTCGTCCATCTGCCGGCGCTCGCGGCCATCGTGGCCCCGAGCGTGCTGCTCGCGCCAGTCGGCGCGCGCTGCCAGGCCCACGTGCCGGTGCCGATGCTCAAGCGCCTCTTCGCCGGCGTGCTGCTCGTCCTCGCATTTCGCCTCGCGGTCTGACCGGGAGCGCGCCCGATGCCCCGCGTCGCTTCGAAACGGCTCATCCGGACGGGGGATGGCGGGCGGCCGCCGCGCGGCCCTACGATCGACGCTGAGGAGTTTCGTCCGCCGAGCTCCCGCCGCAGCGAACGCGGGGGGAAGAGGAAGAGGGAGGCTGCACTGGCCGGAGCGGCGAACCACCCAGGGAATTCTCCGCGCCCGCCGGTCGCCAAGATCGCACGACCGGGGGCGGACGCGCTCCTGCGCCGCGAGCGCCTGTTCGAACGCCTGGACGCCGCGCGCGCCGGGACGCTCGCCTGGCTGAGCGCCCCCTGCGGCGCGGGCAAGACCTCGCTCGTCGCATCGTGGCTCGAAGCGCGCGGTCTGCGCGCGCTCTGGCTCAGCCTGGACGCGGGCGACGCCGATCCCGCCGCGTTCTTCGGCTACCTCGCATTGGCCGGCCGCGGGCTCGGCGTGTCGGACCTTCCCGCGTACCGCCCTTCCGCGAGGGCCGAGCTCTCCGTCTTCGCGCGGCGCTTCGGCGAGCGCCTCTTCGCGGCGGCAGGCGACGGCATCGTGCTCGTGCTCGACGACTTCCACGCGCTCCCGCCCGACGCGCCCGTCCACGCGGCCATCGGCGCGCTCCTCGGCGCGGTGCCGCGCGGCGCGGTTGCGATCGTCGCGAGCCGCAATGGGCCGCCGGTGTACCTCGGCCGGCGCGCGGCGAGCGCGGGGTACCAGGTGCTCGATTGGGCGACGCTGCGGCTCACGCCCGCCGAAGGCGTCGCGCTCGCGCGTCGGCACGGGGTCGCGCCGGAGGCGGCAAACGCGATCGCGGCAGCGGCGCGGGGCTGGGCGGCCGGCATCGTGCTGCTCGCGCGGGTGCCGGACGCAGGACGCTCGCCGCCGGACGCCGCGCCGGAGATGCTCTTCGACTACTTCGCGACCGAGGTCTTCGGCGCCGCGCCCGCGCACGAGCGCGAATTCCTCCTCCGCGCCGCGTTCCTGCCGGCCATGACCCCGGACCTGGCGGCCAGGGTCACCGGCGAGCCGCGCGCCGCCGAGCTGCTCGATGCCCTTCACCGCGCCCAGCGCTTCACCGAGCGACGCGCGGAGTCCGCGCCGGTGTACGAGTTTCACCCGCTCTTCCGCCAGTTCCTCCAGCGCGAAGCGGCGCGGCAGCTCGACGCGCAGACGCTGCGCGGCGTCCGGGCGTCCGCCGCCGCGGCCCTCGCCGACGCCGCCGACCCCGGCGCCGCAGTGGCGCTGCTCGCCGCGAACGAGGACTGGGCCGCGCTCGCCGGACTGGTGCGCGCCCACGCCGACCGGTTTGCCGCGTTCGGGCGGCACGCGACCGTGGCGCGCTGGATCGAGGCCATTCCGGCGGCGGTGCGTGCGCAGGACGCCTGGCTCGGGTACTGGCTCGGGCGCTGCCGGCTCGCGGTGCGGCAGCCCGGGGCCCGCGCGCTCCTCGCCGAGGCGGGCGCGGCGTTCGAGCGCGACGGCGACGCCGAGGGCGCGCTCGCGAGCTGCGCGTGGCTGCTGCGCTCGAGCACCTCCCCCGAGGAGGCGGCGCGGTGGGTCGCGACCGCGGAGCGCATCGCGACCGCGCACCCGTCCTTCGACGACCCGACCGCCGAGGCGCGCGTCATCGCGCAGTTCCTGCTCGTGCACCAGTTCCCGCCGCATCACCCTCTGATCGCGCGGTTCGCGGCGCGCGCCGAAGCGCTGTCGCGCACGCTCGAGGACGTCGCGGCGCGAACACGCATGGCCGCGTTCGCGCTCAGCGCGCCGACGCTCGACGCCGACCTGACGAAGCTCGCCGCGCTCTGCGCCGAAACCGCGGCGCTCGCGGCGCGCGAGGACGCGCCGCCCGGCGACCTGGCGACGCTGCTCTTCTTCCGCGGGTACGGCCAGATCCAGTTCGCGGAGGCCGAGGCCGCGGCTGCCACCATCGCGCGGATGGAGCGGCTCGCCGCGGCAACCGGCTCGATCGACGCACTCACGTCGACCTGGTTTCTCGACTGCCGCGCGGCAGTCGTGCGCGGCGACGTCGCGCGCGCGAGAGAGAGCCTGGACCGCCTGCGCCAGGCGGGCGGGCTGCCCGTGCCGATCGCAATGCACGTCGGCACGCTCGCGGTCTACGTCGCGCTGCTCGAGGGCAACCCGCCCGCCGCCGTCGCCGAGGCGAGGGCGGTGCGCGACTCCGCCGGCAACGTCCTGCCCGACTACCGGCCGCTGTGGCACGCGAACCTCGGCCAGGCGCTGCTCGCGCTCGGCGACGTGGAGGCCGCGCTGCACGAGCTCGAGGTGGCGGTCGCGACCGCCCGCAGCGCTCGCCTCGAGGGCATGCGGGTCTCGGCGCAGCTGCTGTGCGCCGCCGCGCTCCTGCGCCGCGGCGACACCGAGGGCGCGCTGGTGCCGCTGCGCGAGGCGCTCGCGGCCGCACGTTCGATCGGCTGCGTGCCGCACCTGCCGTTCGTCCTGCCCGCGACGCTGTCGCACCTCGCCGCGGCTGCGCTCGGCCACGGGATCGAACGCGAGTTCGTGCGCCGGACGATCGCATCGCGCGGCCTGCCGCCGCCCGACGCCGAGGAGGAGCGCTGGCCCTGGCGCGTACGCGTGCGCGCGCTCGGCGCGTTCGAGCTGTCCGTCGACGGCGCGGCGCTGGATGCGGCGGCGAAGCCGCAGCGCAAGCCGATCGAGCTCCTGAAGTACGTGATCGCGTCAGGCGGCCGCGACGTGGGCTTCGGCGCGGTGACCCAGGCGCTGTGGCCCGACGCCGAGGGGGACGCGGCCAAGCGGTCGTTCGACGTGACGCTGCACCGGCTGCGGCGGCTGCTCGGGTGCGACGACGCGATCACGCTGCACGGCGGAAAGCTCGCGCTCAATCCGGGGATGGTGTGGGTGGACGCGCTCGCGTTCGAGCGTCTCGCCGGACGCGTCGAGGAGCTGCCGCGCGGCCAGCGCGCGCCCGCCGCGCTTCCGGTCGACGTGCTCGAGCGCGCGCTGCGGCTCTACCGCGGGCCACTCCTCGCCTCGGACGACGAGCCGTGGATCCGTCCCGCGCGGCAGCGCCTGCGGCGCCGCTTCGTCGAGCTCGCCGAGGCGGTCGGGGAGCGCTGGGAGGGGCGCGCCAACCTCGACGCGGCGCTCGCCTGGTACCACCGCGCCGCCGACGTGGAGCCCACGGCGGAGCGCATCCACCAGCGCATCCTCCGCCTGCTGCATCGCCAGGGCCGGCGGGCGGAGGCGCTCGCCGCGTACGACCGCTGCCGGGAGGTGCTCGTGGCGCTCGTCGGGGCCGGCCCGTCGCCCGAGACCGAGGCGCTGCTCCGCCTCCTGCACGGATGAGGCGGCGGGCGCGGCCGCATGGTCGAGGCGGTGGCGCGCTTGCTGTATGCCTGGAGTATGTCGGGCCCTCCTAGAGTGAGTGCAGCGCTCGGACGGCCGAACCCGGAAGGAGACGCGCCATGGACCTCGCGGTCATCGTGAACGGCATCGTGTACGTGCTGGACGTGGCGCTTCTCGGGTTCCTTGCCTATGGCGCCCATCTCGTGCTGGGCGGCGGCGGATTCCGGCGCGACGTGCCGGAGGACGCCACGCATCCGCGGTTCGACCTCGCCCACGGCCGCTAGCACGATCGACGAGCACGATTCAGTCATCGCCCCACGGCCACGCTGCTCCTCCGGCCGGGGGCGTTTTTTTGGGGTGCCGGGGATTAGCCCGAACGTTTGGCGCCGCACCCCGCTGTCTGTAAGCGGCCGGTGGGTCGGGAGCGCCTACCCTGCATCCGCTGCGTCGCTGAACAACCTCCAGGAGGCTTGCCGATGAACGCCCACGCTGCCGCTCCCGCGCCGTCCTCTGCGACCCGCTTCGTGCTCGCGGCCGGCGCGATCGCCGCCGTCGGTTTCGCGCTCGCCTTCAGCGCCGCGGCGCCCGACATCGCCCAGGTCGCGATGCCGCACCGGCTCGCGCTGCGGACCGCGCAAATCGGGATCGCCGCGCCCATCGCACAAGCGGCCCCCGCGACGGTCGAGGCCGGCTATCTGCCGGCCCGCATCGCGGTCCAGGGCGTCGCCGACCAGGCGCACCCGCTGCAGTTCTAGCGGCGACGGGCCGCGCCGGATCCCTGGCGGTCCGGCGAATTGACCCGCATCAAAGATCGGACCGGCGGGTGGGGCCGAGCATGGCCGCGTGCCCGCCGCGCCGATCCGCATCCAGGAGTTCCTCAGGAACGTTCCACTCTTCCGCGAGCTGACCGATGCCGAGCTCGACCGCATCGCGGCGGGCACGGCGCAGGTGCGCGCCCCCACCGGCACGATCCTCTTCCGTCGCGGCGAGGCGTGCGCGGGGTTCCACGTCGTCGTGTACGGCCAGGTGAAGCTCGCGTTCGGGGCCGCCGACGGGTCGGAGAAGGTGGTCGAGATCCTCGGGCCGGGCCAGAGCTTCGGCGAGGCGGTGATGTTCCTCGAGAAGCCCTACGTCGTCTTCGCCGAGACCCTCGCCGACTCGCTGCTGCTCCAGATCGGGAAGAGCGGCGTGTTCGCCGAGCTCGAGCGCAACCCGCGCTTCGCGCGCAAGATGCTCGCCGGGCTGGCGCAGCGGCTGCACCGCCTCGTGCACGACCTGGAGGCCTACACGCTGCGCAGCGGGACCCAGCGGGTGATCGGGTACCTGCTGCGCGACGCGCCGGAGGAGGGGCCGCCGCACGCCCCGATCGAGATCGCGCTCGCGACGAGCAAGGGGGTCCTCGCCTCCCGCCTCAACATCACCCGCGAGCACTTCTCGCGCATCCTCCATGACCTCTCGACCGCCGGGCTGATCGAGGTGCATGGAAGAATCATTCGCATTACCGATCCCGAGCGCCTGCGCGCCTACGAGGGCTAGCGTCGCTCGCCGCCAAGCGCCGCGGCGCGCGGCGGGGGCATTCCATCACGCGCCCGGCGCCTACCCGGTCACCGGGCCGCGCAAGCCGAACCGCGCCGGGCCGCTTCCTTTGATCCAGATCACTGTTCGCCACCGGCACGCTGGCACCATACCTTCACTCCTGGTGTTTGGCGGAACTGCCCAGGGTCGCAAGACCCGAAAGCGTTCCGCCAATTTTTTTGTACAGGGGAAAAAAGGTGGGCATCACCGAGCGCATCGACCGCATCACCCTGCTGACCGACGACTACCGGAGCGAGGCACCGCCGATCCCGAAGAGCGTCAAGATCGAGCTGACGGCGCGGTGCGACTTCAAGTGCTTCTTCTGCGCCTCGCACATGCGGCTGCGGCAGAAGAGCGACATGTCCTGGGCGCTCTTCAGCCGCGTGGTGCGCGAGATGCGCGAGCTCGGCGTCGAGGAGCTCGGCTGCTTCTACCTCGGCGAGTCGTTCCTCGTGCCCTGGCTGCCGGAGGCGATCCGCTACGCCAAGGTCGAGTGCGGGTACCCGTACGTCTTCCTCACCACCAACGGGCGCATGGCGAGCCCCGAGCGCATCCGCGCGTGCATGGCCGCCGGCCTCGACAGCCTGAAGTTCAGCTACAACTTCGCCGACGCGCAGCAGTTCCAGGACGTGACCGGCGTGAAGGCGAACGCGTTCGCCTCGATCGCGGAGCACATTCGCCAGGCGCGCCGCATTCGCGACGAGGTCGAGGCCGCGACCGGCCACCGCTGCGGGCTGTACGCCTCGAGCATCCTCTACGACGGCGACCAGCAGCAGAAGATGGAGCAGGCGGTGGACGCGATCCTGCCGCACGTCGACGAGCACTACTGGCTGCCGCTCTACGGCCAGGCGGGGCTCACGAGCGGCGCGAAGGGCACCCAGCCCACTGCCGGCAACCAGGGCCGCGTCGGCGCGCTGCGCAAGCCCCTGCCGTGCTGGTCGCTCTTCACCGAGGGCCACGTCACCTACGACGGCCACCTCTCGGCGTGCTGCTTCGACCACGACGGCCGGTTCGACATGGGCGACCTCAACACCATGTCGTTCGCGGACGCGTGGCACTCGGAGAGGTTCCGCGCGCTGCGGCGCGCGAACCTGGCGGAGAACGTGGCCGGCACCGTGTGCGCGAAGTGCCTCGCCTACGAGGAGGCCGAGCCGGCCGCGCAGCCGGTCGCCTTCGTCAAGCGCGCGGAGGGCGCGCCGGCCTGACGGGCGCCACGCCGGCTCGCCGCACGGCTCACGCCGCCGCGGGCGTGCCGAGCAGATAGGCGACGAGCTCCCGCACCGGCCGGATCTCGCGGCCGAAGGGCAGGGGCCCTGCGCCGCGGAAGAAGAGGCCGTGCTCGACGTCGCCGGCGAGCGCGCGCGCGAGCTGATTGTCGATGCAGAACTGGCCGGCTTTCGCGAGCCCGTCGCGCAGCCCGCAGAGCTCCAGGCAGTCCCACGCGAGCAGGCACTCGCGCCGCTCGTGCGCCCGCGCCTGCAGCGCCGGCAGCTGCGCGAGGTAGCGCTCGAGCCAGGGCGTGCGCACCGCGCGCGCCGGCAGCCCCGCGACGCTCATGAACTCGACGACGTCCTCGGGGCGCGCCTCAGCGAGCACGCGCTTGAACTCGGGATGTGCGTCGCCCTCGATCGTGACCGCGAACGGCGTGCCGACCTGGACCGCCGCGGCGCCGAGTGCGAGCGCGGCGCGCACAGCCTGCGGCGACGCGATCCCGCCCGCGACGACGAGCGGGATGCGCTCGCGCTCGAGCCCGAGGCTTGCGAGCAGCGCGAAAGTCTCCTCCAGCACGCGCGCGAACTCGAACCGCGGGTCCCCGAGGTCCTCGATCTTCGCCGCGCCGAGGTGTCCGCCGGCGTGGCGCGGGTGCTCGATCACGATCGCATCGGGCAGCCGGTTCCTGCGCTGCCACTTGCGCAGCACGATCGCGACGCCGCGGGCGTCCGAGAGGATCGGGACGAGCGCGACGTCGGGGAACGCGGCGGTGAGCTCGGGCAGGTCGAGCGGCAGGCCGGCGCCGGCGACGATCGCGTGCGCGCCGCTCGCGCACGACTGGCGCACGTAGTCGGCGTACTGGCCGACCGCACGCATGACGTTCACCGCGATCGCGCCGCGGCCGGCGGCCGCCGCCCGCGCGGCGCGCACCTCCCGGTCGAGCGCGACGAGGTTCGCGCGCTCGATCGCCGCCTTGTCGCGCGTGGTCGCGGTCGCCGCCATGAGGTCGGCGTGGTGGCGGCGCAGGTCGACGCTGGCGATGGTGCCGACCGCGTTCAGCCGCGCGACCGCGCCCGCGAGGCGGTGCGCGGACACGCCGACGCCCATGCCGCCCTGGACGATCGGCAGGAGCGAGCGGCCCTTGAGCCGGAGCGGCGGCAGGTCGGTGACGAGCGGCTCGGGCGCGTTCATCGGTCGTCCATGATCCCGTGCGACAGCCGACCGACCTTGACGTGGGTCAATCGGGACCGGACGTGGGCGTGCGCGATCAGTCCTTGCGCCGGTCGCGCCGGAACTCGCGCCACACCCACCAGAAGACGAGCGCGCCGAATCCCGCGTTGAGCAGCACGGCGAAAAGGAGGAACCCCTGGCTCATGACGGCTTGCTCCGCAGATCGATCACGCGCTTCGCCTTGCCCGCGGAGCGCTCCACCGTTCCGGGGCCGACCAGCACGACGTGGGTGCTGATCCCGACGTAGGACTTGATGTGGTGCTCGAGCTCGCGCGCGGCGCGCGACCACGCGGCCTCGCCGGCCTGCGCGAACTCCGGCTTGACCTCCACGCGCACCGCGAGCTCGTCGAGGTGGCGGGGCCGCGACACCTCGAGCATGTAGTGCGCCGACAGCCCGCCCGTCTTCAGGATCAGCTCCTCGATCTGGCCGGGAAACACGTTCACGCCGCGGATGATCAGCATGTCGTCGCTGCGCCCGGTGATCTTCGCGATGCGCCGCATCGCGGGGCGCGCGGTGCCGGGGAGCAGGCGCGTGAGGTCGCGCGTGCGGTAGCGCACGACCGGCAGGGCTTCCTTCGTGAGCGAGGTCAGGACGAGCTCGCCGAACTCGCCGTCGGGCAGCACGCGGCCCGACACCGGGTCGATGATCTCGGGATAGAAGTGATCCTCCCAGACGTGGCAGCCGTCCTTCGACTCGGCGCACTCGGCCGCGACGCCCGGACCGATCACCTCCGAGAGCCCGTAGCACTCGACCGCGTCGAGGTCGAAGTGGCCCTCGATCGCGCGCCGCATCTCGTTCGTCCAGGGCTCGGCGCCGAGCAGCGCGACGCGCAGCCGACTCGAGCGCGGGTCGACGCCCTGGCGCTCGAATTCGTCGGCGATCGCGAGCATGTAGGAAGGCGTCGAGACGATCGCGTCGGGCTCGAGGTCGAGGATGAGCTGCACCTGGCGCTCGGTCTGGCCGCCCGACACCGGCACCACCGTCGCGCCGAGCCGCTCGGCGCCGCAGTGGAACCCGAGGCCGCCGGTGAACAGGCCATAGCCGAGCGCGTTGTGGACGAGGTCGGTCGAGCGCACGCCGGCGGCGCGCATCGTGCGGGCCATCACGGCGGCCCACACGTCGAGGTCGCCGCGGGTGTAGCCGACGACGGTCGGCTTGCCGGTCGTGCCGCTCGAGGCGTGGATCCGCACCACCTCGGCCATGGGCACCGCGAACATGCCGAACGGGTAGTTCGCGCGCAGGTCCTGCTTGGTGGTGAAGGGGAAGCGGGCGAGGTCGGCGAGCGCGCGCAGGTCCTCCGGGCGCACGCCGGCGCCGTCGAACGCCGCGCGGTAGTGCGGCACGCGCGCGTAGGCGTGCGCGAGCGAGCGGCGCATGCGCGCGAGCTGCAGGTCCGCCAGCTCGTCGCGGCTCGCGCGCTCGATCGGCTCGAGGCTCCCGGGCTCCTCCATCCGGGCGATGCTAGGCCGGACCGGGCCCCCTGCTTTAGCCTGGATCAAGAGTTCGGCGCGGACGGCCCTTGTAGACTGTGCCGGACCGCGCGCCCTGCGGCGGCCATTTCCAGCGAGTAAGATCGCCGCTTGCCCGGAGGAACGATGAAGGACACCCTCAAGCCCGGCCTCACCGCGACGCGCCGCATCACGATCGACAAGCCGCGCACGATCGACTTCCTCGGCGAGGACCTGCGCGTGTACGCGACGCCCGAGCTGGTGCGCGACTTCGAGATCGCGTGCCGCGAGTTCCTGCTCGCGCACTGCGATCCCGGCGAGGACTCGGTCGGCACCGGGATCAGCCTCACCCACGGCGGCGCGACGCTGCTCGGGATGAGCGTCGACATCACCGTCACGGTGAAGGCGGTCGAGGGGCGCAAGGTCGCCTTCGAGCTCCTCGCGCGCGACGGCGCCGAGGAGGTGAGCCGCGGGGAGCACGGCCGCTTCGTCGTCGAGGTCGAGAAGCTGCGCGCGCGCGTGGCCGCGAAGGCGGCGAAGGTGCGCGGGGCCTAGGCGATGGCGATGGCGGCGACGGTGAAGAAGGTCCCCGAGTACTGCTACCAGTGCGTGGCGGGGCCCGATCTGCTCACCGTGAAGGTCGTCGACGGCGTCGCGACCGAGGTCGAGCCGAACTTCGCCGCCGCCGAAGTCCACCCGGGCGGCGGCAAGTGCTGCGTGAAGGCGTTCGGGATCGTGCAGAAGACGTACAACCCGAACCGCTGCCTGCGTCCGATGAAGCGCACCAATCCGAAGAAGGGACGCGGCGAGGACCCGGGCTTCGTGCCGATCTCGTGGGACGAGGCGTTCGACATCGTCGCCGGCAAGCTGAACGAGATCCGCGCCAGAGGCCTCACCGACGAAGCGGGCTATCCGCGCGTCGCGGCGAGCTTCGGCGGCGGCGGGACGCCGACCTACTACATGGGGACGTTCCCCGCGTTCCTCGCCGCGTGGGGCGCGGTGGACTTCAGCTTCGGCAGCGGGCAGGGGGTCAAGTGCTACCACTCGGAGCACCTGTACGGGGAGCTCTGGCACCGCGCGTTCACCGTGTGCCCCGACACGCCGACGACGCGCTACGTGCTCTCGTTCGGCGCCAACACCGAGGCCTCGGGCGGCGTGGCGGGCGCGTGGCGGCATGCCGCCGCGCGGGTGCGCGGGCTGAAGCGCGTGCAGATCGAGCCGCATCTCTCGATCACCGGCGCGGCCTCCGCCGAGTGGATCCCGGTCAAGCCGAAGACCGACCCGGCGTTCCTGTTCGGCATGATCCACGTGCTGCTGCGCGAGCAGCCGCGCGAGCGGCTCGACCTCTTCTTCCTGCGGCACCACACCGGCTCGCCCTATCTCATCGGGCCGAACGGGTTCTTCCTGCGCGATCCGGCCACGCGCAAGCCGCTGCTGTGGGACACGCGGCGCAACGCCGCCGTGGCCTTCGACACCCCCGACACCGAGCCGGCGCTCGAGGGGCGCTTCGCGCTCGACGCGCTCGAGGTCGGCGCCGACGGGAAAGAGTGGCCGCACCAGGGCATCGAGGTCACGACGGCGTTCGCGCAGCTCGTCGAGCACGTCGCGCCGTACACGCCCGAGTGGGCCGAGACCGTCTGCGACATCAGGCCGGGCACGATCCGGCGCATCGCGGCCGAGTATCTCGAGCACGCGCAGGTCGGCGCGACGATCGAGATCGAGGGCGAGACGCTGCCCCTGCGCCCGGTCGCGATCGCGCTCGGCAAGACCGTCACGAACGGGTGGGGCGGCTACGAGGCGTGCTACGCGCGCACGCTGCTCGCGTGCCTCGTCGGCGCGCTCGAGGTGCCCGGCGGCACGCTCGGCACGACGGTGCGCCTGAACCGGCCGGCGACCTCGCGCCAGGCGAGCGTCTCGCGCGGGCCGGACGGGTTCATGAACTTCCCGATGAACCCGACCGGCAAGGCGAGCTGGCAGCGCCAGCCGAAGGTGCGCAACGCGCACGCGACGCTCGTGCCGCTGTCGGCGAACTCGCCGTGGAGCCAGGCGCTCGGACCGACCCACCTCGCGTGGATGTTCCGCAAGCAATCGCCCGAGAACTGGCCGGTGGTCACCGCGCCCGACCTCTGGTTCGTCTACCGGACCAACCCCTCGGTCTCGTTCTGGGACACGCGCGGCATCTCCGAGCGCGTCGCCGAGTTCCCGTTCACGGTCGCGTTCGCGTACACGATCGACGAGACGAACTGGATGGCCGACGTGCTGCTGCCCGAGGCGACCGACATCGAATCGACGCAGCTGCTGCGCATCGGCGGCACCAAGTTCGTCGAGTCGTTCTGGGACCACGAGGGCTTCGCGCTGCGCCAGCCGGCGGTCGCGCCGCGCGGCGAGGCGCGCGACATGACCGACATCGCGACCGAGCTCGCCGCGCGCACCGGGCTCCTCGAGAAGTACAACGGCGCGATCAACCGGGGCGCGGCGGGCGCGCCGCTCGCCGGCAGCGGCTGGGACTTCAGCCTCGACCCGGGGACAAGGCACGACGCGGCCACGATCTGGGATCACGTGTGCCGCGCGGCGAGCGCGGAGGTCACCGACGGAAAGGCAGCCGACGGCCTCGAGTGGTTCCGGGAGCACGGCTACCGCACGCGGCCGATCCCGCGGCTCACGTGGTATCTGTTCCCGGAGCTGCGCAGGCAGGGCATCCGCTTCGAGATGCCCTACCAGGAGCGCCTGTTTCGCGTCGGGCAGGAGCTCGGGCTGCGCCTGCACGAGGTCGACATCCGGTGGTGGGACACGCAGCTCACCGAGTACCAGGCCCTGCCCGCGATCAAGGACTTTCCCGGGATCTGGGAGAAGGACGCGGCGAAGCACGGCGCGATCGCCGACTACCCGTTCTGGCTCCTCACCTCGCGCAGCATGCAGTACGCGTGGGGCGCGAACGTCGGCATCCAGCTGATGGACGAGGTCGCGGGCAACCTGCGCGGCCACCGCGGGGTGGTCATCAATACCGGCACCGCGCGGGCGCTCGGGATCGAGGAGGGCGATGCGGTGGAGGTGCGCTCCTACCTGAGCACGACGCGCGGGCCGGCGATCCTGCGGCAGGGCATCCGCCCCGACACGCTGCTCATGATCGGCCAGTTCGACCAGTGGGCGCAGCCCTATGCGAAGGACATGCACGCCCCGAGCATGAACGCGCTCGTGCCGATGTCGCTCGATCTCACCGACGCGACCGGCTCGGCGGCGGACCTCGTGCGCGTGGGCATCAGGAAGCTGAGTTCGGCGGCATGAACCTCGGGCAACGCGGGACGGAGTTCGAGGCATGACCCGCTGGGCGATGACCGTGGACCTGCGCCGGTGCATCGGCTGCCAGACGTGCACCGCCGCCTGCAAGCAGACGAACGCGACCCCGCCGGGCACGCAGTGGCGGCAGGTGCTCGACCTGGAGGCGGGCGAGTACCCGGACGTGCGCCGCACGTTCGTGCCGGTCGGCTGCATGCACTGCGCCGACCCGCCGTGCGTGCCGGTGTGCCCCACGACCGCGACGCGCAGGCGCGCCGACGGGCTGGTCACGATGGACTACGACCTGTGCATCGGCTGCGGCTACTGCGCGGTCGCGTGCCCTTACCAGGCGCGACACATCAACCACCGGAAGCGCTTCGCCTACGGCGATTCGCCGACCGAGACCGAAGCCGCGCGCTTCGAACCGCAACGGATGGCGGTCGCGAACAAGTGCACCTTCTGCGTCGATCGCATCGACGCCGGGCTCGCGCGCGGGCTCAAGCCGGGCGTCGACCCCGAGGCGACGCCGGCCTGCGTGAACTCGTGCATCACGCAGACCTACGCGTTCGGCGACCTCGAGGACCCGAACTCGAACGTCGCCGAGCTGCTGGCCGAGAACCACTGGTTCCGCATGCACGAGGCGCTCGGCACCAACCCGGGCATCTATTACATCTGGGACCGCAAATGAGCGCGCCGGGCCACCCCCGGGAGGAAAGGCAGGGCCCCTCCCCCGTCTTGCGCGAATCCTTGGCGCCCTTCAGCGCCAGGGGAAGCCAATGAGCCTGCCGGAGCCGACCGCCGGCCGCATCGCGCCCTGGCTCCAGTCGAACTGGGACCTGCGCGCGGCGGGCAACTTCATCGGCGGCGGCAGCGGGACCGGATTGCTGATCGCCGGCGCGCTCCCCTACGCCCTGGGCATCGCGTACCGTCCGTTCGCGCTCGTCGGGCTCGCGTTCGTCGCCCTCGGCCTGTTCTGCGTCTTCCTCGAGATCGGCCGGCACTTCCGCGCGGCCAACGTCGTGCTGCACCCGGGGGCGTCCTGGATGACGCGCGAGGCGCTCGTCGCGCCGTTCCTCTTCGGCTGCGGGTTGGCCGCCGCGTGGTGGCAGACCGCCTGGCTCGTCTGGCCGACCGCGCTCCTCGCGGCCGCCTATCTCTACTGCCAGGCGCGCATCCTGCAGGCGGCCAAGGGCATTCCCGCGTGGCGGGAGCCGCGCGTCATTCCGCTCATCGTGATCACCGGCCTCGCCGAAGGCGCGGGGCTGCTCGTCGGGCTGCTCGCCGCGCTCGCGGTCGCGCTGCCGGTGCGCTGGCCGGCGCTCGCGCTCGCCGCGGCTCTCCTCGTCCGTACCGTCGCCTGGCGCCGCTACAGGATGCGCCTCGAGGCGCCGGTGCGGGCGCTCGCGGCGCTCGACACCGGGCGGTTGGCGTTCGACCGCTTCGGGACCTGGGTGCCCGCGGTGCTTGCGGTGGCGGCGTCGGTGGTTCCGGCCGGGCCGGCCGCCACCGGGCTCGCCGCGGCCGCCGGCGTCCTCGCGGTTGCGGGCGGCTGGCAGCTCAAGATCACGCTCATCACCCGCGCGGCCTACAACCAGGGGTTCGCGCTGCCGGCGATGCCGGTGCGGGGCAAAGGCCCTTCCGGACCCGCGGTGAAGCCGGGGTGGTAGCCGTTTAGCCCGAATCACGCCGCGCGCGCCGGTCGGCGCGCAGGGCCCGGCGCTTAACGCGCATCAAAGTCCGGCGGCGGCCCGCTCGGAAACAATCGCCGCAGCCGGCACCACGCCCGGGAGGAAGCATGTCCAGCATCAGCGCCACCATGACGGGCGATCACCGCGCCTGCGACGAGCGCTTCGCCGCGGCCGAAGGCGCGGCCGCGAGCGGCGACTGGACGCGCGCCTCCGCCGAGTTCGCCGCCTTCCGCGCCGCGATGGAGCGCCACTTCAAGGTCGAGGAGGAGACGCTCTTCCCGGCGTTCGAGAACCACACCGGGATGAGCGCCGGGCCGACCGAGGTGATGCGCATGGAGCACGCGGAGATGCGCGAGCTCTTCGAGCGCCTCGCCGCGGCCGCGGCCGCGCGCGACGCCGACGAGTTCCTCGGCCTCGCCGAGACGCTGAATCTCCTCATGCAGCAGCACAACATGAAGGAGGAGCAGGTCCTGTACGCGCTCATGGACGAGAAGCTCGGCGGCGAGGCCGGGAGCCTGCTCGCCGCGCTTGCCCACTAGAGCGCCGCGCCGGGCGGCGCCGCGTCGCGGCCGATGCACCACCCCGGCCTCAAGCTCGAGCAGGCGCCGCCGATCGCGGTGCCGTTCCGATTCTTCCTCACCGCGCCGCTGTTCCTCTTTGCCGCCGCCGCGCTGGTCGCGTGGAGCGGCGCCGACACCTTCCATGCGCGCGCGACGCCCGCCGCGCTCGCGGCCACGCACCTCGTCACGCTCGGGTACATGGCGATGGTCATGCTCGGCGCGATGCTCCAGATCCTGCCGGTGCTCGCCGGCGCGCCGGTTCCCGCAGCGCGGCTCGTGGCGCGTGCCGCGCACGCGCTGCTCGTCGCCGGCGCGGCGGCGCTCGCGATCGGATTCGCGTTCGGGCAGCCGCTCGCGACGCGGCTCGCCGCGTGGACGCTCGGGGGGGCGTTCGCCGTGTTTCTCGTCGCGATCGCCGCGGCGCTGGCGCGCGTCGCGGTGCGCAGCGCGACGGTCGTCGGGATGACGCTCGCCACCGCCGCGCTCGCGATCACGGTGGGGCTCGGGCTCGTGCTCGCCGCGATGCACGGCTGGGGCGTCGCGCCCCCGAGCTTCGCGCTGCGCGAACTGCATCCGGCCTGGGGACTCGCCGGCTGGACCGGGCTCCTCGTCGCCGGCGTCGCCTACCAGGTCGTGCCGATGTTCCAGATGACCCCGCCGTATCCGCAGCCGCTGGCGCGCGGGTTCGCGGTCGCGGTGTTCGCGCTGCTCGCGGCGTGGTCGGTCGCCGTCTGGCACGGCGAAGTGCCCGGGCTCGCGGCGACCCTCACCGTGCTGCTCGCCGGCGGGTACATCGCCTTTGCCGTCACGACGCTCGTGCTGCAGTTCCAGCGCCGGCGGCGCGTGCCCGACGCGACGCTCGCCTTCTGGCAGCTCGGCATGGCGTCGATCGCGCTCGCAGCCGCGGTGTGGTGCGTGCGCGCGGTGCGGCCCGACGCGCCCGAGTCGCTCGATCTCCTGATCGGCGTGCTGGCGATCGCGGGCGGCGCGGTGTCGGTGATCGCGGGGATGCTCTACAAGATCGTGCCGTTCCTCGGCTGGTTCCACCTGCAGGCGTCGATCGGCCCGAAGGGCGCGCCGCACATGAAGAAGTTTCTCGGCGACTCGCCGCAGCAGCTGCACGTGCGCGTGCACCTCGTGGCGGTGGTGCTGCTGGCGGCCGCCGCGCTGTGGCCGCAGCCGCTCGTCTACGTCGCGGCGAGCGCGCTCGGCGCGAGCGCGCTCGTGCAGTTCCGCAATCTGGTGCTCGCCGCGCGCTTCTATCGCGCCGAGCTCGCGCGCGCGCCGGCTACGCCCGCATGAGGGCGATCGCGCGCACGCCCTGCGCGACGAAGAGCGCGAGGCCGAGCGCCGCCAGCGCCGCCCCGGCCGGAACGCCGAACGCGACCAGCGTGCCGCCGGCGACGAAGAGGGCGGCGCGCAGTCCCGCGTAGAGACCGAGGGCGGCGCGGACGGCCTCGTGCCAGGGAGTCTGCGCCCCGGGACGCCACCACACCGGCAGCAGCTGCGTTACCGCGCCGGTGACGAGCGGGAGCAGGAACGCGAGGATGAACGCGAGCACCGCGTCGCGCGCAGCGAGCGTGCCGCCGCCGTGCAGCGCGCCGAGCACGAGGACGAGCGTGAACCCGGCGGCCGCGCCGGCGAGCGACGGCGCCGCGCCGTGCCAGGCGGCGACCCGCGCCGGATAGAGCGCGAGCCAGTCGCGCAGGAGCCGGATCGCGAGGCTGAGCCAGAAGAAGAGGCCGAGCGCGGCGGCGAGCGGGAGCCAGGCCGATCCCGCCGCGATCAGCACCGTGCCCGCCAGCGCCCACTTGAGGTCGGCGTCGAGCCGCGCCGCCGCGCGCGGGTCCGCCGCGCCCGCGGCCGTGGGCAGCAGCACCTGCAGCGTGCCGATCGCGGTGAGGCCGACGAAGCCGAGCAGGTTGAGGTGCAGGTGCAGGCGCTTGAGGGCGACGTAGTGCTCCGGGGCGAACGGCATCGCGAGGATCGCCGCGAGCCCGGCGGCGAGGCAGGCGAGCGCCGCAACGTACCAGCGGATGCAGGGATGCGGCGTGCCGAGCGACCCGCGCGCACGGGCGCGGCTCCAGGCGAGCACGATGCCCGCGGCGGCGAGCGCGAGCAACGCAGCGACCGCATAGGCGAGCGGCCAGGCCTCGGGCGCGGCGAAGTACGCCACCGCCACCACGCCGCCCGCGAGCGCGACGAAGGGCGCGAGGAGGACGGCGGTCGGCGCAGCCGCGCTCCGGGTGAGCACCGGCACGAAGTAGCCGAGTGCGGCGAGGATGAGCGGCGCGATGCCGATGGCGAAGGTCAGGTGCACGCGTGCGGGCGGCGCTGCGTCGGCGACGAGCGGCGCGGCGATCGTGCCCGCGATGCCGACGAGGGCGAGGAGCGCGAGGAGCGGGAGCATGGGCGTGCCACCCGAGTGTGCCATCCTTGGGCCCCGAAAGGAGCGACGCATGGAACCGCCGACCGATGACGCCGTTTGGGGCGCGCTGCGCACCGTCAACGATCCCGAGGTCGGGATGAATGTCGTGGACCTCGGCCTCGTCTATGCGGTTAGTGTCCTGGGCGCGGACGTGCGCGTCGCGCTCACGATGACTTCGCCCGCCTGCCCCCTCGGGGACGTGATCGTGGACAACGCGGTGAGCGCGATCCGCGCCGCCGCGCCGGGTGCGGGAAAGGTCGACGTCGCACTCGTGTGGGATCCGCCGTGGACGCCCGACCGGATGTCGGAGGCGGCGCGCGCGAAGTTCGGATGGTGAGCGGGCCGACCGGCGGCTACGGTCTCGCCGTCCGCCTGCCGCTGCTCGCGCTCGGCATTGTCGCCCTCGTCGCCGGCGTCGCCGGCGGGCTCGCGCGGCTCGGTGGCCACGCGCTCCTGCCCGGGGCGGCCGCGGCCTGGCACGGGCCGCTGATGATCGGCGCGTTCTTCGGCACGGTGATCTCGCTCGAGCGCGCGGTCGCGCTCGGTGCGCGCTGGGCCTATGCGGCGCCGCTCGCGGCGGGGCTCGGCGGCGTGGCGCTCGTCGCGCTCGACGCGCCGCGGGTGGCGCAAGCGCTCGCGCTCGTCGCGAGTCTCGTCCTGACCGCCGCCTCGGTGCGGCTGGCCGCGCGCAACGTCGCGCTCTTCACCGTCACCCTCGCGCTCGGCGCCGGATCGTGGGCGATCGGCAACGTCGCGTGGCTCGCGGGCGCGGGCTTTCCGGCGCTGGTGCCGTGGTGGATCGCGTTCCTGGTGCTGACCATCGCCGGCGAGCGGCTCGAGCTGACGCGGCTGATGCGCCCGTCGCGCGCGCGCCAGGTCGCGTTCGGCGCGATCGTCGCCGCGGTGCTCGCGGCCTGCGCGCTTGCGCTCGTCGCGCCGGAGGCCGGGTGGCGGCTCTTTGGCGCAGCGCTGGTCGCGCTGACCGCGTGGCTCGTCCTGCAGGACATCGCGCGCCGCACCGCGCGCGAGACCGGGCTGACCGGCTACATCGGCCGCTGCCTGCTCTCGGGCTACGTCTGGCTCGGGGTCGGCGCTCTGCTGCTCCTCGGGCCGGGCGCGGCGTACGCGAGCTTCGCATGGGACGCCGCGGCGCACGCGATCCTGCTCGGCTTCGTGTTCTCGATGGTGTTCGGGCACGCGCCGGTGATCGTGCCCGCGGTCGCGCGCGCGAACGTGCGCTACCACTGGAGCTTCTACGTGCCGCTCGCGCTCCTGCACCTCTCGGTCGCCGAGCGCGTCGCCGGGGACCTCCTCGCCCTGCCGTCAGTGCGCGCCGCCGGCGGGACCTTGAGCGCGCTGGCGCTCGCCGTCTTCATCGCGACGCTCGTCACCGCGATCGTGCGCGGCCGCGCGTGAGGCGGCGAAAGCGGCGAGCGCCGCCTCGAACGCCTTCCGCGCCGCGGTCGTGACCTCGGCACCGCACTCGTAGCAGGCGCCGGTCATCCGGTCGAACCAGCGGCAGCCGCACTCGTCGCACGCGAGCTCGGGGGCGCCGGCCGGGTTCGTGAAAATCACCGGCACGCGCCCAGAAAGGGCAGCCCGAGCGCCTCGACGAAGTCCTCGTAGCCGAGGTCGGCGAGCTCGCGCTTCGTGCGCAGCACGAAGAACTGGATGCGCGCGGCGCGGAGCTGGCGCTTCATCTCGCCCAGCGGGTGCTCGGCGCGCGCGAGGACGGCCTCGAGCGCGCCGTCCCCGGCGAGGAAGAGGAGATCGACCCCGAGGCCATCCAGGCCGCGGTAGGTTCCCGCCCGGGCGTGCATCTGTCCGTCGCGCTTGCGCCATTCGAGCATCGGGAGGGGCGGCGTCGACGGCATCGCCGCAGCGCGGCGCGCGCCGGCCGCGTCGGCGAAGAAGCGCGGCGCCAGCCCGACGCCCGCCCCCTCGGCGAGGGACGCGAAGAGCGGCGCGTAGTCGTCGATCAGCCGCTGCCAGGCGCGAACGTCCTCGATCGCGGCGGCGGCGGCGAACACGTCAGTGCTTCGGGTGGACGAGGTCGAGCCGATCGAGGAAGTCGTCGAGGCGCGCCGCCTCGATCTCGGCGCGGCTCTTCATCACGTACAGCTGGAGCTTGCGCTCGCGCGTCAGGCGGCGCGCGGTCCCGGGGCCGGCCGCGAGGAGCTCGCGCCACGCGTCGTCCGCGCCGACGAAGAGGAGATGCACGTTGCAGCGCGCCATCCCCGCGTAGCGCTCGAGGCGCACGCGCGGGCCCTCCGCCGCGGCCTCGATGACGAGCAGCTCCCCGCCGACGCGTGACACCTCCCCGCGGCGCACCTGCCCGATGCGGGCGCCAGGCGCGAGCGCGTCGAAGGCGGCGCGGTGCCGGATCGCCCAGTCCTGCCAGTCGGCGACGCAGAAGAACGGGTTCACCGGACTCTGATCGTTCGGGCCGGCGCGGGTTCCCGGCGTCGGCCCGCCCGGCCCTGCGGGACTGTCAAATGTTGTCATGGCGCGCGCCGCTGCTCAGATCCGCACACCGAGGCGGTAGCCCTCCTGGATCGCCGCGTCGATGCCGCGCGGCATGATCGCGTCGCCGCACCCGTGCAGCTCGTCGATCATCCATTCGAAGTCGCGGAACAGCTCCTGATTCGACTTGCGCGGGCCGGCGGCGATCACGGTGTCGGCCGGGACGAAGGTCTCGCCCTTGCCGTTCACCACATGCACGCCCTCGGCCGTCACGCGCGTGACGCGCGAGGAGACGAGGGTGCGGATCTCCAGCTCCTCGATCCACGCCGAGTGGCGCCACTTGAACGACGGCATCACGTCGCCGGCGATGCGCTTCTCCGCCTCGACGATCGTGACCTCCGCTGCGCCCTTGCGGAGCGACTCGGCGACGACGAGGCCGATCTTGCCGCCGCCCAGGATCACGGTGCGCTTGCCGGCCCGCACCTTGCCCTGCGCGAGGTCGAGGGCGTCGACGAGGCGCTCGCGGCCCTCGAGCCGCCCGTAGGCGGTCATGTCGATCCGCGCGCCGGCGGCGACGACGCACGCGTCGTACTGGTGCAGCATCGAGCGCATGAACTTCGCGTGCGCCTCGGTGTTGAACCTGACCTCGACGCCGAGCTTGCGCGCCATCACCTCGTAGTGGCGGATGACGCTCATCAGGTCGTCGGGGCGCGCGAGATCGTGCGTCGCGTAGCCGAGGAGGCTGCCGCCGATGCGGTCCGACTTCTCGAACACGGTGACCGAGTGGCCGCGCTTGGCCGCGGTGATCGCGCACTCCATGCCCGCGGGCCCGGCGCCGATCACCATCACCTTCTTCTTCACCGTCGCCGGCGTGATCGCGTACTCGGGCTCGATTTCGTGCCCGAGCGCCGGGTTCATCGTGCAGGTGTAGGGCAGGTCGCGGAACAGGCGCGAGAGGCAGTTGAGCGAGCCGATGCAGCGGCGGACCTCGTCCTGCCGCCCCGCGGCGACCTTGTGCACCATCTCCGGGTCGGCGAGCAGCGGCCGGCACACCTCCCAGAAGTCGAACTCGCCCTTCGCGATGCAGTCGTTCGCCATGCCGGCGTCGGGCAGGCGGTTGCCGAACGCGATGAGGGTGTTCGGAAACGTCCTTTTCGCGCGCGCGGCGAGGTGGTTCCAGTGCCCGGGCGGGATGTCGCGGCCGATCGAGGACTCGGGCGCCTCCTGCCAGCCGACCGTCACGCTGATCATGTCCACGCCGCACTCCACGGCCTGGGCCATGAGCTCGAAGCACTCGTCCTCGTCGTTGCCGCCCCAGTTGTCCATGAGCTCCGCGCCGTTGAGCCGGATGACCAGGGGGTTGTCGGGAGTGGCCTGCTTCATGCCGTCGATCAGCTCGCGCATGAAGCGGCCGCGGTTGCGGATCGAGCCGCCGTACTCGTCGGTGCGCTGGTTGGTGAACTTCGAGTTGAAGTTCGCGAGCAGGTAGCCCATGAAGCTCGTGACCTCGGTGCCGTCGAAGCCCGCCCTGATCGAGCGCCTGGCGGCCTCGGCATGCTCGCGCACGCACTGCCGGATGTCGTCCTTCGTCATCTCGCGCGGCGGCCGGAAGTGCGGCAGCGTCTGCGGGACCACCGAGGGCTGGACGCAGTAGCCGAGGTCGATGCCGCCGTAGCGCCCGGCGTGCAGGATCTGCTGGATCGCGATCGCGCCGCCGTCGTGGATGTAGCGCGCGATCGTCTCGAACTCGGGCAGGAACCGGTCGTCGAAGATCGCGACCTGGCGGAAGTAGGCCTTGCCCTCGCCGCGCGGGTCGGGGTAGGCGCCCTGGTTGGTGATCATCCCGCAGCCGGTGTTCGCGATCACGCGCATGCGCGCGAGCTCGCGCGGCGTGATCGTGCCGTCGCGCCCGTTGTAGTTGGAGACGCAGCAGGCGCCGTACTTGATCAGGTTGCGCGTCGCGAACCTGCCGATGCGCCCCGGCCTGAAGAGGTGGGGAAGCTCGGCTTCGCCCGGTCGCTGGGACATGGTGGTCTCCGGCCTGCGGAGTTTCGACCGGAAATCCTAGGCCGCACGGACATCGGGCCGACTTGAGATGGATCAACAAAGCGGGGCACCCGCCGAGGATTGCCAGCGGCCCGGCGCCCGGACCATACTTCCAACTCCCTTCCGGAGGCCGCCATGCTGCAAGGCTGCGTACCCTGGCCCGATGACCTCGCGCGCCGCTACCGCGAGCGCGGCTACTGGCGCGGCGTCACGATCGGCGAGCATCTCGACCAGTCGATCGCGCGCTGGGCCGACCGCGAGGCGCTCGTCTCCGGCGACGAGCGGCTCACCTACCGCGAGCTCGGGGCGCGCATCGACCGGCTGGCGCATCGCCTCGCGCAGTCGGGCCTGAAGCCGCTCGACCGGGTGGTGATGCAGCTCCCGAACATCCCGGAGTTCCTCTGCGTCTACTACGCGCTCGCGAAGATCGGCGTGATCCCGGTGATGGCGATGCGAGCGCACCGCCACACCGAGATCCGCCACTTCGTGCACGGGGCGGGGGCGGTCGGCTGGTTCATCCCGGGGGTGTTCGGCAACTTCGACTTCCCGGCGATGGCCGACGAGATCAAGCCGGATTGCCCGACGCTGAAGCACGTCTTCGTGGCGGGCGAGGCGCGACCGGGCCAGACCGCGCTCGGGCCGATGCTCGCCGCGCCGGCCGACGCGGCCGAGGTGCGCGCGACGCTCGAGCGCCTGCGCCCGGACCCGGGCGAAGTTGCGCTGATGCTGCTCTCCGGCGGCACGACCGCGCTGCCGAAGCTCATCCCGCGCACCCACGACGACTACCTCTACAACGCCGAGCAGTGCGCGCGCGCCGCGGGGTTCTCGGATCGCACGGTGTTCATGGCCGTCCTGCCGCTCGCCCACAACTACAACCTCGCCTCGCCCGGGTTCATGGGGACGCTCGCCTGCGGCGGGAAGGTCGTCCTCGCGCCCTCCCCGGAGGCCGAGACGGTGTTCCCGATCGTCGCGCGCGAGCGCGTGACCGTCATCGCCGCCGCGGTGCCGCTGGTCGCCAACTGGCTGAACTCGCCGGCGCCGAAGCGGCATGACATCTCCTCGCTCGAGGCGATCCAGAACGGCGGCGCACGGCTCGCGCCCGAGCTGCGGAGCCGCGTGCGCGACGAGCTCGGCGCCACGCCGCAGGAGATCTACGGCACCGCCGAGGGCCTGATCAACATCGTGCGCCTCGACGACAGCGAGGAGGCGCTGCTGCACAGCTCCGGCGCGCCGGTCTCGCCCGACGACGAGATCAAGGTGGTGGACGACCAGGACCGCGAAGTGCCCGACGGCGAGCCCGGCGAGCTGCTGACCCGCGGGCCCTACACGATCCGCGGCTACTACAACAACGCGGAGAAGAACAAGGAGGCGTTCACCGCCGACGGCTTCTACCGCATGGGGGACATCGTCCGCAAGCGCGGCCGGCACCTCTACACCGAGGGCCGCCGCAAGGACCTCATCAACCGCGGCGGCGAGAAGATCAGCTGCGACGAGATCGAGAACTACATCTTCGCCCACCCCAAGGTGAAGACGGTGACGCTCGTCGCGATGCCCGACGAGGTCTTCGGCGAGAAGGCGTGCGCGTTCGTGATCCCGAAGCCGGGCGAGACGCTCACCTTCGACGAGCTGATCGCGTTCCTGCGGGCGCAGAAGATCGCGAGCTTCAAGCTGCCCGAGCGCCTCGAGCTGCGGTCGGAGTTCCCGCTGAGCCCGGCCGGGAAGATCCTGAAGCGCACCCTGCGCGAGGAGATCACCGCGAAGCTCGCTGCCGAGAAGGCCGCACGCCCATGAAGATCGCGGTCATCGGCGGCGGGCCCGCCGGCCTCTTCTTCGCGTCGCTGATGAAGCGGCACGACCCGGCGCACGAGGTCCGGGTGATCGAGCGCGACCCGGAGGGCGCGACCTACGGGTGGGGCGTCGTCCTCTCCGACGTCGCGCTCAACTTCGTGAAGGACGTGGACCCGGCCCTGCACGTCGCGCTCACCGAGGGGCAGGTGGTCTTCGACCGCATGCGCATCGTGCATCGCGGCGAGGAGGTGATCCTCGCGAACAACACCTTCTACCGCATGGCGCGGCTGGATCTCCTGCGCACGTTGCAGCGCCACTGCCGCGAGTCGGGGGTGACGATCGAGTTCGGGCGCCGCGTGACCGACCTCGGCGCGCTCGTCGGGCACGACCTCGTCGTCGCCGCAGACGGCGCGAACAGCACGGTGCGCGGACTCCTGCAGGAGCACTTTGGCCCGTCGCTCGACCTGCGTCCGAACTGGCTCGCGTGGTATGGCACGCCGCGAGCCTTCGATGCGCTCTCGCTCGTCTTCCGACAGAACGCGGACGGGCTGCTCATCGCCCACGCCTACACCTACAGCCCGACGCTCAGCACGTTCCTCGTCGAGACCGACCCCGACACCTTCGCCAGGGCGGGGCTCGGCGCGATGAGCGAGGCCGAGAGCCTGCGCTACTGCGAGCGCGTCTTCGCCGAGGACCTGGCCGGCGAGCCGCTGCGCTCGAACAAGTCGCAGTGGTTCCGCTACGCGATCGTCCGCAACCGCAACTGGCACCACGGCAACGTGGTGCTGCTCGGCGACGCGCTGCGCACCGGGCACCCGTCCATCGGCTCGGGCACGCGGCTCGCGATGCAGGACTCGATCGCGCTCTTCCGCGCCTTCGAGCGCTGCGGGGCGGACGTCGCCGCCGCGCTCGCCGAGTTCGAGCGCACGCGCCGCCCGGGCTCGGACGGCCTGCAGGCCGCCGCGGTGAAGAGCACCGAGTGGTACGAGACGGTGCGAACGAAGCTCGACCTCGCCCCGGCCGCGTTCGCCTACGACTACATGCGCCGCACCGGCCGCGTCTCGCACGAGGACCTGCGCAGCCGCGACCCGGCGCTCGTCGCCGCCTACGAGGCGCTGCCGCCGGCGCGATCGGACCGTCCGGCCGGTTGAGATGGATCAAGGAAACCGCACTTCGCCGGCGCCCACCCGCCGCCGGGCCTTGCTCCGCCGCGCTTCCCTGGATACTGTATACAAGGAGCCTCCCGGATGACCTACAAGGCGCAGATCCCCTACGGGGCGTACTGGTCGACGCCGTTCGCGCGCTGGCAGGGCGCGCTCGCGCACCTGCACGCGATCGAGTTCGGCGCGTGGGTCGCGAAGCGCGAGCTCGAGCGGCGGAAGATCCCGGCCGAGGTCTTCGACCACGGCGTCCTCGGCTTCTCGGTCCCGCAGCACCATTCCTTCTACGGCCTGCCGTGGTTCACCGGTCTCGCCGGGCTGCCGCGCGTGGGGGGGCCGACCGTGATGCAGGCGTGCGCGACCGGCGTGCGCACCCTTCTCGCCGCGGCGCAGGAGATCGAGGCCGGGATGGCGCAGACCGCGCTCGCGATCACCTGCGACCGCACGTCGAACGGCCCGCACCTCTACTACCCCGCACCGCAGGGCCCCGGCGGCACGGGTTCCAGCGAGGACTGGGTCCTCGACAACTTCGGCTGCGACCCGCTCGGCCGCCACGCCATGGTGCAGACCGCGGAGAACGTGGCGAGGAAGCACGGGTTCACCACGGCCGCGCAGCACGAGGTCGTCCTGCGGCGCGAGGCGCAGTACCGCGAGGCGACCGCCGACGGCGCGGCGTTCCTCAAGCGCTTCATGACCCTGCCGTTCGAGGTGCCGTCGGCCAACTTCAAGAAGGTCGCCGCGACGATGGCCGGGGACGAGGGCATCAACCACTCGACGCCCGAGGGGCTCGCGAAGCTCAAGCCGGTGGTCGAGGGCGGCACGGTGACCTTCGGCGGACAGACGCACCCGGCGGACGGCAACGCGGGGATGGTCGTCACCACGCCGGAGCGCGCGCGCGAGCTCGCGTCGAACCCGAAGATCGCGGTGCGCCTGCACGGGTTCGGCCAGTCCCGCGCGGCGCTCGCCTACAT